>CAJKSP010000037.1 GCA_905202595.1 uncultured Sutterella sp.
GCGAACGGCATTCGCGTTTGTGCGATTTGCCGTTCGTTTTCGCGCGCGCGGCGCACCTTGTATTCGATCGGCACACCATTGGGTTTCGGAAGAACCTTGACTGTAACGTTCGAAAGGTCGTAACCGCCATTGCGAATAACGGCTGTTAACGGAGCAATCCGGTAGGGATTGACAATGACTTCACCAAGATGCCCTTGCGTGCCGTAATTGACATGAGGGCCAGAAGCACCGCCCATCGCAAAGCTCGGCTGAGCACTCAGCTGTGCGACAGCGATCACACCAGCAACAGCGAGAGCTTTAAAAGTGAATTTTCGATTCATATCAATACTCCTTGAAGCCATCTTTATATGGCTCTAAAGTATTTTATGAATCAATTTTCCCTTTGAAAACATGTAGTTATAAGGATGCTCGTTAAGTGTTTTGTTAATAGCTCTTTTGATAAAGCTGAACGCCTTTCAGGAAATCAATTACAGCGGCATCAAAATGTTCCAAAATCCTGTACACTCATCAGTTTTAGTTGAACAAAAAAATGCATTCTTGCATAACACTAGCTTCATCGTCTCACGACAAATTCAATAACAAAAAGCCTGCTCGCCACACAGAGAGAAACCCTGTCAGATTTTCATAAAAATGCATAAAAAAATAACTAATCTTTTTTTACAAATGGCCCGGCCTTCCTAAAACACAAAGCTCAATAAATGAAGCCCATACCCACTTACAATATCAAATATAGATGATGACGGTATAATTTGAACCCTCAAAATAAATACATCAAAAATTTAATTACGCAGGTTTTATATAAATAGAAAAGCTAGGCGATCTATCTTTTAGTTTTACGCATCAGCCCTAAGCACAACTTGCATCTAATTTCAGTCTTCATCCACAGCATCAAGCGTAAAAATCGAGTCCCTCATAATTTCTTATTATTAATCTTCTGTATCACCAGTATGGTCAAAGGGAAGCCTTGTCCTTTTCTGTCTCGACTTCACATGATCCCATTGTTCAACCCATGCTCTGGCCGTCGTGCAATTAACGCCGGTCTGCTCTCCAATCTGCTTCCACGTCCGACCTTCCTTGCGAAGATCGACGACCAGCTTTTTAACTGATTCGGGATACCGATAGTAGCGGCGGCTGAGTTTGGGCACAAACTCACCTTTTTTATATTGTCTCGACCAATCGCGAACTGTGTACTCCGAGAGGCCAAGCAGATTAGCAACCGAACGATAGCCGAACCCCCTTTCAAAAAGCATAAGCGCCTGCTTGCGCTTTCGGTCTGATATAGCGCCCGACGGCCGCACCCGAACCTGACGCACGGCTTCCGGATTTGTGGTTGAGTTCAATCCGTAGATTTTGCTCATGACTAGCTACTAATAGGCCCCGCTGTGCATAGCAGACGGGGCCGTTTATCAGCGCTGACGCCTTATGAGTCCGCCGCTCAGCAAGCCGTTCCGGATGTTTGAAGAGAACGACTGCTGAGCATGCGGAATCTGGTTAGAAGCGATAGCGGACCTTGAGGTTCACGGAGTTGTTGCTGCGGTCTTCGTTGCCGAAGCCATAGCGATAATCCAGACCGAAGGTCAGGTTCTGATAGGTAGCCGCAACGCCGAGCGTGGTGTTGTAGAGGTTGTCGATCACGTCGACGGTGCCCGCATCCGTGTCGCCGAGCTGCGGAACGATCGAGAAGTCGAGGGCCGGAACGATCTTCCAGCCGTTCGTCTCAAAGTTGCCGTTGAACGCAACGCCGATCGGCGCTTCGAAGACGTCAAGCGAGGTCTCGCCGTTGAACGCGACGGCATCGGACTTGAAGTGCGTGTAGCGCAGGCCGACATGCGGCGTAATGCTCATCACGCTGCCTTCGTAAGCCTTGAAGTCGCCGCGCAGGCCGGCCGTCCAGGCATCCACATCAGCGGCATCGCCGAGGCCGGCGAAGTCGTTGTCGAAGCTCATGTAGCCGACATCGAGCTTGGCGTCAAAGCCGGAGAAGTCCTTTGACGTATAGAGCGACACGCCGTAGAAATCCGTATCAAGCGAAGACTTCAGAGCGCCGACCGTATCCGTATCGCCGGTACCGACCGTCACCGCAATGCCGGCCGTAGCGCCGCAGGAGAAGGTCGCGTCAAAGCCGACCACGCCGCCGTAGATGTCGGTCTTGTAGCCGGAATTGCCGTAGAGCGTCTTGGCTTCGTTGGAGGTGTAGTACACGTCAGCCCACACGCCGTAGCCGTTGTGCTCGCCGAGCTGGTGGCGAATGATGCTGTCCGTGAACTGGGTCTGAGCGTCATAGGCGACGTTGAAGGCGCCGGCCGTCGCGCTGCCGCCCGTGGCCTGACGGAAAGCTTCTACGCCTTCCGCGGAGAGCACCGCCGTATCCGCCGTATCGCCTTCGACAACGAACTTGTTGGAGATCTGCTCCAGAATGTCGGATTCACGAAGCGTTGCGCCGCGAGCAAAAAGACTCGCCAAATTGGCCTGAATCTCAGTCGAATCGTCGCCGAAATCGGAGTTCGTAATAAAGGCGTCGTTGGTCTTAATCGTCAGGCTTCCATTAACAAGCGTACCGGTCAGGAAGACATCTTCAAAGGTGATGTTGGTAGAGGCGTCAAGGTTCCGATCGGTAATGTGAATTGTTCCAGCCTTTGTTACGCCAGCCAGTTTCAATTCGCCATCACCACTTGTTGAAACAGTAGCACCGCGGCCAAAAATGTAGTCCTCAGTATTGAGGAAACTGCCAGCTTCAACTGCGAAAACGCCGCCCGCAATCTTCAGCTCACCCGTATAGCCAGTAACATCAGCTACATAGACATTTGCGGCATTGCTCGTTACGCTACCGGAACCGGCAAGACCGCTGAGCAGTTCAATGCGGCCTTGGCCTGTGAAAGTCGCTGAAGAGCCTGTCGAAAGGAAAATGTCGTTAGCCTTTCCGTTGGCGGTGTTGTCAGCAAAATGAATGAGTTCATTTTCGCCGGCAGAAAGCGTCAATTCGCCACCGAAGGTAGAACCGTTTTCCGTTCCGCCCTTGACATAAATAGCACCGCCGTCTGCGGATGCAGTGTTATGTTCAAAAGACACGTTGCCGTTGAGTTCAACGGCATCTTCTGCGTAGAGCGCACCGCCATTGGCAGCCGAATTATTGGTAAAAGTGGAATCGGCAATAAAGAGTCCCTGCTTCTCCTTAGCCGAGGTCTCCGTCTGCAACCAGGCAATGGCGCCGCCCTTACTCTCTGCGGTGTTGGCATTGAATACCGCGTTCTTGATCTCGAACTGCTGATCCCCGCCAACTTTGCCATCGCTCCAAAGCGAGATAGCGCCGCCGCTCTTGCCAGAGGAATTCGAGGTAAATGTAGCTCCGTTGACGGTCAAACCGGTTTCAACGCCATATACATAAATGGCTCCGCCGTAGCTTTCTGCGTGATTGTTACTGAACTGCGTACCATTGCTGACGGAAAGAGTCGTGCCTTCGACATAAATGGCGCCGCCAGTAGTCTTGGAGGTGTTATGGTCAAACGTAGAAGCAGAAACCGCAACAGAGCCAGCCTTTTGGTTGGTATTGCCGTAACGCATGATCGCCAACGCACCGCCCATAGCTGTTGCGGTGCTGCCGGTAAAGGCAGTATTGACGACTTGATGCGATAGACCCTGACCGCCATTCCATTCGGCGCTGTTCCAGAGAGTCACAGCACCGCCAGCATTGGTGCTTGTCGTCGTCGTAAATTGGCTGTCGGAAACAATGATGTTGAGGGAAGTCGGATAGACATCCGTGTTGTTGCTGGTTTCGTGAGCCATGTTGGCAAAAACACCGTAGGCCGCACCGTTCACCTTGTCGGCTGTAATGTTGACAGTGGCTGTAGAGCCCTCCACCTTTGACGTAGCTTCAATGCCGGAAGGATTCAACAAAGTACCGTCAGCATCCATGCCGATAGTAGATTTTGTAACATCTAGAGCTCCAAAAGCAGAACCAGTCATCAGAGCTGCTGCCACAGCGATGGAGCAGGCCAGACGAGTGCGCGCGAAAATCATTTTTTCCCCTTCACAAAGGAGCCGAAACCTACTAAGCGTTCTCTCAAGTTCGGCGCTCGAGAGAAATTGCTGTCGAGGTTATCGATTTGCCCGTCAAGGGGAGGGTGGGGTAACCCCTATATTCTTCAGAACATAACAATGGCAACGCCCTGCTCTCATTGTTATTTAAGAATTTTCAAGCCGTTTTATTACTGCGGGGTGCCCCCCAATCGAACATAGGGGTGTGCGTTGCATGAATGCAACCGCGTTGACAAACAGCATCAAGACCAGGCAAACGGCTGTCAAAGCACGTTTGCCTTAGCAACTCTTGGGAGCTAGGGGCCCTTAAGAGCTGCATCTTCAGATCCTTCCTCATCAACGTGCGGCGATGGCCATGCCCGCAATCTGCTTCGCCATGGCATCGCGTGCGCGAAAAATGTCCTCAGGATTCGTTTTAGCGGAAAAGCCTTCCGTTTTTGTCCCGATCCAGCAGGCTACGCGCTCAGCAGAAGCGCCGGACGGATGCGGCATGCCGAGGAGCACGCGGCTGCGATCGATCTTCCCTGCATCAGCCAGCTGGGCAAAAAGCTTATCCGGCACCTTGCCAAGCGGCAGCAGCAAAGCGTGCGGGCAAGCGGCGATTTCCTGCAGAACCCCTTCTTCAAAGCTTTGGCGAAAGAAGTCGTTCGACATCTTGATAGGCGCCTGCGTTCCGTTGAAATCTCCGCCGTCAGCAAGAATCGGATCGACAAACGCAGATGTCCAATGCACGAGATGCGCGTTCTCGTCAAAGAGCGTTGTCATGTCCTCTACGCCGAGAAGGCGTCCCAGCCCGACCGTCTCCATCATGGCGAGAAGATTGGTGCGAATCTTCTTGGCAAATGCACCAGTCAGCTTGGCGCGCCGAAGGACTTCTTCCTCGCTGCAGCCCGCCTCGAGCGCAGATTGGGCCGCCCTGACCGCTTCGGCCCATTGCGTTTTGCCCGGCGTCAATCCAATCACCATGAGAACAGCTTTCTCGTTGATGAAATCAAAAGGAATGTAGAACTCTTCAAGCTTGACGACGGCGCCGCTTCTCTTTTGATAGTCCAAAGACGACAAAAGAAAATCCGGCGTCGGCGACTTCTCGCCGCTCCAGCGAAGAATCGCGCTCTTGAAGCGCTCAAAGGAGCGGCTGCCCGGCCAGGCATGGATCATCAGGGATCTCCTTCTCAACAAATGCAAAAAGCGCCCAAATTGTATTGACCGCTCCTGCATCGAACTGCTTGGCCGCCTTTGGAATCGAAGAGCCTCGGCGATGCTCACCGCCCAAACTGTCGACTGTCTGCCTCGCGCCGCATCGTTCACAAAGTACAGCATGCAACATGCCTCTCATATAAATTGACCGAAGTCAATCAGAGTAATTGCTACAGCGTAATTTCAAGCGGGTGCGTAGACTTTGCCGTGTTCCGTCGAACATAAGAAAAATGGATTGACATCCAATGCTTTTCTTATCGGCCTAACAAAAAGCGAATGCAGCTTTCAAACACCGCTTTCCTTTCCTGCAAATGCCCCATTCTCGGCTGAGACCACTGGCCTGCCGGCCAGAGCCGAGCTGCCGGGCCGTCTGCTTGGCGGCGATGCTTGGAGCCGCCCTTTCGCACCATGCCACCAAATGAGGAGACCAACACGATGCGAATCAAGCATGCCCTTTTGACCGTCGCTCTCGCCGCTGCGAGCGGCTTTGCCATGGCGGCGACGCTGCCGAACATCGCAGTGCTTGCAACGGGCGGCACCATTGCCGGCGCAGGCGCTTCATCGACCGGCTCGGCCTACACATCCGGTCAGGTGTCTGTCAACCATCTGGTTGCAGCGGTTCCGGAATTAGCCAAAATCGCCAACGTCACGCCGATTCAGGTGACGAACATCGGCTCGCAGGACATGTCGGACGACGTGTGGCTCAAGCTCGCCAAGACGCTCCAGAGCGACTGCGGCAAATATGACGGCTTCGTCATTACGCACGGCACGGACACGATGGAAGAAACCGCCTACTTCCTGCAGCTGACGAATGTCTGCAAGAAGCCCGTCGTCATGGTCGGCGCCATGCTGCCCTCGACGGGACTCTCGGCTGACGGCCCGCGCAATCTCTACAACGCCGTGCTCGCTGCTGCCGACAAGGAAACGGCCAAGCAAGGCGTCGTCGTCGCCATGGACAACTACATCGTCGGCGCGCGCGAAGTCATCAAGACCAACACCGTGCAGCCCGAAACGTTCCAGGCCGCGAACTTCGGCAAGGTCGGCACCATCTTCAATGACAAGATCGAATACGAAGCCGTCGGCCTTCGCGCGCAGAAGGAAGCGCCCTTCGGCGACGTCGCCAAGCTTGACGCGCTCCCGAAGGTCGGGATTGTCTACAACCATGCCGGCGTCGAAGGCGTTCAGGCTGAAGCGCTGGTCAAAGCCGGCTACAAAGGCATCGTGAGCGCCGGCGTAGGCAACGGCAACATTCACAAAGCCATTTGGCCGGTCCTCGAAAAGGCGGCCAAGAACGGCGTCGCCGTGGTGCGCTCCTCGCGCGTTCCGACGGGCGCCACGACGAAAGACGCCGAAGTGGACGACAAGAAGATGGGCTGGATCGCCGCCGGCTCGCTCAATCCGCAGAAAGCCCGCGTTCTTCTGCAGCTTGCGCTGACGAAGACGTCGGATGTCGAAGAGATCCAGAAATACTTTGACGCCTACTAAAGAAGCCCTTGTCCTCTAAAGGGCGAGGCATTCAGCGGCTCGGCTTCATTCGCCGAGCCGCTTTTGTCATGCCAGCGCTGAGGCGGCGCCCCGTTTCCGGAGCGCCGCCTATTTCATTTAAGCGCCTGCGCCTACTTCATCGCGCGGGCCGACTTGACGTCGAGCTCAATGCTGTTCCAGTCGCGGTCGACCTCGGCGAAGATCTCCACCGGCTGATCCTTCACGATCATCGACCAGTCCCGGTCATTGTCGAGCTCGGCCGTGATCGACTTCCCCGACGCGTCGACAAACTCATAGCGCTCGCCGCGAATGTGCTTCGTGAACTTGCCCTGCAGCACGACGTGCTGATCGTCCTGCCCGTTTTCAAGCACCTGCGCCACCGTCGAGGGCGCCGTCGGCCCAAAGCCCTGCGGCGCGCCGGACTCTCCGGCAGCAAAGCCCGAGGGACCGGCTGCAAGCGCCGTGCCGGCGCCGAAGGCGAGGAGGAGTGCGGCGACGGCAGCGCCGATCGTGCGGTTCAGCGTGGTCTTGGTCGTCTTCTTCGTCTTCGTCATGGTTCATCTCCTTCATCAAAAAGCTTGAGAGGCTGCGGGAGGGGGCTTCGGTCTGTCTTTTGGCCTCCGGTCCGTCTCTCTTTGGATGTCTTCAAGACTACGCGAGAAGAATTAGGACTCCATGAGGCGAAGCTTGAGCGTCTCTTAGGCCGTGAGGGAGGGGCTCTGCCGAATTGGGGATCTTCCTTGTATTGAACTCGCCTCATCCGTCCCATAATCGAAAGCGAGACCCAAGCGCTTCTCTTCCCCTGCGCTTCAGCGCGAAGCCGCCTTTCAGAGAGCCGGCCGCCGCTCGGCCCCAGAGGCCGTCCGCATCCCGGCTTGACCATCCGCCCCTTCGCCCGACGCCCCGGAAGCTCCCCCAAGAAGCGCCTGAATAAATGGAAGAGCTGCCTGCACCGGGGACCTTCAGCGGGCGGCTCCTGATCCTGAAGGAGAGAAACCGTCATGTCAGCGTCCGTCTCAAGACGCGAGCTCCTCAAGGGGCTCGCCCTCGCCGCTGCGCCCGCGTCGGGGTTCTTCCGCACCGCCCAGGCCGCTGAGGCTGCCGGCGACAAGGAATGGACCGGCTACACCATCTGCGACAGCTGCAACCACATGCCCATGTGCGGCATTTCGTTCACTGCGCGCGGCAACACCGTGATTGCCATTCACAATTGGAAGGAGCACCCGAACAATTCGCTCTGCTCGAAGGGCATCTCGACCCTGCAGCGCCTCTACAACCCGAACCGCCTGCTCTACCCGATGAAGCGCACGAATCCCAAGGGCTCGGAAGACCCGGGCTGGGTGCGCATCTCCTGGGACGAAGCGATCAAGACGATCGCGGCCAAGCTCACGGAAACGAAGTCCAAGTACGGCGCCGACCGCGTGCTCTTCTACTGCGGCGACCCGAAGGAGCCGCGTCCGGCGGTCATGCGCCTGGCGCGCTGGTTCGGCTCGCCCAATTACTGCTGCGAAAGCTCCGTCGCCTGCAACCTCGCCATGGTTCACGCGCTGGAGCTCACCTACGGCGGCGAGATGGCCGGCGGCTCCGGCCCCAAGACGAAGTGCCTTCTCATTGCCGGCCAGAACGGCGCCTGGTCGAAGCCGCACGGCTGGATGCGCGGCCTCCAGGCGGCGAAGGCCCGCGGCATGAAGCTCATCGTGATCGACGTGCGCCGCACGAAGACGGCCGAGCTCGCCGACATTCATCTGCAGCCGCGCGGCGGCACGGACGGCGCGCTGGCCTGGGGCATGATCCGCGTCCTCGTCAAGGAGGGCCTCGTCAACCAGCCCTTCGTCGACAAGTGGTGCTCGGGCTATGAAGAGGTCGTGAAGTACGCCGAGAAGTTCACGCCCGAATACGTGGAGAAGGAAACGGGCGTGCCGGCCGAGCTCATGATCAAGGCAGCGCGCATGTTCGCCGACGGCCCGTCGGGCATGTCGATTTCCGGACAGTCCATCACGCACCAGCACAACGGCTGCAACAACGTGCGCGCGCTTTCGCTGCTGATGGCGCTCACGGGCAACGTTGAAAACGCCGGCGGCAACGCCATTGCCAACTGGCCCCAGGACTACATCCGCTGGGACGAAGGCTACACGCGCAGCTTCATCGATCAGGACTGGTTCAATCAGCCCGAGCAGAAGGCGAAGCGCATCGACCGCGACTTCGCGCCGATCTGGAACGACATGCAGGTGCTCTGCAATCCGAACCTGCTTCCTGAAATGGTGAAGGCGGGCCGCATCCGCGCCTTTGCGGGCTTCGGCACGAACGTGCTCATCTGGCCCGATCCGGACGAATACAAGGCGGCGATCCGCGCGCTCGACTTCTCGTTTGCGACGGACTACTTCTACCGCGACGACACGCATCACGACATGGACCTCGTGCTGCCGGCCGCGATGAACTTCGAGCGCTATGCGCCCTTCGGCACGCACGGCCGCAAGGTGAGCGTGCGCAAGCCTGTGAAGCCGCTCGGCGAAGCCTGGGAAGACTGGAAGATCGCCGACGTGATCGGCACGGCCTGCTGCGGCCCGGAGCACTTCTTCGGCGGCGACCCCGTCAAGGCCTGCGACAGCATCCTCAAGGGCTGGGGCACGAGCTACGCCGAAGTCGCCAAGGGGCTGCCGAACCTGCCCGTCCTCGACTTCTTCCCGCCGCAGACGCCCGCAAAGCACGAGAAGGGGCTGCTGCGCTTCGACGGGAAGCCCGGCTTCCGCACGCCCACGGGCAAGATCGAGCTCGTGAGCACGGTGCAGGCCAAGCACGGCCTCAACGGCCTGCCCTTCTACGTCGAGCCGCCCAAGCCCACGAAGGACTACCCGCTCAAGCTCATCAACGGCACGCGCCGCCCGTACATCACGCACTCGAAGACCCGCAGCGACCAGCCCTACCTCCTTGAGCTCGAGCCCGAGAGCACGATCAACATGAGTCCCGAGGACGCCGCCGCACGCGGCATCAAGGAGGGCGACAAGGTCTACATGACCTCGCCCTACACCGACCGCAAGGTCCGCGCCCGCGCACGCGTCACGATCCTCTGCCCGCCGGGGCTCATCGACGCGCAGTACGGCTGGCGCGGCGACCAGGAGACGCAGCATCTCATCCCGAGAAAGGACTGGGATCCGGTGTCGGGCTATCCGTGCTTCAACGACGTCTGCATTCAGGTTGTCAAGGCTGAGTAGGAGGAGCCGCCATGTCGAGATACGGAATCATCGTCAACGTCGACAAGTGCGTGGGCTGCTTCGCCTGCGCCATCGCCTGCAAGGAGGAAAACCAGGTCGCGCCCGGCATCTTCTGGGAGAAGATCAAGCGCGAGGAGAATCCGCAGGCGCGCGTCATCAGCTACTTCCGCATGAGCTGCATGCACTGCGACAAGCCGGCGTGCCTGCCGGTCTGCCCGATGAAGGCGATCAGCAAGGGGCCGCACGGCGAAGTCGTCGTAGACCAGAAGAAGTGCATCGGCTGCCACGCCTGCCAGGCGGCCTGCCCCTACGGCGTCCCGGTCTTCAGCACGAAGACCAATGCCGACTACTTCGGCGGCAAGCTGCCTCTCGCAGAACGCCCGAAGACCTCCTGGACCGACCGCATGCCGGGCAAGGCCGAGCACTGCACGCTCTGCGCGCACCGCACGGCCGAAGGCCGCCTCCCCGCCTGCGTGGAGGCCTGCGGCCTGCATGCCATGACGCTCGTCGACTATGACAAGCCCACGAAGGAAACCGCGCCTCTGATCGAAAAGGCGAAGGTCCTCAACAAAGCGGCCGGCACGGAGCCGAAGATCCGCTACATCGCTTCGCATATGGACGTCGAGTCCCTCGCTGTGAAGCTCTAGCGGCGGCGCCTTCAGCGGTCCGGCATCCGGCCGGGCCGCGCGCCCGCTTTCGAAAGGCCGCCGGCCGAGCGCCGGCGGCCTTCGTCTTCCTGAAGCTCCTGCTGCGAGCCTCTGCGCGCCGAAAGCATGCCCCTGCTTCGGAGCAAAGCCGTATACGACATTGTGCTTAGCGCCGCCTCGGCGCAGCGCTTCCATAATGCTTGCGGGGAGAAGCGCCCGGCCAGGCGCTTGTCTCAAAAAGCACTATTCCGGCGGCACCCGGCGTTCGAGCGAACAGTCAGGCGCCGCACGAAAGGAGATTTCATCATGCAGGAAACTCGCCGCGATTTCTTCAAGACCGCTGCGATCGGCGCGCTCGGCTTTACGGGCGCTGCTGCTGGCATCACTGAAGCGGAAGCCCGTCCGGCCCGCGCCAAGTTCGATCTCATCATTGCGGGCGCCGGCTGCGGCGGCCTCGTCTGCGCCATCCGCGCAGCCGAAAACGGCCTCAAGCCGCTCGTCGTCGAAAAGATGGCCCGTCCGTCCGGCAATGCGATCTACGCCGCCGGCTTCCTCCTCGGCATCAACACCTCCTTCCAGAAGGCCAAGGGCGTTCCGCCCGACACCGTCGACGCCTTCTACAAGGACATGATGACCGTCTCGCGCGGCCAGGCTGTGCCGTCCCTCACGCGCAAGGTCGCCGAGGACTGCACGGGGCTCCTCGAGTGGCTCCATTCCTTCTGCGGCGTGAACTTCAGCACGGGCGCCAAGCTCGTCTGGCCGCAGCTCACCCGCTCGCACCTCGTCGTGGGCGACGTCAAGCCGGGCGGCGCCCAGCTCTGCCTCACCCTGCTCAAGAAGGCGCAGAGCCTCGGCGTTGAAGTCCGCTTCAACACCAAGATGATCGAGATCACGAGCGACCGCCGCACGGGCGCTGCGAACGGCGTCCGCGTGAAGACGAAGAAGGGCATTGAAGACATCGCCTCCCGCTACGGCGTCGTCGTGGCGACGGGCGGCTTCTCGGCCAATCAGGAGCTCGTCACTGCCTTCATCGGCAGCGCCGGCGCCAAGATGCCGATTCGCGGCTCGCGCATCATCGCGGGCGAAAACATCACGCTCACCGCGCCCTTCATGCCCAAGGTCGTCAACGTCGACCAGTATCACTGCGGCCCGATTCACGGACCGACGGGCGCCAACCCGCTCAACATCGTCAACAACGGCATCTGCGTCAACAAGGAAGGTCAGCGCTTCACGGACGAAGGCCAGACCTACGTTCAGATGTCGCGCGACGTTGCGGCGATGACGCCTGACAACTGGGCCTACATGGTCTGCGACCAGAAGGCGCGCGACCTGCCGATTCTCGCGAACGACTGGGAGTCCTACAAGCGCCTGAGCGCGCCGGTCTACACGGGCAAGACGCTCGAAGAGGCCGCCAAAGCCGCGGGCATCGACCCGAAGGCGCTCGAAGCGACCGTCTCCGCCTTCAATGACGCCGTGAAGAGCGGCAAGGCCAAGGAGATGACGCCGCCGAATACGCTGCCGACCGTCCCGACGATCGACAAGGCCCCGTTCTACATCGTGCCCTTCCAGGGCGGCATGACGGCGACCTTCGGCGGCCCGCTCATCAATACGAACGGCCAGGTGCTCGATACGGAAAACCGTCCGATCGACGGGCTCTTCGCCTGCGGCAACGCGGCGGGCGGCCTCTTCTACGACAACTACGTCGGCGGCGCTCAGCTGACGGCGGCCGGCGTCTACGGCATGGCGATTGCCGACTTTGTGAAGTCGGTCGCTGCCGAACGCGCTGAGAAGAAGGCCAAGAAGGCTTGATGATGACGCGCGCTTCGGCGCGCTGATCCGGCGCTCGGCAGCTGCCGAGCGCTCGCGAGCCTCTTCAAAGAAAGCCTCCTGCAGTCTTCTGCAGGAGGCTTTCTTCATGCCGAGGTCATCATTCGAAGCGTATGCTTGCTCTCTTTAATGCGTTTGCAGAAGAAGGCTGATCGCCTCCTCATCCCTTGAGGTCGAATCGAACGGGCACTTTGAGCGTCAGCGCCCGCCGCAGCGGCGTCTTCGCGCCGATCAGCGGCTCCGCCGCCGAAAGCGCTGCGCGGTTGAGAAGCCGCGAAGCATGCTTTTCGAGCACGTCGACCCGCTCCACAGTGCCGTCGGAGCGGATGAGAACGGCGAGCACCACTTCGCCTTCCTGACCGGTCTGGCGGGCCCGCCTCGGATAGGTCTTGTTCGCTTCAATGACAGCCATGATCTGAGCGACCGCGGATTCGACTTCGCGGCCGCCGGACGAGGGCGCCGCCTGCTGCAGAGGCTGGCTGGCCCCGCTCAAGCGCCCCTCATGGGCTGGCTCCGCCGATCCGGCCGCCTGCACGGCAGCTGGCGCAGCCGCCGGGGGCTCGGGCGCCTTGACGCGCTCAAGGGGCTTCGCCGGCGCCGCCGCCTTCGGCTTCGGATCAGGCTTGGGCCGCGGCTTAGGCTGAGGTTCAGGGATGGGCTTGGGTTCCGACTTAGGTTCCGGCTTGGGCACAGGCTTCGGTTCAGGCAGCGGCTCTGCCGGCGCTTCAGCGGGCGGACTCTCGAGTTCGGCCGCCGCCGGCGCTTCAAAGCTCCCCTCTTCTGCCGCATGCACCGGCAGAGCGGCAGCGGGCGCTAGCGCTGCGGGCGCCTCAGCCGGCGCCTGTTCTTCCTGCGCCGCCGGGAGCATCCAGACTTCCACGGCCGTCTGGCGGGAAGCGGCTGCAGATGCCGGCAGAACCGTCAGCGCTTCCTGCAGCGTCTGCGTCATGCAGACCCCGAGAAGCGCGGCAGAGGCTGCAATCACAGCCGCCGAAGACCAGCGGGACGCGCACTGCGCTTCAGAAGCATTCGGCCGCATGGTCAGGACCCCGCCGGCGCGCGCGTGCTGATGACAAAGCGCCCTGCCCGCTTGACCTTCGCCAGATCGAGCACGGAGACGAAGCTCGAAAAGGGCGCCTTTTCGTCCATATGAATGTTGAGGAGGCGCTCGGGCTCTGCATCGAGCGCCGCCGCCAGGCTTTCGAGCGTCGCCGCTTCGCCGTTGAGATGGAGCGACCCGTCGGCCTTGACGGAGAGCAGCAGCTGGCTGCCCGCCTTAGACGCCTCGGCGTGCGCGGCCTGCGGCAGCACCACGTCGAGCACGGGCTTCGAAAAGCTCATCGTAAGCACGAAGAAGATGATGAGCATGAAAAGGCAGTCGATGAGCGGCGTGAGATCGATCTGGGGCTCATCCTCAAAGCTGCCGAACATAGGATCATTCATAAGCGCGTCCTCAGACCGTGCCCTGCCAGGGCTCGGAGAATCTTGCCGCCTTTCCGCCCGGCGCCTGGGCGGCGCAGGCGCAGGCCGCCTTCGCGTCAGCCTGCGGCGCCGCCTGAAGGCGGCGGCAGACCTCGAGCGCCCGATAGCTGTGCTCGACCGCCTCGATGTGGAAGCCCCGGAACTTGAGCATCAGGTAGTAGTAGGCCATGAGCGTGGGGATGGCGATGCAGAGCCCCATGATGGTCGTGAGGAGCGCGGACCAGATGCCCGACGCGAGAACTGCCGAATCGGCATGCGCGACGTCGGCCATGGACTGAAAGACCGCCACCATGCCGCCCACCGTGCCCAAGAGGCCCAGGAGCGGCGAAATGACGGCAATGAGCTTGAGCCAGCAGAGCGCGTTGCTCACGCGCTTGAAGTTCCTGTGAAAGAGATAGCTCACTTCGGCGCGGATGTCGTCCGAATGCCGGCTGTGCGTGGTCACGATGTCGTAGATGATCCGAATGAGCGGATTGGCGCGCTCGGGCGCCACATGGCGCAGGCAGCGGTCCTCGCCGCGCTCCAGGTCGAGGAAGTCCCGCCGGAAGTTGCGCCAGACCATCGTCATGTAGACGAGCTGCCAGAGAATCAGATAGAGCGCAAAGAGCGCCACGAAAGCCAGCGCCGCGCCTGCCGGACCGATCATCGCATAAATGCCGGCAAGCCGATCGAAGGAAATCTCCATGAAAAGCCTCGAAAGGAATCAGTGTGAAGGGGATGAGCGGGCGGCGGCTCGCCGCCCTGCTTCGGCCTAAAGCGGGAAGAGCTGCCGGAAGGCGGCCGCAGCCACCGCGAGATCGCGGTCATCCGGATGGGATTCGGCCGCGAGGCGGCGCGCCTCCCGCGCCGCTTGCGCCTTCGCCGCCTCCTCGGGCGGGAGCTCAGCCGAGAGCCGCTTTGCCATGGCCTCGAAGACCGCCGGATCAATGCGGCCCCGGCATAAAAAGGTGCCCTCGAGCGCGTTCCCTTCGCCCGATTCGACGAGCGCCCTCGAAACGGCCTGCATCCAGGCCTGGGCCTGCGGCGACTGCGGATCGCCGCCGAGCGTCGCGAAGCAGGCCATCCGCTTGCCTTTGAAGCGCCGAGCCGCCGCCTTCATCTCCTCGGGCGCCATGCCGCGGTCGCACCAAAAGCCGAGCATGACCGGATTGAAGCGCGAGAGATCCTTTGGGATCGCATCGGCGCGCACGAGCTCTGCGCCGGGAAAGGCGCTCTGGATCGCCTGAGCGAGGCGCATCGTATTGCCCGTGCGGGAGCTCACTGCGATGAGGGGCTTCCATGCATGCGTCGTCATGAGAGACCTCCTCAGCCGGCATCCGCCGCAAAGCGCGCCCTGGCGGCAAAGAACGCTTCGCGCACCGACGGGATGATGCGGTGATCCTCCCGGCCGGCGAAGACCGCAAAGGCGACGCTGCCGCTCTTGCTGAAGAACTGCACGGCGAGCGACTCCCGCTTCATGAAGGGCAGCGCCGTAAAGGCGATGGCGCCGATGTCGAGGTAGTTGAGGTGCCCGCCGATCGCCGCATGCTTCGAGAGGATGTTGTAGTAGCCGTGCCCGATCTTGCCCTTGGAGAGCCGGCCTTCAATTTCAAAGACGCTGCCGGCATGGACGATGAAGAGCGTGACCTTCTCCCACTCGGCAAGCGCCTCCCAGACTTCGGCAAAGCGGGCCGACGCGTCGCCCGGCACAAAGGCGGCCGCAGATTCGGGGAGAAGCCTCGCCGCATCGCAGTCGCTCAGGCCGAGCTTGCCGGCGAGAGTGCCGATGGTGGCGGGATAAGGCGCCGCCATGACTTCGTCGATGACGGCCTGCTGCTGAGGGGTGGGCTGAATTCGCTGCATGATGAATGCGCTCCTTCGGTCGAGTTGAAAAAATCAAAATGAAACGAATGAGCCGCCGGGCTGAGCCCGCGCCTCCAGGCTTCTTCGGCTCGCTGAGGCGACGGCGGCCATGTCGAGCGCGCGCTCGCAGGCGTCGAGAAGCTCCAGGTCGTGCGTGATCAGCAGAACTGCCCGGCCCTTCTGCGCTTCCTCTTTCAAGAGCTTCGAAATGGCGGCCATGTTGGCGCCGTCAAGTCCGGAGGTCGGCTCGTCCAGAATCAGAACGGCCGGCTCCTTCACGAGCGCGCAGGCAATGACGAGCCGCTGCTTCTCGCCGCCAGAAAGGCTTTGCGGATGGCGATGCGCAAGCGGCAGGAGATTGAGCGACGCGAGAAGTCCGCTGATCCGCTCGGCATGGACTGCGCTGAGCTTGGCCGCCCGCAGCGCGCCCTCAACCTCTTCGCGCACCGTGCGCATCTGCAGCTGATGATCGGCGTTCTGCAGCACGAGGCCGGCCGACGGCATCAGCCCTTCGCGGCCGACCGGCTTGCCGCCGAGCCTGAAGGCGCCCTCCGCCCGCTCGAGCCCCGTGAGAATGCGGGCCATCGTGGTCTTGCCGGCGCCGTTGCCGCCGATGAGCGCCGTGAGGCCGCTCGGCACGGCAAAGCTCACGGCCGAAAAAAGCGGCGCCCCGCCGGGATAGGCGAACGTCATGTCCTGCGCGCTGAAGCGCGCAGGCGCATCGGCCGCAGCCGGCGCTTCGCCCGGAGCGCCGACGGCAATTCGAGGCAGCCGCCGGCGCGGATCGTCGACTTCGGCGCGCCGCAGGCCGAAGTCCGCCCGCAGGCGGTCGTCTTCAAGCATGGAGAAGGGGCCGCGCCGGCAAATTTCGCCGCCGCGCATCACGAGCACTTCGTCGGCCAAGTCCTTAAGCCAGTAGAGCCGGTGATCCACCACGAGAATGGCCGCGCCCGCGCGCTTGAGTTCGCCCAGGAGCTCGGCGAGCGACGCGGCCGCCTCCGGATCGAGATTGGCCGTCGGCTCGTCGAGAATGAAGGCATCGGGACCGAGCGCCAGAATGGCGGCAAGCCCCACCTTCTGCTTCTGCCCCTCCGAGAGCGCATGAATGTCCTGTCCGAGAAGATGCGCGATCCCGAGACGCTCGGCCGCGCTCGAAACCCGCTCTTCAATCTGCTCGGGCGGCATTCCGCGGCTCTTGAGCGCAAAGGCGAGCTCGTCGCCGACGCTGAGTGCGAAGAACTGCTCCTCAGGATCCTGAAAGAGCGTGCCGATGTGCTCGGAAAGCTCAGCCACGGACACGGCCGAGGCATCGAGCCCGTCGACGCGCACTTCGCCATTGAGCGCGCCGCCGAGAACCTGCGGCGCGAGGCCGTTCACAAGGCGCATGAGCGTCGTCTTGCCGCAGCCCGAGGGGCCGGTGACGAGCTTGAGCTCTCCGGCTTCGACCGTGAGGCTGAGGCCGCGGACCGCAGGCCGGTCCGCATGAGGATAGGTGTAGGCGACGTCTTTCAGTTCAATGCGAGGCATGGCTGGCTCCCTTGGGGGCAGCAGAAGAATTCAAAAAAGCCGTTCAGGGCATCATGACGGCCGATCCCGCCATGAAGGCCTGGCTCAGAAACGCTTCGGCGAGTCCCGTGAGGAGCGCCGTCAGCGCTGCCAGGATCAGCGCGCAGCGGTCGAGGCGCGAGAGCGCCTTCGAGGCCGGAGGCGTCGTGCGCTCGGCCGTCCCGAGCCCCTTGAGCTCCGCGGCAATGCCGAGCGATTCCGAGGACTTGAGCGCGCGGAAGAGCACCGGGACCAGCAGCAGCCGCACGGAGAGAAGCGGCCGCAGCGCGAGCATCTTCGGCCCCATCGGCCAGCCCCGAATGCGAAGCGTCTCCCAGATCTGGCGGAGGTCGTTCGCAAAGGTCGGGATGAAGCGCAGCATCACCGCCGCCGGCAGAAAGACGGCGAAGGGCAGCCGCAGGCGCTCGAGCGTCGCGAGCACATCCTCGATGCGGGTCGTGAGCGCGAGCGCCATGACGACATTCATCATGGAGGCGCCCCGCATGAAGGGAATGACGAGCGACTTGACGGAGAGCCCGCTCAGCCCCGGCATGAACTGATCGAGGACGAGCGCGCAGCCGAAGGCGAGAAGCATCATCGCCGCCATCAGCGCATAAAGCAGCGCGAGCATCGCCGGACGCTTCAGGAGAAGCGCATAGGCAAGCGTCATGAGAAAAAGCACGCCCTGCGCCGCTGCGCTGCTCGACGCGACGGCGAGCACCGCGGCGAGCGCCGTGAGCGCGAGCTTCGTTCTCGCGTCGAGGCGGCCGAGGAGGCTCGTCTGCGCGGCCTTCTTAGCGAACAAAGCCCGCATGCTTAAGCTCCCCCACGGTTTTCCAGCCCGCCCAGAGGCCGAGCAGCGACCCGGCATAGCCGATCGCCACGATCGGCACCACCATCGTCATGAGCGCCGGGCTTTCGCGCATGAAGAGGTACGACGCGCCGAGGCTCAGCCCCTTGCTCGCGAAGTCGTAGACGCCGGCCGCCACCCAGGGCGCCCAGGCCCTGCGGTAGCCGCCCGACGCCCAGACGGCCGCTTCGCCGAGGAGCGCGCCGAAAAGCGCCGCCGGCAGCAGCGAAAGGCTGCCGCCGAGGAGCAGCACGCTGATCAGCATGCTCACGACCGTGAAGAGCAGCAGCGTCCCGGCCTTGGGCACCTTCGTGAAGAGCACGATCAGCAGCGTCGTGAAGACGAGGTTCTTCGCGACGAGCGACACGGGATTCATGCCGCCGCCCGCGAGCGCAATCAGCAGGCTCGAGAGCTTGGCGGCTGCGGCGAAGACGCCGAGCATGACGAGCTCTCTGGCCTCCCAGCGGCGGCCGGCGGCGGAAGCGGTCTTTTCCATCATTGTCCAATCGCTCCGTTCCATGCGGCGCATCGCACGATGCGCCGCGCTTCGAACAGTCAACTCGTCAGAACTTGGCGCTGAACGTCACGCCAAAGCTGCGCCCGGCCTCATAGATGGAGTCCGAGAGCTTGTAGAGCTTGTTCGTGATGTTGTAGAAGCCCGCGTCGACGCTGTAGGCGTCCTGAGGGCCGAACGTCACGCCGCCCGTGAGATTGAAGGTGGTCGAGCCGCCGAAGGACGTGCGGGTCTTCTCTTCAAAGGCGTACTGCGCCGTTTCGGACTGGCTGCAGGCATAGGCGTCGGCATGAATGCCGAGGCCCTTCGCTTCGCCGAACCACTTGACGCCGTAGCGTCCGGAAAGCTCGGCGGTGCCGGAGTCGTAGGTGGCGTAGCCGTCCTGCTCGAGCTTGCGGCGGATCCACGTACCGCTCACATAGGGCTCGAAGCCGCTCTCAAAGCGGTAGCTCGCCTGCAGCTCGAGGCCGTGCGTCTTCGCCTTCGCTACGTTTCGGTACTGGAAAATCTTGCCGCCGGTATCGACCGAGGTGATGTAGTCGTCCGCATCGCTGTAGAAGAGCGCGGCGTCGAAAACGGCCCGGCCGGGCGTCAGGCGCACGCCGACTTCGAAGTTGTTCGACGTCTCCGGCTTCAGATCCGGATTGGTGATGACGATGCCGCCGCCCATGGCGGTCGGTATGTAGCGCTCCATCAGATTGGGCGTGCGGAAGCCCTGCGCCCACGAAGCGCGAAGCGCCGTGTGCTCGATGCCGCGCCAGACGGCCCCCACATTGAAGACCGCGCGGGCGTCCTGCTGGCTTCCCTTTTTGGACGCCGCGAGCTCAGGCCTTCCCGGGTCAGCAGGCGTCTCGCCCGCGCTCTCGCTTTTGTTCACGAGGCTCCCCTCTCGGGTCTGCACCTCGGACTCCACCCAGGTATAGCGGGCGCCGTACGTGAGCGTCACGTCGGCCGGAAGCGCCGACTCCATCGATGCGAACACCGCATTCATCATCTGATGGCCGCTGCTCGCAGAAAGCGAATGCTTGTACTGATTGGTCAGAAGCTTCCCGCCCATCATGCCCTTCGTGCGCGAATGGGTTTCAGTCTCCGCGCTCAGGTCGTCGTAATTGAGCTCATAGCCCGCGATCAGATAATGGCGGTCGCCGAGCTGCCAGTCGGTCTGCAGGGAGAAGCCGTACTGATCGAGCGTGTTGTCGGCATAGTTGTCCATTTTCTGATCAACCTGCACGGGACCGGAGGCCGACGCCACGTAGACTCGGTTGTGCATGGCCTTGTCGCTGCGCTGAAAGAAGGCGTCCGCCCGCAGCCGAACGAGCGAATCGGTGAGCTCGCGGGCTTCAAGGAACGCGGCGGCCTTCGAGCGCTTCCACTGCGGCACTTCCACGGCAAAGTCCTGGTAGCGTCCCATGTCGGAGGGCAGCAGCCCCGTATTGAAGTCGAGGTCGAACATCTGCAGGTTGATGCCGGCCTTGACGCTCTCCGTGAAGTTGTAGGCCAAATACGCTGACGCGGATCGGGACGTGAAGTCCGTGTTGGGAATCTCGCCCGCCGGCGTCTTCAGGTTGTCCGCGCGCTCCACGTCGCCGGAGAGGCGGTATTCAAAGCCGTTGAAGGCGCCGTAGACAGACCCGCTGAGCGACCGGCCGGCATTGGACGAATTCATGCCGCCGGAGACCTGGCCGCCGAAGGTCTGGGCGCCGGGCTTCTTCGTAATGATGTTGACCACGCCGCCGATGGCGTCCGAGCCGTAGAGCACGGACGCTGGCCCCTTGATGACCTCGATGCGCTCGATGTCGGAGAGGCTCACGAGCATGGGCGCGCCGGACATGGACTTGTGCTCCGACACCCGCTGTCCGTCAATGAGAACGAGCGTGCGGAAGGCGTCCTCGCCGCGGATCATGACGCGCTTCATGCCCTGGCTGCCGTCATTCATGACTTTGACGCCGGGGACGTCCTTCAACAGATCGCCGACCGTCTGGGCCGAGGAGCGCTCTATGTCTTTTTGCGTCAGCACGGACACCGACATCGGCACGTCCATCAGCTCCTGCTCGACGCGGGACGCCGTCACGTGCACGGCTTCAGTCTGGATGGATTCTCCAGAAAAAACAGGGGATGAAAGCGCCGCAACGGCAGCAGAGACGGCGGTTGCCTTGAAGAGTTTGCGTGTTTTCATGGCAGTGAATTGCAGAGGGTTGAAAAAGCGATTCGACCGAATGCCGCCTCAGCAGGCAGCCGCGGGCATGATCTTGGGCAGGCGGCTCTCGATCCAGCGGACGAGGAGCTGCGCGAGCGTCACGTGCCAGTACTGGCCCGGAACGGTTTGAATGAGGTGCCGGCCGTGCCGCTCGAGCAGGCCCGCCTCGACCCATTGGTCGACGACGGGCTTCGCCAGCGCTTCAAGCGGCAGGCCGAACGGCGCGCCGAGCTTCTCGAGCGAGACGGCGCCGCTTTCCATCGCCGCGGAGATTTCCCGCAGCAGCGTCCAGTGCGGCCCCGGGCGGGTCATGAACTGCACGGGCTTTTCGCCCGCCTGCACCCGCGCGGCATAGCGCTCGAGCGAGCGCTCGAGCATGAAGGCATGCCCGGAAAGGCGGCCGCCCGCGCCGCAGCCGAAGGCGAGGCAGTCGACGGAAGACTTCCCGAGCTCGTTGTAGATGTTGCGCTCCCGGTGCGTGCGGCCCCAATGATTGTTGGAGAGCCGGCGCCAGTTCTCATGCGTGAAGAACTCGACCGAGCGCGCAAACATGTCGGCCTTCATGGCCGCATCGGCCGCGGGCGGCAGCTTGCCCGCGGCAATGCGGCGCGCGAGCGGCGACTTCTCAAAGACGTTGAGCTGATAGCAGTCGACGCCGTCCAGGCGAAGGCCCGCCGCCGTGCGCAGATCCGACTCCCACACCTCCATCGTCTGGCCGGGGAAGCCGTAGATGAGGTCGATCACCAGCGCGGCTTCGTCGTAGCTGCCGATCGCCTCCAGACGGCGAATCATGTCGTCGCGGGCGTCGACCCTCATCATGGAGCGGCGAATCTCGGTGCTGAAGGTCTGAATGCCGAGAGAAAACCGGTTGACGCCGCCCTCAAGCGCCGCCTCGACGCGCGCGTCGTCAAAGTGATGAATGCGCCCTTCTAGCGTGATTTCGCAGTCGTTGGCGAGCGGCAGGCATTCGCGGACGGCCTGCAGAACCCGCTTCAGATCCGAGGGCGCCAGCGCCGTCGGCGTGCCGCCGCCGAAGTAGATCGCATGAATCGGACCGCTCTTCTGCGCGGGGCGATCGGCATGCAGGCGCAGCTCCGCAATCAGCGTGTCGGCAAAGGCATGCGCCGCCTCTTCGCTGTAGGGGTTTTGATAGAACATGCAGTAGAGGCAGCGCGTTTCGCAGAACGGCACGTGCAGATAGGCGAGCGTCTTGCCGCGCCGTGGCGAATCCAGCAGCGCCTCAAACGCCTTCGAAGCGCCCTCGCCCATCAGAGGGATGGCGCTCGGCCCCGAATGAACCGCCGCCTTCGCGCGAAAAGCAGCGTGAAGCGGATCCTCTGGATTGGCATGAAAGGCAGAGGGATCTCTGCCGTCGTCCTTCTCCAGCGCAATCTGCATGGCGCGCGCCCCAGCTTCGAATGTCGCAGCTTTCTTCGGGCCCGTGTTCTTCATGTTGGCTCCTCTGCCTAATGGCTCCGGCGCACGGACAACGGACGGTCAGGACATGCACGCGGAACGCAGGTGACTGTTCGCTTTCCACTCTCAAACGAGAATGATTCGCGTTCGCAATCTAGCAAATTTCACGAGCACGCAATATAGGGTTTTTACTTATTTCTGCGGCGAAGCAATGAAATGGCTTTCGGAGGAACGCCTCCAAGCCTCGCTTGGCGAACTAAGCCCTCAGTCATCTGGTCTGAAGAGCGGCTTATTCGAGAGATGCGAACGAAGGCTGATCGCCGCTGCGGCTGCAGACAGCCATAAAGCTGCCTCCCGAGGCTGCACGGCGACGCGAGGCGACAGGGATGCTCGAAAGGCGCTTCTTTTGATCGACCGATTGGGTTCCCAAAAATGTCTGCACCTCCGTGAGGCTCAGTTTTTCTGCGTTTTCTGGCATCGTAATACGGCGCCTAACAGCCTATAATCCTAGACGTATAGGCGCATATCATCCTTTTGAGCTATAGGAATACTCATGACCCAATCTGCCGCTCGCGTTGCGAATGTCAAGTGGAACATTTCCGTTCCCCCTGATTTCGATGAAGCAACCCGCATTTATCTTGCATCTCAAGGAGGAAAAAAGGGCTCTCTTTCTTCTTTGGTCCAAAAAGCGGTTTCCCGCTATATCTTGTCTTCACTTACGGGAGAAGCTAAGGAAAAGGTGCGTGCATCCGGGCTCTCGCAGAGTGAACTTGACAAAATCATTGCGGATGGTCTTGCCTGGGCTAAGAATCAGTCGCGATGAAGGTCGTTCTTGATACAAATGTGCTGATTTCTGCGCTTATTTCTCCGCACAATCCGCCTGATCTTATCCTTCAGTCATGGCTCGCCGGTGACTTTGAGCTCCTCACCTCAGAGGATCAGCTCGAAGAAATTCGGCGAGTTTCGCGTTATGCGCATCTGCAACCTTTTCTGCAACCGCACCGGGTAGGACTGATCATCAATCGAATGCGCAGCTTGGCGACGATAGTCAAACCCGGAACGTTGATTTCTGAAGAAGCGCTTGATCCTGACGACAATTTCTTGATCGCGATTTGTGAGGCAGGTTCGGCAGATAATCTCGTGACTGGGGACCAGCGCGCCGGCTTGCTCGAACGAAAACATATAGGCGCGACACAAATTCTCACCGCTGCGCAATTCGCAGAGCGCTACTTGGGATGGCATGATCACTGATCATAGGCTTCTCAGAAGATCGACTTCATCGAGAAATGCTCGAAAGGCCCATCTTTTGATCAACCGATTGGCCCCCCAAAAAAGCCCACAACCCTGAGAGAGAAACACACAGAAATCTCTGCATTCGGACTGTATTCGTTGACATCCTGGGCAAAAAGCGCATATTCGGCTGCGTTCACTGACTCGCATCGCTGCGGCGCTGATAACCCTGGCGGCCTGAATGAAGGTCAAGCAATGCCAGGACTCCAATCGCGTTCTGGCCATAGCTCTCTTCTGCCGATGCGCGCATTCCCCTGCGGCTTAGCCAAAAAGCCTGAATGTCCCATACAATTCGACGACTGTTTTTTGGGCATTGGAGGTTTGTGTTTGCTTCCTCCGTCGCGGCGCAGCTCGTGGGGAGCCGCGCTTCGTCAGCCCCAAAAGCAAACGGTCCGAAACGACTCGTACTCGTTCCGGACCGCTTTTTAAGGAGTACGGCCATGTACCACTGTGACCGTATCGCCATCATTGTGAGGAAGCACCGCCGGCTTGTCAAGCTGTGCTTGGCCCTGGCGCTGCTCTGCCTTCCGATGCGCGCATTCCCCTGCGGCTTAGCCAAAAAGCCTGAATGTCCCATACAAT
>CAJKSP010000038.1 GCA_905202595.1 uncultured Sutterella sp.
CGGTGGGTGGTGTGGAAGGGGCTGAGGACCAAAAGTCCTCACCCCTATCCGATTTTGCGTGAGCAGACAGGAAGGATGCAGACCGGCAGATAACAAAAAAGCCGACTGGCGGCCAAAGAAGAAAACTCTCGGCTGCCAGTCGGCTTTGCAGAAGCCCAAGCTGCAGCGCTAGGGCCGCAGGCTTGGGATCTGGTCGCGATCAGTCCTTCGACTTGTTGTTCTTAAAGACCACGGCCGCTTCAATGTCCGCCGTGCGGATCGTGAAGAGCTCGTTCATCACGCGTTCGGCGAGCGCGGTGGCTTCATTGCAGATTTCAGCGTTGAAGGCCGTGAGCTTGGCAACGGCTGCATCGCGGTCGGTGCCGGCGATCTTCAGGTATTCCTCTTCAAAGGCCGCCTGCTTTTCAGCGGTCTGCGCTTCAAATTCGCTGAAGGCCTTCTTCACGACCGGAGCGAGCTTGGCATAGTCCGTCATCGCCAGCGTCTGCACGCGGCGGAACTTCCAGTAGGCCGACTCGCTGTCGGCGTGGTCCGTGCCTTTGCCCCAGGCTTCCGGCACGCTCGTGATGCCGGCATAGAACGGGACGAACGCGGAGAGGTCCGCCATGCCCATGGCGACGTAGGCGACTTCGCCGATTTCCTTCGGCAGCCACGGACGCACCTGCATCACGTGCGCTTCATACGTGCGGAAGACGCTGATCGGACGCCACGGCTCATTGCCGTTGAGGCCGTTGATGTACGGATCGTGCTCGGTGCCTTCGTAGTGGTCGCGCATCACGGCCTTGACGTCGGCGAGCGTCACCTTCTTCTCAGGCGCGAGGCAGACCGGGAAGGTGCGGCCCGCGTCCACGGGCTGCTCGAGGCTCGGGTTGAGACGCTTCTGCATGATCCAGACGCGCGGATCGTTGTAGATGCGATCGCGGCCGTCGTCGCGGGTGTAGGCCTTGGAGAAGTTGAAGGCGCCGTCCTTTTCGGGGCAGTAGAAGCCGTGCTCCTGCGCCCAGGACACGAGCGTGCGCGAGCCCATGCAGTCGGGCGACTCGGGGTCGAAGGCCTGCAGGCGGCCCTGATTGCCGGAGCAGAAGTACTGATCGGCGGGGATCTTCTGCGCAATCCACTGATGGCCCGAGCCCGTTTCGAGGTACCAGACCTCCGTGAGGTCGACGAACGCGACGCCGAAGCCTTCGCCGGCGCCGATCGTCTCGATGATTTCGCCGAGCTTGGCGGCGCCTTCGCGCGCCGAGCGGCAGCGCGGCAGAATCACGTCGGGAATGTCGTCTTCCGTGATGCCCGTCTGCTTGTTGTAGGGGTCGATGGCGAGAACGGCGTCGGAGGCGAAGATCGATTCCGTGCCGGTCAGGCCGAGGCCGGCTTCATTGAAGCCGACGGCGCCGTGGAGCTGCGTCTTCCAGTTGGGCACGGTCGAGAAGGCCATGGCATTTTCCGGAAGCGGATACGTGAAGTCGTTCACGCCGCCGTGCGCCTTGCAGCTGTACATGCCTTTCTGCCCCTGCTTGGCAGGATGAAGAACGACGTGCTGGGCCTTGAGCGAAGAGCTGTCGGCGCTGCGGGCGACGAGGAAGGAGCCGTCGTTGGTGGCGGCGCCGCCGACGATGATCGTGGTGCACATGAGTAGCGTAACCTCCAGAAAAGTCATGCCGGCAGCGCAGCCGGACCCTGCGGGTCCAACATCAGGCTGATGAGCGGCCGGCGAGCGCGCACATTGTAAGGGCTTGCACTGTTCTGCCAAAGCCTTTTTTTCCATCCGGACGAACTTTGAGAAAATGAAGCGGGGCGAGGCCTTTCTGCATCTGGAGGCGGGTTTCTGCCGCATCGGCATGCCGGTCGATCATGCGAAGCGTGCTTGCGCTTCATAGAGGAAAAGGAGGATTTCTGCATGTTGAAGTCTGAAAAGCGCGATGAAGGAGGCCGGGGCGTTGCGGCGGTCCGAGAGCATGCTGCGGCGCTTTTGGGTGCGGCTAGGGCGCTTTCCGCCGATGGCGAAGGCGTGACGCGCGAGGCGTTCGGCGACAGGGAGTCGGCTGTTCTTGACTGCATTGAGGACGCCGGCCGAGCCTTGGGACTGGCGCCGCAGCGCGATCCGGCCGGCAATCTGTGGCTTCGGCGCGAAGGCCGGGAGCCGTCGCTGCCTTTGATCGTGCTCGGCAGCCATGCCGACAGCGTTCCTCAAGGCGGCAACTTCGACGGCTTGGCCGGCATTGCCGCAGGGCTTGCGGCGCTCGAGCGCCTTGCGGCAGAAGGCATCGCGCTGCGCCATCCCTGCGCCGTGCTGGCGCTTCGCGGCGAAGAAAACTCTTTTTATGGCAAGCCCTACATCGGCTCCCGAATGCTCTTAGGCCAATTCCCTCGCGCAGAGCTCGAGCTTCGTCACCGCACGACCGGGCGGACGCTGGGCGAGGCGGTTGCCGCAGCGGGGGTGGATCCTGAGGCTGTATCCGCCGGACGGTTCCTCGTCGATCCGAAGTCGCTACGCTGCTTCATCGAGCTTCACATCGAGCAAGGGCCGACGCTCGATCTGTCGCCCGACGTGCGCGTCGGCGTTGTGACGGGCATCCGCGCGATTGCTTCTCACAAAACGGTGGTCTGCCGTCCCCTCCGAGAGGGCGCCGATCCGGCGGCAGCGACGGCGTCGCTGCTCTGCCGCATGGAGGATCATTGGGAGGAAGCGCTTGCCCGAGGAGAGGATCTCGTCGAAACGACCGGCATTCTCGAGACGCGCTCAGCATCAGCCGATGCCGGCGCAGAGGCGGGAGAGCGCGCGCTCCCGGCTTCTTCGCCGCTTGCGCCGGCGTCGTCCGCGGCTTTTTCCTTTGACATTCGAAGCCTGCACCGCTCGACGATCGAGCGCTTTCATGCGCTTCTTCTCGAGGAAGCGGCAGCAGCAGGCAGCGCTCGGGGGGCGGCCTTCGACTTTGATCCCATGCTCTATTCGCCAGCAGCCGTCATGGATCCGGCGCTTCGGCGATTCCTTCACGAAGGCGCCGAGGCGGCGGATGTGCCGGTGCGAGACATGTCTTCAGGCGCCGGGCATGACAGCGCCGTCTTTGCCGCTGCCGGCGTGCCGACGGCGATGCTCTTCATTGCAAACCGCTTCGGCTCGCACAACCCGCATGAGGCGATGGACATGGCGGACTTTCTCGCCGGCACGGCTGTGCTTGCTGAAGCGCTCAAGCGTCTCGACAAGGCGCCTGACGTCTAGAGGCTTGGGTCGTCAGCCCCTCTCTCTCCTCAGGCCGCGAGTCCGCTCCAGCGCCTTGCGCCGAACTGCCTGGCCACTTCGTCGGCCGTTCGCAGCACGGCGTCGAAGAGCGGCGTTTCCCAGTGCATCTTGGGGAGCGCGCGGCCGAAGACGGCATTTTCCGCCTGAGCCCGGAAAAGCGCGCTCCTTTCTCGCTCCATGAGACGCCAGGCGACGCAGAGGCGGTCGGCGGCTGCGGACATGAGCTCCATGGTCGGAATGGCGTCGGACTTGCTGCTGTTGGCAGAGGCGTAGGCGGGAACGAGATTCCAGAGGTCGTTTGAGTGGATGCGCGACCAGGGCACCAAGTGGTCGACGGCGAGCGTTCTCGCCGTGAGCGGGCGTCCGGTCCAGACGCAGGCAAGGCCCTGAGGAATGGACGCCGCATAAACGGCTTTGGCCGCCGCAACGTCGCGCTCGCTTTCAGGAGGCAGCAGCCATTCGAGCACGGCGCCGACCGAGGCAGGGGGCGCTGCGGCGGCGGTCTTTCGGGCAAGCTGCCCGAAGCGCGCGGAGAGCTTTGCCCATTCGAGAAGCGTCGTATCGGCGAGATCAGGCGCCGTGCGGGTGAGTTCGCGCCAGACGGCGGCAGGGAGATAGAGCCTGCCGTAGCGCGCTTCTGCAGACGTCGGGTCCAAAGCCGAAAAGCGGCTCAGGCCGCCTGCCACTTGGAAGAGCAGGTTGTGATCGAGCCTGGGGTCGGCGGCAAGCGAATTGCCGGCATACCAGATCGGGCCCTTCTTCAAGGTTCTCGCGACGGCGTCGAACAGCGCAGCGGCGGCGCGGGCGCGCTTGCTTTCAGGGGATCGGGCCAGCACGCCGGAGTAGTAGTCCTCTCGAAAGGAAATCCAGTCGCCGCTGTAGAGGGCGGCGAGCGCTTCAAGCTCCGCATCAAAGGCAAGCGGACGGCCGCCGGCGATCTGCCGGGGCGGCGCAGAAGGCGCCGCAGCGCTTTGAGCGCCGCGGTGCCGCGCCGTCCAGTAGTAGCCCGCAATTCGCTCGATCACAAGCGAAAAGGGAATGCTGGCGACGGCAGGCTGCGGATCGCCCGCACTCTTTTTCTCTGCGTTTGCCGGTGCATCCGGCGGCGCCAGGACGAGTCGCGGCGCCTTCTCGGGCGAGGCGGCTTCATAAGCGGCTCGGCCAGGATTGGCAATATTGACGTCGCAGAGCGCTCTCAGCAGCGCGAATTTATAGGTCGACGTCTTGCTGTCGTTTTCGATCAGGCTTCGCAGATTCATGCGGGCGCGCCGCTGTCCGGCATCCCGAACGAAGACGAGCGACGCCCAGCGGCATCGGCTGCCGTCCGGGCCGACGTCGTCCGCGAGCTCCCGAGAAGCTTCGACAAAGCCGAAGCGCTCGAAGAGAGCCGCATAATGCTCGGGCGCGCGGTTGGCGTAGCGCCGTTCGCCGTCCTGCGCATGATCAAGCGGCACGGCGATGAGAATTTCGCCTTCGTTGGGATCGAGCGCCTGATCCAGGAAGACTGCCGTTTGATAGAGCTCGTTTTCGTCCAGATGCTGCAGCACGCCCATGGCGCAGACGACGGTGGCAGGGCCAGGGACGGCAAAGAAACTGGGCCACGCAGATGCTTCGGCTTCCGGGCCGCCTCGCTGCAGCGACAGGCGCGCAAGACTTTCTGGCTGAGGCGGCAGCGGCAGCGCTTCGAAGCGAAGTCGGCCGCTTTGATGCCGAGGGTCCGAGAGCGCCAGCCGGCGGGCTGCGCGAATCATTTCGGGCGAGCCGTCTGTTGCTGTGACGATGGCGCCGCGTGCGGCCAGAAAGCGCGCATCTCGACCGGAGCCGCAGCCAATCTCGAGCACGCGGGCGCCGGCCGGAATCCAGCGGGCAAAAAGCGAGGCAAAAGGCGAGCGGCCTTCGTTCTCGGCATCGCCGAGCGATTCGTAGATGCCGGCAAGCCTGGAGGCTTCCCGGCTGTAGTAGGCGAGAGTCGAAGCCGCCGACGGCAGTTCAGGCGGCAGGCCGTCCGCTGCCGCGCAGCAGCCGGCAGAATGCGAAGAAGCAGACATGCCTAAAAGTCTAGCGCGTCAAAGGCTGCCGCCTTCGGATGCCGGCGCAGGGGGAAGAGGACGGCGGTAGGCGGCTGTTCCCCAGAGCGGCACCGTGGAGAGGCTGTGCTTGAAGCTTCCACTTACTTCCTTGGTGGAGTAAGAAACGTAGAGCAGCGTCTGATGCGCCTCATCGTAGATGCGGCGAATCTTCATGCGCTTGAAGAAGATCGACTTTGAGCGCGTGAAGATCACTTCGCCGTCGCGGCTCTTGTCGATCGAGTCGATCATTGCGGGCGTGATTTCGCCGGTCTGGCGGCACGAAACCGAAGACTCCGAGGGATCTGAGAGCTGCAGCGGCGAGTCGATTGATGCGACGTGGCAGGTGACGCCTGGTACCTGAGGGTCGACAAAGGCGTCGATGGCGATGTTCTTGAAGGTGAGGAGGCCTAGCGAAACGTCGGACACTTCGCTCTCAGAGCATCCGGCAAGAAGGCCTGCGCAGAGTGCGGCGGCGGCCGCCGCCTTTGCGGCGCGAAGAATGCAGGCGCAGGCAATGGACGCTGAACGCTTGGACATGGCGGTTCTCCGAAACTGATGCTTGATTGTGACACGTCCGCCGGGTCAGTCGGAACACAATGGGCGAGGCTTTAATCTCATTGACAAGGCGGCGAGAAGCCGCGCAGCCTTCCTCAGGCGCTGCTGAAGAGGAAGGCCTTTCCTACTTCGCTTCCGCTTCGGGCATGCGGTCGTAGAAGCCCGACAGCTGATCGACCAGGGCCCAGGTCAGGTGAGCCAGCTCGTTGCCGTAGCGCGCTTCAATTTCGCCGCAGAGACGATTCAGTTCGCGGGAGGCGGCTTCTTCGCTCATGCCGGCAGGCAGGCTTTCTCGAGCGACGTGCAGCACGGGCTGAGCGGGCTTGGGCATGCGAAGCCGATAGCGCAGGCGCTCTCCGAACGCGTCTTCGGCGACGAGCTCTTCAGCGTCGGCGATGGCCTGCAGCAGCGCGGGCTTGGGCTGCACGCCGTAAGGAAAGCGCGTGAGAAGACAGGGCCGAGCCATTTGATCGGGATGTGGAAAGCCGATTTCTCGGCCGATTTCGCGCAGGCGCGCTTTGCTGATGCCCGCTTCGGCAAGGGGCGAACGGATGCCGAGCTCTCGGAGCGCCTTGAGGCCGGGGCGATAGACGCCGAGATCCGAGTGATTCGTGCCGTCGCAAAGCGGTCCTGTGCCGGAGGCCTTCGCCACTTCAAGAAGCGCCTCGAAGAGATGCTTTTTGCAGACGAAGCAGCGTTCGCGGCCGGCGGCGGCCAGTTCCGGAAGCGAAAGCGAGGAGGCCGGCACGAGCGTGGCCTCGAATCCCATGGCCTCAGCGTCTCTAATGGCTGCCGAGGTTTCATCGGGCGCAATCTGCGGGCCGATGATGTGATAGAGCGCCGGCATGAAGCCGAGCCGCTTGGCTGCGTAGGCGAGGAAGCGGCTGTCCAGGCCGCCCGAATAAGCCAGCGAGAAGCTGCCGCGCACGGCAAGGCCGGCGAGCACGCGCTGAAGCTCAGCGAGCTCCGGAATGGCAGTCAGGTCGATCGGGGTGGTCATTTAGAGGCTTCTGTCTCAAAGGCGGCGGCATCAGCGGAGCGCTGCTGGGGAATGCAGCCGCTCAGCCTGCCGCGGTTCAGACGCAGGTTGACAAAAAAAGGCGGACGAAGACGGCGGCTATTCTAGCCGTCCGGCAGGCGGCCTCGGCGGGGTCAGCCGCCGTTTGAATGCGGCGCCATCCTACTGCTATGTCGGCCTCTTCGTCTCAGTCTGCAGACAGAATTTTGCAGGATGGCGCGCTCTTTTCTCCTTGCGCGCTTCGCCCTCAGGCTTCATCAGCAGGCAGCGCCGGTCCCATGGCAAAGAGCGTGCCGTTCGGTACGTCTTCGAAGTAGCGTTCGGAGAAGACGGTTGCTGTGCGCTCCGGCGTCATCTTCGGCCATGCGCCGAAGCGGGCGCCGAAGCCCTTGAGGAGCGCAAGCCCTGTCGGCGTGACGGGCTCGCCCTCGCCGGCATAGCCCCGAACGGCCACGCCCTCGAGCATCTGAAACATCGCCGGCGCCGGATAGGGCACGAAGCCGTGCGCGCATTTCACCGTGCCGTCGCCGAGCGGAATGGGACTCGAGACGATTTCAGCAGGCTCGATCGTCGTAAGAAATTCGGCGCAAAGTCCGATGGCGAGGATGTTGCCCATGCGGCCGACTTCATGAAAATGCACGCATTCGGGCGGTGCATTGTGAACGCGGCCCTCCGCTTCGGCGAGCACGCGCCAAACTTGGGCGGCTTTGGCCTTGGCCGCATCGGAGAGGCGGCTTTGGGCGTAGATTTCCAGAATATCGCCGGGGTGGCGGTGAGCATGCTCGGGCTCCGTCAAAATGCGGGCTCCGAAGCCAGAAATGCCGTTCACGGATCGTGCGCCGAAGGCGATGCCGCAGGGAATCTCAGGGAAGAGCGAGCAGAGGTACGCCGAAGCGGTGCCTGAGGTTTGATCGGTCAGGGCAAGAAGGCCTGCAAGGAAGGCGGCGGCATTGAAGCCCGCATGGATGCGCACGGCAAGCACGGGACGGCCGAAGGTGTCGGACATGTCAGAAACTCCAGCAGGCGGCCCGGCTGCAATGCGCTGATCCGCCTGCGCAGCAAAAGAATGAAGGGCGTTCAGTCCTGGCAGTGCAGGAGCGCCAGAACGCGTGCGGCAGCGCAGGCTGCGCCGTAGCCGTTGTCGATGTTGAGGACTGCGACGCCGGGGGCGCATGAGGCGAGCATGCTTGAAAGCGCCGTGCGGCCGCGCTCTGCAACGCCGTAGCCTACGGAAGTCGGCACGGCGAAGAGGGGCTTGGGCGTGAGGCCGCCGAGCACGGAGGCGAGCGCGGCGTCAAGCCCAGCGGCGACGATGACGACGTCGCAGCGGTTGATGTCGCCGATGGCTGCTTCAATGCGCCAGAGGCCGGCAACGCCGCAGTCTTCGAAAAGCCGCGCTTCAAATCCAAGGTATTCGAGCGTGCGCGCCGCTTCGTGCGTCACAAAGGCGTCGGCTGAGCCTGCCGAAACAACGGCGGCTGCGCCGGGCCGTTCGGGGAGCTTTGCATGCCAGGCGGTGCGCGAGAGCGCATCGTAGTCGTAGCGCTCGGCAAGGCTGCGGGGCACGCGCGCGAAGACTTCGGGCGCGAGGCGGGTGAAGAGAATGGGCTTTTCCGAATCGAGCGCAAAGCGCTCAAGGAGCATCAGGAGCACGTCAAAGGGCTTTCCTTCGCAGAAGACGGCTTCCGGAAGGCCGATGCGGCGGTCGCGGTCGATGTCGAATCGCACGCGCGGTTCATTCTGTGCAGTCATGTTGGATTTGCGGCCCTGATGCTCGCCTTGCTCGGTCGTGCTCGGGCCTCCTGAGGGGTTGGCTGTAAAAAGCGTCCGCTAAGGATAGCGCGCAGGATGTCCTTCGGGTGCGGCTCCGACAGGCGTCCGAGGCCGAGGCAGGAGCAGGAGGCAAGAATGCGAGCGAAACGGACAGTCTGGGCGGCGGGATGCCGGCGGCAGACAAAGCAAGGGCGGAGAAGCGCAATGGCCGCTTCTCCGCCCTCCGAGCGACGCAGCGCTGCGGGGTTCGTCAGAACGCGTCAGCGCTGGAGTCTTGCGCGGGTCTCAGCGTGCGACGCGAGGCACCGTCAGGCTGCCTTCCGGCATGAGAATCGTGGCCGGATGGTCGGTGCCGAGGAGCTGCTTGGCCATGGCGATGGCTTCATCGGCCGTGTCGACGGCAGCCGTGAAGTGCATCATCTTCGCGAGCTCTCGATCGAGCTTCGTGACGAGAATGAAGCGCGCTTTGCCGAGCGGGCGCGTAATGGCGAAGGCCTTGTTGGCGCCGATCTGGAAGTTCTCTTCAAGCTCCTGCTTGATGGCGGCAGGCGTCTTGAGGCGCTTGAAGGTTTCTTCAAGCTTCGCCGAGCCCGAGCCCTCGGCGCATTCGGCGAGCAGCACGACGACGCCGCCCTGGCGCACGGCGCACATGGCGTTGTCCATCGTCTTCTGCATCTGATAGACGTTGATGTCCTTCGGGTAGCCGCCGCAGGAGGCGATGACAAGATCAGCCTCCTTCGGAATCACGCAGCCGTAGACCTCATCGACGAACTTGCAGGCCTCGTTATGCGCTTCGATCCAGTCGCCCGCAAAGATCTTGAGGAACTCGTGCTGCGCGTTGAGGATCGCATTGAAGAGGAAGAGGGAGCGGCCCTTGGCAAAGAGCTTCACGCCTTCCATCTGATCCTCATAGCAGGGGTTGCCCGTCGTGATGCCGAGGCCGGCATGCGGATCGAGCATGTGGCTGTGGTTCAGGCGCACAGTCTCCATGGCGGCGCAGCCCGGCAGAATCGCCTTGCGGCCGCCGCCGTAGCCGGAGAAGTAGTGATGCACGATCGTGCCCGTGAGGATGACGTGGTCGACGTCGCAGAGGAGCTTGTTGATCCAGACAGGCGTGCCGCGGGAGGTCGTGCCGAAATACTCGAAGTCGTCCTTGTTCGTGGCGATGCTGTTGTGCATCGGCAGGCGCTTGGCGACGTCTTCGCCCACCTGCTCGACCATTTCTTCGTGCGTCATAGCGCGGTGAGTGCCGAGTGCGAAGACGATGCGCATGTTCGCGTCGGGAATGCCGAGGCGGTTGAGCTCGTTGACGAGCACCGGCATGAAGACGTTGCTGTTGGCGACGCGCGTCGGGTCGTTGCAGATGAAGGCGACGGTGTCGCCCGGTTTAACGATGTCGGCGAGCGCGGGGGATCCGATCGGGTGGCGGATCGCTTCCAGAATGTGCTCTTCCACGTTCTGCATCACCGGGAAGGCGTTCGTGCGAACCGTCTTGATGATGTCGGCATCGTCGAAGCTAAAGTCCATGCGGCCGTGGCCGTAGGCAAAGTCGTAAGTCTGAAGGGACATGGTCTTTAATCTCTCTTTTGCTCAAAGGCTCCGGCGCTTGGCCTGCCGCTTTCCTGCACTGGGACGGGAATCGGCGCTGCTGCGTCCGGTCGCCGGGCGCTATGGTCGCTCATGCGGCACTCAAAGGCAAGGGGGCTCGGGGGCTGCGGCGGGATCAAAATCCCTCTGCGGCAGGGAGAAAGCCCAGGCTGAGGCCGTGCTGTCTCGAGGACATTATAAAAATTTCATTTGACCTCTTGACAAATTTTGCAGGTCATGTAAAATTCAAATCCTCTGATCGACGCGGCGCAGTCGACAACGAGTTTGAAAGAGCGAGTTGAAGAATGTGCGGCAGCGAGAAGAGGCACCAGAATGGTGGGAGTAGCTCAGTTGGTAGAGTCCCGGATTGTGATTCCGGTTGTCGTGGGTTCGAGTCCCATCTCCCACCCCATTTTGGCAAGGTAAAAGAGTCCCGCGAACGGAAGCGTTCGACGGGATTTTTTTTGCTCTGCAGCGGCCTGGCTTCGCTGCAGGCCTGCGCCGTTCTGCCTGGCATCTTGTCAGCCAGGGCGTTGCATTCGGCTTCAGACTCTGTTCGGTCGGATTGTACAAATGCGCTGCCGGTCAGTTCACTTGCGCCAGACTCGCTAAAAAGCCTATCAAATCAAGCGGCAAACCGCCTGCTGCTGGCCTGTAGCCTCCAATCGGCTTAAGTGGAAATACGCAAATCCATGCGAGAGAGATGCGCAGATGCTGAGACTGTGGCATCCTTTGCGCGCTTTTGTGCAGGAAGCGCTTTTCAGCAGCAGGTCTTTTTGCCTGAAGCGGCCGCAACAGAGAAGATGCGGTTTTCGCCAGATGCTTCAAAGTCAAGGCTTTTTCGCCGTTATGGGAGGAAATGCTTATGGTGAAAACGCTTCTATTCTGTCCATGCTACGCGGACCGACAATGCTTAAAGGGCGCCGGCGGGCAGTCGGCCGGCTCCTCAAGTCAGCGACCTCGGCTCTGAAGGCTTTGAGCCGTCCAAGAGCCCCATCAAAAAACAAGAACAGACGCATAACAACATTAGGAGGTACGCACCCATGCAGTTTCAGTTTCCCGAAGAAGGCAGCACACAGCCCCGCACTAACAAGACGGGGGTGGTGAGCTGCCGCCTGCCTTTTGAGCTCAAGCTTGCCGCTGAAAAGCTTGCGAGCGAGCGCGGGCTTGTTCTCTCGCATCTGCTGCGCGATTTTTTGGCAGAGACCGTCAAGCGGCAGGATCCCAACTGGTGGCGGGATGGTGCTGCGCCGGAGGAGCCGGCGCCGGGTGCGTATTTCATGGAAATGCCTGAGGAGCGCTGAGCGGCGAGAAAAGCAGTCAGCCGCTTTGAATGCGCAGGTCTTCCTTAGGCCTGCTGATGGCAGAAAAGGCCGTCCGAACAGCTGCATTCGGGCGGCCTTTTTGCTGGCTGGAGCAGCTGAACAGCCGCAGATAGTCTTGCTGCTCTGAGCAGTTTTCGGGGGGCGCAGCCCGAACGGCGCAAAGGAGTGCAAAAGAGGCATCGGCTTTGCGATGCAGTCCGAGGCTGCGCCGTTCTGAATGCGGCGGCTCCGAGTAGGATGAGAGGCAGGAACGGCGCTTGAAGCGCGCGGCGTCCGGCTGAGCGGCTGGACTTCGCTGTGCGGCGCCTCGCCTTTTCATCGTTTTTGCACTTGGGAGATGCGCTTATGCCGCAAATGCCTCTTGATTCCATTCCGCCGATCGACCCGGCCATTGAAGCGCGGGTGAAGGCGATCGCCGACGATCCCCGCGTCCGCAAGGCGCTGGAGACGGCCGAGGAGCAGGTGCCCTTCGCCATTGAAGAGCAGATTGCCCTGTCGGAGATTCCGGCGCCTACGTTTCATGAAGAGGAGCGTGCGGCTGAACTCATCAAGCGGCTTCGTGCGTACGGCCTCACTGAGATCACGAAGGATGCGATGGGCAACGTCCTCGCCCGCCGTCCTGGTTCAGGCACGGGTCCGGCCATTGCGCTCGCAGCGCACATGGACACGGTCTTTCCTGCGGGCACGGACTGCACGGTCCGCCGCGAGGGCGAGCGCTACATCGGGCCGGGCATCGGAGACAATGCGTCCGGGCTGAGAAATCTGCTGCAGATTCTGCGCTCGCTTCAGGCTGCCAACATCGAGACTGAGGGCGACCTCTGGTTCATTGGCAGCGTTCAGGAAGAGGGCGAGGGCGACATTTGCGGCGCCAAGGCGCTTGTAAAGAACGGCATCCACTGGGACGGCTTCATTGCGCTCGACGGCAGCGACGTCGGCCGCATTCAGTGCGGCGCCACGGGCGAGCACAGCTGGCGCTTCATCATTGACGGTCCCGGCGGCCACAGCTGGGGCGCCTTCGGCAAGGTGCCGAGCGCGGCGCATGCGCTCGCGCGCGCCGTCGCTGAAATTGCCGATCTTGAAGTCCCGCAGTCGCCGCGCACGACCTTCACGGTCGGCACGATCAAGGGCGGCACGACCATGACCACGATTGCGCCGCACTGCGAGTGCGAACTCGATTTCCGCTCGACTTCGAGCGAGGAGCTCATGAAGGTCGAAGCCTTCATTTTCGACGCCTTCCGCCGTGCCGTCGAGAAGGAAAACGCCCGCTGGGGCATCACGGATCCCGCTCTGCAGCTCAGGCTTTCCTACAAGCAGATCGGCGACATTCCTGGCGGCATGCGTCCGGACGACTGCCCGGTGCTGCAGACGGCGCGCGCTGCGCAAAAGCAGCTCGGCATCGAGCTCACCCGCTACGAAACCTCTTCTACGGACGCGAATCCCGCCATGTCGCTCGGCATCCCTTCAACCTGCCTCTCCTCAGGCGGCATGGGCGTCGGCGCGCATACGGTTGACGAATACGTCGTCATGGACCACATCGAGCGCGGCCCGCAGCTCGCGCTGCTGACCGTGATTGCGCTCTCCGGCATTTCTGGCTTTGCGCCGATTCTGCCGAAGCGCAGCTGAGCGCAAAGCTGCTGAGCGGATTGGGCGCGCCTCGCTCAGACGCGTCCGCCGCACAGCAAGGCGTTCTGCCGTGCTAAATTGCCATTGTCCGGCGGCATGCGGACGGCGTCGGCCGCCGCAGGTTCGGACAGATTGATGAACTAAAGGAGGTTCCGTTCGATGCCTAAGATCAAGTTCAAGGCGAAGATCAAACTCGACAAGGTCACGTACGCCAAGATTGAAAGCATGCTTGAGAAAGACGGCCTGACTTTTGACGACGCGCTCGACATGATTTTTGCCGAGGGGATCGACTTCCTCGTCGAGCGGTCGGAAAAGTTCGCCCAGCCTGAGGCTGAAGCGCAGACGAAGGCGGCAGAGCCTGCCGAAGCCAAGAAGGCGCCGGCCCGTCGCACCCGCCGCACCGCGGCCAAGCCCGCTGCTCCAAAGGCCGAGAAGGCTGAAGCGCCTGCAGAAAAGGCGGCGGAAAAGCCTGCTGCGAAGCCTGCCGAGAAGCCCGCCGAAAAGCCTGCAGAGAAGCCAGCTGCGAAGCCCGCTTCAGCGGCGAAGGCGCCGGCTCGCCGCACCCGCCGTGCGCCGGCAAAGGCTGAAGCCAAGCCTGCCGCTGCGAAGCCCGCTGCCGCGAAGCCGGCTGAGGCCCCCTCTGCGAAGGCTGCAGCCGCTGCAGAGCCTGCTGAGAAGCCCGCGCCTGCGGCCAAGCCTGCAGAGCCCGCAAAGGCCTGACGGTCTAGCATCTGCGGACCCGCGAGGGGCCGCATGAAAGGGGACGGATGCCAAGATGCGTCCGTCCTCTTTTTCATTTGTGCCATCGGCCCGTACAATGTGGCGGACGGCGGCGCTCAGCGGACCGTCCAGTGTGAGCGGGGGTTGCCCCGAACGCGCTTTTTCTTTCTTAGGCCTCTGAAAATACGCGGCTTCGGCGCGCGCCGTTTCAGGCGCACGGTCTGCGGCCGCACTGAGAACATTGTCTCTTCGCTCCCTATCAGCCGCCGTTAGGTCGGCCGCCTTCATTGTCGCTGCGCTCTCGGCGCTCCTGTCGGCGCCGGCTGCGTCTGCTGCCGCCGGCTCAGCCTCGTCGTCGGCTTCAGCCTCATCTGCTGCTGCCTCGTCGTCTTCGGGCGCGCGTACGGCGAGCGACATTCAGGCGCAGGACAATTTCGAATCCAATCTGGCTGAGCGCGTGCCCGAGAGCGCCAAGGCAGCGCCCGCCGCTGCGGCCTTCAAGCTTGAGCTCTCGGGGCTGGAGGGGGCGCTGAAGGACAACGTTGAAGCGCAGCTCGCCGCCGTCAATGTGGACGGCATCACCGTGCAAGGCCGCTTTCGCGCCCGCGTGAGAACGGCGGTGCGCGAAGGGCTGCGCGCTCTCGGCTACTACAGTCCGTCGCTTAAGTTCAAGTGGGGCGACAAGCCTAAGGATGAGAAGACGCCCCGCGTGCTTGCGCTTCAGGTCGATCCAGGGGAGCCGGTGCGCATCGCGGGCGTGACGGTAGACATCAAGGGCGATGCTGCGGAGCTGCGCGCCTTCAAGGCGCTTTTGAAGGAAGTTCCCCAAAAAGGCGACATTCTCAATCACGGCGTCTACGAAGCTTTCAAGGTCAAGCTCAACAATCTCGCCATGGCGCTCGGCTACTTCGACGGCAAGTACGCCCTCTCGCAGCTGCAGGTCAATCCCGACAAGCACGAAGGCTATTGGAAGCTCGTCTACGAGAGCGGTCCGCGCTATCGGTTCGGCGCGGTGACGTTTCACGGCTCGCAGATTGAGGACGGCTATCTGCAGAGCCTTGTACCCTTCAAGCCGGGGGATCCCTTCCTGGCGCACGATCTTGCCGAGCTCAATGAGCGCCTGACGCAGACAGGGTGGTTCAATTCGGCTGTGGTTGCGCCGGATTTTCGCGGGACGGATGAAAATCACATCATTCCGATGTACGGCGCAGTCACGCCGCGCGTCGGCAATTCCGTAGAAGTCGGCCTCGGCTTTTCAACGGACGTCGGGCCTCGCTTTCGCGGCAGCTGGAGCAAGCCTTGGGTGAATTCTCTTGGGCATTCGCTTGAAGCAAACGCTACGGTGTCGGGCAAGGAGCAGGAGCTGGACTTCGCCTATACGATTCCGCGCGAGGCCAACCCGCTCGAGGAGTTCTACCAGTTCAACGGCGGCTACAAGCATACGGATTTGAACGATACGAAGTCCGACGCGATGACGCTTGCCGCTGCCCGTCATTGGGAGCTTGAAACAGGCTGGCAGCGCACGGTGTCGTTGCGCTGGATGCTCGACAGCTTCACGCAGGGCGCAGTTGACGAAACGACGATGCTGATCTATCCGGGCGTCAGCTTTTCGCGCACGCGCTCGCGGGGCGGCATGATGCCGCGCTGGGGCGATTCGCAGCGCTATTCCGTCGATGTTTCGAGCACGTGGTGGGGGTCCGACATCGACTTCATCGTCTTCAATGCACAAGGCGCCATCATCCGCACGCTGGGCGAAAAGCACCGCTTCGTCGGGCGCGGCAGCTTCGGCTGGATTCAGACGAACGACTTTGACAAGGTGCCGCCGGACCTGCGCTTCTTCGCGGGCGGCGACCGCAGCATCCGCGGCTACGACTACAAGTCGATTTCGCCAAAGGACAAGTCCGGCGAGCTGCGCGGCGCCGAACGGCTTCTGACGGGATCAATCGAGTATCAGTACAACGTGACGGGCAAGTGGTGGGGCGCCGTCTTCGTCGATGCAGGCGAGGCCGTTGAGAAGCTGAGCGACACGAACTTCAAGGTCGGCGCCGGATTCGGCGTGCGCTGGGAGAGCCCCGTCGGTCCGGTGCGCCTCGACATTGCACGTCCGGTGGGCGATTCGGAAGCGAGCGGCATTGCCTTTTACATCGGCCTGGGATCTGAACTATGACGCATGCTCGGCATGGACTTCGCACGGCGCTCATTCTCGCCGCCGTCTTTTTGACGCTTTTCGCGGCAATGCTCGGCGCGTCGGCCTGGATGCTCCTGACGGCGCAGGGGCTGAGCTTTGCCGCTCGGCAGGCGTCATCCTTCGTGCCGGGCTTCCGGATCGAGAAGATCGAAGGCGACTGGAGCGATTTGAGAATTTCGGGACTGCGCCTCGACATTCCGGGCATCAATGTTCAAGCGGGCCTCATTCGTCTGGGCCTCGACTGGCGGGCGCTCTTTGAGAAGCGCGTGCATGTGACGCGCTTGGCGCTTGCCGATGTCAATGCGGCGGTCGAAACAGCAAAGCTCATTGGGAGCGAAGAGAAGCCGTCCGAGCCTGAAGAAGCGCAGGGGCCTCTCGAAGCGCCGCTCCCCATTGCCGTCGACGAAGTCAAAATTGAGCGCGCCGCAGCGGCGGTTGACGGCATCCGCGCATCCGTCGGCTTTTTCTCTGGCGGCGCATCCTGGACAGGGCGTCGGGTCGATGTGGCGCCGGTGGTGCTTGATGCCGTAGACGTGGCGCTCCTGCCGCCCGAGGGCGCTGCCGAAGATGACGGGGGCGGGTCGCCAGCCGTCAAGAGCGCGCCGCCAGCTGTTCAGGAGCTCGCCAAGGCCGTGACGGCGTTTTCTGAAGCGCGGCAGCCGGCGAGAAGCGCCAGCACACCTGATTCTGCGGACGCTGCGCCGCCAAAGGCCGAAGCGGCGGGTGCGGCGCCTGCTTCCAAGGCTTCTGAGGCGGCAGAGTCGTCTGCGGCGCCGTCTGAGCCTGCAGAGATCAATCCGGCCGAAGAAGCCAAGAAGCTCGCGGCATCGCTTCAGGCGCTTTTCTCCAAGCCGCTTGTTGCAGCGCTGCCGTCGATTGAGCTGCCGCTTGAAGTGCACGTCGCTTCCATTCGAGGCAGCGGCTGGAGGCTTTCAAATATTCCCGGTACGCAAAGCCTGCCGGCGTCGGCTGGATTTTCTCCGCTCACCGTGGAGCGCTTTGAATTTGCCGGCAGCGCTGCGTCGCATGCTGTTGACGTGGGCGTTCTTGCCGTCAAGTCGTCCGCGGGCGAAGCTCGTGCGGCAGGCCGCATCGCTTTAGAGGGCGACTGGCCGCTCTCGTTCGATGGCGAAGCATCAGCTGACGCCGGTCCTTTTGCGCCCGCGCTCGGTCTGAAATCGGCGCCGCTCACGCTTAAGCTTCGCGCTTCAGGCTCAGCGCTGAAGGATCTGGAGGCTTCGCTTTCCGTTTCCGGGTTCGTGCAGGCTGATCTGGAGGTTCGGGGCTCCGTCGGCGAAGCAGGCCTTCCTTTCTCCGTAGCGCTGTCGGCGCCGGAGCTTCACTGGCCGCTGCCGGGATCGGCGGGGGAGGCGGCGCTTGCCGCTTGGGACGCACAGGCAAAGGCAGCGGAAAAGCCAGATGCAAAGAAGGGTCAAGCATCCGGCAGTCAAGCGAAGGTTGCCGGCCGCGAGGCGGCAGTGAAAGCCGCGCAGCAGAGCGGACAGGTGCAGGCGGTTCAGACGGCTGCCGCCAATGCCAAGTCGGCGGCCGAAGCGCCGAGTCTTGAGGACGGACATGCGCCCGAAGCTGCGGCGGCCAAGCCGCCGCGCTTTGCGGCGAAGCAGATTGCTCTGTCCATTGACGGTCGTCCGGACGACTATGTTCTCTCTCTTTCTGCCGATGTGGAGGCAGACGTGCCTGCCGCTGGTTTGGCCAAGCCCGTCGCTGGCCGCATTCATCTTGCGGCTGCGGGCGGTCTTGCAGGCACAAAGATTTCTGATGCGAGCTTCTCGTCGTCCGAAGGCAATCTGGCGCTTTCTGGCGTTTTCGGATGGGGCGACGGCCTGACGTGGAACGCCAAGGTCGATGCGAGTTCGCTCAAGGCAAAGCCCTTTTTTCCGAAGCTGCCGCTGGAGCTCTCGGCTGGCGCCGCTTCCGAAGGCACGTTTTCTGCTTGGTCGAATTGGCGCGCTGCGCTTTCCGACGTCCGCGTTGACGGCACGATTCAGGGCGCGCCCATTTGCCTTCGCGCGGCGGGCTCGCTCGACAGCGCAAGACAGGCGTCTATTCCCGGCATTTCGCTGCTGCTCGGCAAAAATACGGTTTCCCTCAAGGGCAAGTCCGACGGCTACCGGGCGCTCGACTTCGACATGAAGGTCGACGTTCCGGGGCTCCTCAATACAATCCCAGGACTGCGCGGAACGGCTCAGGGCTATGTGCGCGTCACCGGCAGCATTGGCCGTCCGAAGGTGACGGCGGATCTTCGCGCACAGGGCCTGGGCTGGCAGGAAAGCTTCAGCTTGTCGAAGCTGCAGCTCAAGGCTGACATCGAAAATACCCTTCCAGGAAATTCAACAAAGCCCGGCGATCTCACCGAAGCGCAGAAGGCGGCTCTCGCGAAGCTCGGACGACAGCCGACGGATGCAGAAATCATGGCTGCCGCGGGGCAGGCCTTTGCAAAGGGCGAACTCAAAGGAAGCCTCTCCCTGGCGCTTTCTGGGATCGAAGCCGCCGGGCAGCAGATCAAGCGCGTGATTCTTTCGCTCTCGGGACGCGAAAGCCGGCATACCGCCAAGCTCGATGCGGCGGGCGGCCCCGTCGAGGGCACGCTTTCGCTCGAGGGCGGATTCGACCGTCAGACCTTCAACTGGAAGGGCGCGCTGGTGCGCACGAGCCTCAAGACGCCGGCGGGCGCCTGGAGTCAGGCCGGCGCTGCGCCCCTCGAGTATCTGCATGCCAAGGAGTCGCTGATCCTCGGCAAGCACTGCTGGAACCACGAGCATGCGCAGGTCTGCGTTTCGGAGCCTGCCGTCATTGCCAAGGCTGGTCATGCGAATCTGGAGCTGACGCGCCTCGACATGTCGCTTTTCAAGCCCTTCCTGAAGCGGCGCGACCGGCTGACCGGCAAGCTCAAGGCTCAGCTGGATGCACAGTGGGATCTGGCCAAGAAGCCGCTTCCCGACGTGGCGCTGGCCGTCAACGGCGACGGCATCGAATATTCGACACGCTATCAGGGCGTGCGCTTTCCCGTCACGCTGGCGAAGCTGCGCATGCGCGCCTCCTTCCAGGACAACCGCGCGCAGCTCGACTACAACATTCAGCCTGATCAGGTTGGCAAGCTCTTCGGCCATCTGGTTTTAGATGATCCGATGAAGGCGAGGCGGCTTTCCGGCCGCTTCATCGTGAAGGATGTGACTCCTTCGCTTCTGAAGCCCTTCCTCTCAACGGGGGAAAAGGCCGAGGGCACGCTCAATGCCGATCTCCGTGCGGGCGGCACGCTCGCCTCGCCTGAGATGCGTGGCTCGGTCAGCTTGGATGATCTGCAGCTCGATGCGGCGTTCATCCCGATCGACATGAAGCCATCCAATATCAAGATGACCTTCGAGGGACAGAAGTCGACGCTTTCGGGCACGATCGAAACGCAGTCCGGCAGCCTGCATCTTGACGGCTCGGCCGACTGGTCTGATCTGAAGAATTGGCAGGCGGCCATCCGCGCCTACGGCGACAAGATCCGCCTCTCCATGCCGCCGATGGTGCAGGTCGACGTGACGCCCGATGTGTCCGCGAAGGCAACGCCGACGCTCGTTTCTTTGAGCGGCAAGGTCGACGTGCCATGGGCGAGGATCGTCGTCGCCGACTTGCCGAAGTCGAGCACATCCGTCTCTTCCGACGAGGTCATTCTCGAAGAGGACGGCACGCCGCGCACGACGCCGGCGCCTCCTGTGGCGATCGAGAGCAAGGTGATGGTGAAGCTCGGCGACCGCATCACGCTTGATGCCTTCGGCCTGAAGGCTGCGCTGACCGGCGGCCTCTACGTTGTGCAGAACGGCAATACGCTCGGCGTGACCGGCCAGGTGAAGATTCCTTACGGCCGCTTCAAGGCGCTGGGACAGGATCTGATTGTGCGAAAGGGCGTCGTGACCTTCTCCGGCGCGGCGGACAATCCGGGACTGCTGATCGAAGCCGTGCGAAATCCGGAATCGACGGAGGACGATGTGACGGCGGGCGTGCGCGTGACTGGCACGGCCTCGTATCCCAAGGTGGATCTTTTCAGCGAGCCCGCCAAATCGCAGACGGAGACGCTCTCCTACATTCTGACGGGGCATGGCCTCGGCAGCGACGAAGAGGGTAGCGTCTCGTCGGCGATGACGAGCGTGCTCGTCGGTCTCGGCGCATCGTCGGGCAGCGGCATTGTGGGCGACATCGGCGATGCCGTCGGCATCAAGGGGCTTGGCATCGATACGACGGGCGTAGGCGACAAGTCGCAGGTCGTTGTGAGCGGCTACGTTCTCCCCGGACTGCAGGTGAAGTACGGCGTGGGTCTCTTTGACTCGCTTGCCACGCTCACGCTGCGCTACCGCATCATGCCGAAGCTTTATCTCGAAGCGGTGACGGGCGTCGAGCAGGCGCTCGATCTGCTGTACCGATTCGACTTCTGACAGCGTCAAGCAGCTGGCCGGCTGCGGCATTCTGCGGCAGCGGCGCCAACAGCCTAACGCACAATAAAAAAGGCCGCATCCTTCGGGATGCGGCCTTGTAGTCTTCCGATGCCTGGGGTTCGCAGCGGAGTTCGCGCACGAATGCGCTGTCAGACAGCGCTAGGGAGCAGATGCTGGCGACGCAGCCTCCGGCGTGCGGCGCTCGTTGTCGATGTCGACCTTCATGCGCTCGACCTCGAGCTTGGCGCGATCGCCTGCAAGCTCTGCGCGCGCCTTGTCGGTTGCAACGCTGTTTTCCACTTCAGCGCGGCGCTCTTCAACGTCAAGGCGCTTCAGCTCAATCGCGAGCTCGCGCTCTTCGTCCGAGTAGGCGTTGAGCTTCTTTTGGCGTTCAGCCTTCGCCTTGGCAGCGGCGGCATTCTGCTGCGCCTTGATGCGCTCGGCTTTCGCACGCTCGACGGCGGCCTTGTTCTCCGCTTCCTGCCGCGCCTTGTCGGCTTGCGCCTTGGCGGCCGCATCGGCAGCCGCCTGCGCTCTGGCGGCATCCTGAATCTGCTGTTCGGTCTGGCGGACGACGCCGATGTTGTAGTCGAGCGCAGCCTGACCGATGTCGCTCGTATTGGGCGGCGGCGTCGACGAGGCGGCCTGAACGGCTGCAGCCGGAATCAGCAGGCCCGCCGCTGCAGCGGCGATGATGGCTTTTTTGAACATGTCTCTGGGGTTCCTCGCCCGTTGTTGATGAAGGCGGCCGGACGGCTGCGCCAGCAGGCGCCCAGCTCCTTCTCAGTCGTAAATGAGAACTTTAGACGGCGCTTTACTTCGGGCAGCCGTAGGGGTTGTTCGGCTGAATGCGGGTTTCATTCGGCCGAGGCTGCACGACGATGGCCGTGCCCGTCTTGAATTCGCAGGGGCGGCCCACCTGCGAGGACTGATACATGCGCCCGTCCGTCGTGCGGTAGATGATCTGCACGCCGTCGGTGTAGGAAGTGTCGTTGCCGCCGCCGATGGCGTCGCCCGCGAGTCCGCCGACGGCGCCGCCCGCGAGTCCGCCGAGAACGCGAGAGCTCGTCGAGTGGTTGTTGTGGTTGCCGATGGCGGCGCCGGCAATGGCGCCGACGATGGCGCCGGCAATGCGGCCGGTGTCGCGGTTGCTGGCATTGGGCACAGCAACACGAGCCGGATTGATCGCAATGATCTCAACCGTGCGCACTTCCTGAACTTGATTCACCTGGCCCACGCTGTAGGTATCGGCGCGATAGGCCGTGCCGTCGTTCGCGCAGCCCGTTAGGCCGGAGATCGCAAGCGCCGCGGCGCACGCGGCAATGAGGGCAGACTGTTTCTTCATGGAAGCTTGATCTTTGAGTAGTGTCTTTGGCTGCAGAGGACTTCGCGCTCTGCAGTTTGATGGCAAGGCACAGTCGGAAGCCGGTGCGCCGTAAAGCGCCGGCCTGGCATTCCCGAGTGCTTGTTTGCATTATGGCACGCGGTCGGACATTGGCTGAAAGGGGTGGCCTTGCCGTCATCTTCAGCCTAGCGCGGCAGAGAAAAGGCGGCCGTTCGGCCTCGTCAAGAACTGTTTCAGAACGCAACAGCGCGGGGAAGTGCCTTTCGGCATCAAAGCGCCTCCTCTTTTCCCGCTGCGCTATTCTTGCAGGCTGGCAGCCGGTCTGAGGAGCGGCGCCGGCCGAAGATGGACGCCAGCCGCGTCTCTTCGGCATTCGAGATGCATGCAAACAAAGGAAGCAGTGTCATGTCGCAGAACGCCAGCTCGGAAACGCAGGCCGCGGCTTCGCAAGGCCGCTTTCGCACGAGCGCGATCTTTTTTGCGGTCATGCTCGGCGCGACGCTTTTGATGCGGGGGCCCGTCACGTCGATCGGCCCCATTGCCGAAGACATCAGGCGCGCATTTGCGATTTCATACAGCGAGTACGGCATTCTGACGGCGATTCCGATCGCCTGCTTCGGCCTGTTTTCGTTCGCCGCTCCTGTGCTCGCCGGCCGGCTCGGCTTAGCCAAGGCAGCGGCTGCGGCGCTTCTCATCCTCTTCATCGGCGCCTTCGGGCGGCTCACGCAGAACTGGGGGCTGCTTCTTGCGGCGACGGCCTGCGTCGGAGCGGGCATCGCGCTTCTCAACGCCTTCATGCCTGTTGTCGTGAAGACCGCCGATCCGGCGCGCGTGGGACTGCTGATGGGCATCTACACGGGCTTCATCGGACTTTCAGGCGGCATCGGGGGCCTCACGTCCGTGCCTTTCAAGAATCTCGCGGGCTCCATTGCGGGCACGATGGGCTTTTGGGCAGCTGCCGCCGCTATCGGCCTTGCGCTCTGGCTGCTCGTGATCGTGCCGGCTGAAAGGCCTGAAGCGGCCAAGCCTGCCGTGCAGCCGCCTTCAGGCGGCGCAGCCGAAGGACTTCGCCAAATGGCCGGGCGTCCTGCCGCTTGGGCTGTCACCGCTGTGATGGGACTGCAGTCGCTCCTCATTTACACGATGAGCGCTTGGATGCCGCCGTACTGGACATCGATCGGCATGAGCCAGGAGCAGACGGGCGTGTGGCTCTTCGTCTTCCTCGTGAGCGGCTTGCCGGCGAGCGTCTTCACGTCGAAGTTCATGGACTGGTGCGCGAGCGAAGTCAAGGCGGAAGTCATTCTCGCCGGGCTCTATCTCCTGGGGCTCGCCGGCTGGCTTTGGGGCGGATGGGCGCTGTTGCCCGGCTCGATCTGCGCGGGCGCTTCGCAGGGCGCGATGCTCTCCGTGGCCTGCCTTCTCATGAGCCGCAAGACCAGAAGCCTGCGCGAGATGCTTGCGCTCTCAAGCCTCGCCCAGGGCGTGGGCTACCTCGGCGCAGGACTGGGGCCGATCATCTTCGGCCGGCTTTTTGAAGGCACGGGCGGCTGGACGGCATCCTTTGCCTTCGCCGCAGCAGCCATGATTGCGTGGGGACTGGCCGGCGTGGCAGCGAGCCGGCGCGATCGGGTCTGATCGATGTAGCCCGCCGTATGATCTCTGCCTAAGACCGAGCTTTGCGCTTAGCTCACTTTCTGTTGCTAGAAGGATGCACTTGAATCTGAGCGTCTTCGTCAGTGAACCAAACATTTCATAGAGATGCGCGAGGAAACTCGCGGCTTCAGCCGCGAGAGGAATCGCGCT
>CAJKSP010000039.1 GCA_905202595.1 uncultured Sutterella sp.
GGACAACATAGTCAGTGCCCTGCTGCGCAGCGGCAAAGGCGGGAGAAATGGCGGCAGCAAGCGCGAGGCCGGCAGCGGTCTTGATGAATGAACGGCGAAGCATAAGAGCAGAAATCCTTCTAGAGAAAAAGCAAATGGTCAGAACCAAGCTTGAGGCGCTTCGCCGGCCTGCCGCTCAGGAGAAACGCTGAGCAGGCAAGCCGGCGCATGAGATCAATTGCGCACTCAACTCGCGGCCCCAGAACTACTTGATCTTGTAGTTGAACGCCTTGTCGACGCTGATCGGGAAGGCCTGATAGCCCATGGAGTCGTTGATCTTCATTTCAACTGCAGGCGTCGTGCTGCCCCAGTTGAATTCCATGATGTAGGGATGCGCAGACGCGGCTTTGGCCTTGCCGGTCGGATCCTTCGACGGCGCGGCGCCCATGCCCGCCGTAGCCGCATAGACCATGATCGAATCCTTGTCCGGCATGTACTTCGTGAGCGACGTGACAGGGCTGTACCAGTCGTTGCCGCGCTCCTTGCCGTACTCCCAGAGCTGCTGGACCGTCATCTTCTTCTGATCGATCTTGTAGACCACAGCGCGCGAGTACTTCATGTCCGGCAGCGGCGGCTGCTCGAGGCTGCGGCCGTCGCCGTTGTCGAAGACCGTGAGATAAAGCACGTCCTTCGTCGTCTTCGAATCGATGATCCAGCCCGTGTGCTGCGTCCAGGTCCAGTCGAAGCCGCCTTCGCAGGCGTTCATCTCGCACTTGAGCGGCTTGCCGTTCTTGTCGACCGGGGTGAGCACCTTGTCTTTGAACTTGTCGCTCCAGCCCGTCGGGGTGGAGAGAATCCACTTCACCTGGTGGTCGCGGCCGATCTTGATGACGGAAGACTGATGGCGCGAAGAGATCACGATCGAGTCGTCGTTCGGGTCGTAGTCGACCGAATTGACGTGCGCCCAGTTGCGGCCCGGACCCACGCCGGCGACGTCGCCGAAGACGTCCGAGGCTTCCTGCTTCGCCAGATCCTCCGCCGACAGGGTCTTGCCCGCCTGAGAGGCATCAATGTTGAGGCACACCGCGCCTTGGTCGAGCGTCTTGATCACGACGTCGCGGTACGGATCCAGGATGTCGAAGAGACGGAACTCGTCGACGACGCGGCCGTTCTCATCCACTTCAGCAATCACGTCGCGCACCGTATGGACGCGCTTGTTGTCCGCGCGGCGCAGATCGGCCGACGCGGCGCGGATGAAGTAGTGCCCGTTCTGTGCGCGGTCCAGCGCATGAGAGAAGTCGCTGTAGTTCGCAGGCAGGCGGCGGTTGAAGACTTCGCGGCCGAGCAGGTCGTACTTGACGTAGCGCTGGCCGTAGCCCCAAGTGAGAAGGCCGTCTTCGCCCTGCTGGAAGCCCATCATGATGCCGGACTTGTAGATCGTCTCCGGATCGTACATATCCTGGTTGGGCAGCAGATACCAGCGGACCTCGCCCTTCGTGTCGATGATGCCGTTCTCGGGTCCATAGGACCATTCCAGCGCGCCGCCCGTTGGATTGTTCCACACTGCGCGGCCGGCCTTCGGAGGCTTCGGCACCAGGTTGTTCACGAGATAGAGGCGGTCGGAGAACTTCGGGTCGACATGCTTCACATCAACGTCGAACATCACGCCCTTCGTGCTCGTCGAGCCGTTCATCTCCATGTAGACCGGCGCCGTCTGAATGGTGTACGTGTCCGTAAACTTCTCGCGCTTGCCTTGGAAGACGCGCGTGTAGGTCACTTCAACCTGGTTGGCATAGTTGCCGTAAAGGCCGAAGACAGGAATGCCGGCATGGGTCTTGAGCTCGGCATTGTTCACTTTGTAGGCGATCTCCTGGCCGCCCTTTTTCGGAAGCACGCGCACCGATGCGTCTTCAATCACGTAGCCGCCGTTGCGGATGACGGCCGTGAGCGGTGCGACGTTGTACGGGTTGACGATCACCTCGCCGATGTGTCCCTGCACTTCCATCTGCACTGTCGGTCCCGATGAGCCGCCGGATGCAGCCGCAGAGCCCATCACAAGCGCAGCGGCCATCGCAGCCGCCAGGGGGAGAGCCTTGAACTTCATGTCTTTTCTTCCTTTTTTTGCCAGGTTGGATCCGTCTTCCGGATCAACGAAAAAAAGTCTAGGTGCCCAAGCTCTACAGCGTTATTCGCAATTGCGCCCATCAATTTCCTTCACATGAAAGCATGTGTTGCAAATTCCGCAACAGAATGCAAACGATTTTTCGTATACCGACTGCACAATTGCATCAGACAATGAAAATCCTTGATTTCCTAGGAAAGCAAGAATTCCATAACCCAGCTTAAAGCTAGCCGTTCAGGCTGCCGAATGCCGCATCGCAGCAAACGGGAGCAGGAAAGCCAAGGTTTTCCTCGTTCTGAGACGCAGCCAGACAGCAGGGTCGTCACGGAACGAAAGGAGGCTCCCAACCCTCTTCTTCGAAAGACAAGTTAAATCAACATTTGCCTAATTTGCTCAAAATAAGCGCCCTTCCGTTCTATTCGAATTTTGGAACGGCTCTTTTCGCATCTCTTCTGCCGCTTTCTGCAGAGCCGCTTCGCCGGCCGCAGACAGCGCCTCTGAAGTGCAGAGTGAAAGGCGCTCCCGGAAAGGCTACCGCGTGCCTTCATGCAAAACGCCCGTCCGCTTCAGCAGGGAAGCGGACGGGCGCTCTTTGGATGCGAAAGGCAGATTGCGGCAAAGGCTCTATAGCCTTCGCCGCTTCACCGCCGCCGGCACTCAGCCGGCCTTGCCGGCAGGCGCCGCCTTCTCAGCGGCTGCCGCAGAGGCGGCTGAAACAGCAGCCTTGGCCAGCGTATCCGCAGCGTCAGGCGACAGTTCAAAGCGAATCGGCTTTTCGTTGTTGAGGATGTTGATGTCAAACTGCGAGAAGGACAGAACGATGCCTTCTGCCGCAAAGCGATCCATGATGGCCAGCGTGATTTCGGTTCTGAGCGACGCCGTGCCGTTCACCGGATCCTTGCACCAGAAGCCGAGCTTCAGATGGACGCCGTCGTCGCCGAAGCTGTCGACGTAGGCCCAGCCGCGGCGGTCTGGCACGATGCGGGGACGCGGACGCATGCCCTCTTCGAGCATGATCGCCAGCGCACGCCGAAGATCCGAGTCGTAGGCAACAGACAATTCAATGTACTGAACGCTCGCTTCATCCGTATAGGAGTAGTTCTTCACCACCGTCGTCACGAAGCTCTCGTTCGGCACGATGCACTCGACGCCGTCGTTGTTGCGCACAACCGTGAAGCGCGTATTGATTTCCGTCACGCGTCCTCGGAAGCCTGCCGTCTCCACCATGTCTCCAATCTTGATCGAACGGTCGAAAAGAATGATGAAGCCCGAAATGTAGTTTGAAGCGATCTTCTGCAAGCCGAAGCCCAAGCCGACACCTAATGCGCCGGAGAAAACCGAAAGCACCGACAAATCGAGGCCGACGGACGACAGAGCGATCACGATCGCCAGAACGATGCAGATGATTCGAATGACGCGCGCGAGAATGATTTGAATGGACGCCGACAGCTTCGTCTTCTGCACCAGCCCCGAAATGGCATCAGCCGCCCAGTCTGCAATGCCGATGGTGAGCAGAACGGTAATGATCGCAACGAGGCAGGTCCAAATCGTCACGTTCTCGCCGCCGAAAGGCACGCGCGTCGTCTCCATCACATCAATGATGTCATCGAGCACGCCAAAGAAGTGCAAAACAACCAGAAGCCAGAAGATGACGATGATGGCGCGCTGCAGCCCAGGCGCCTGAATGCCTCGATGACCGAGAATTTCGGTGAAGAAGGCAGAGATGAGCCGCACGACGGCAAAGGCGAAGAGGATGTGCACCATCGCTCGCGTGAGCAGGAGCGAACTCGCCTCATAGTCGAATCCTTTGAGAAGGCAGAAGTTTCCTATCGTAAGAAAGATCCAGCTCACGAGAGAAAAGGAAACATTGCGCACAATCGTCAGAGCAAATCGGCGAAGTCGAGTCGCGCGCTGATGCACTTGTTCAAGAAGCTCTCGCTCCTTCTCGTTCGGCACTACGTCTGGCGAAACCTTTTCGTCCTCCTCCGCCTTCTTCGCATAGGCAGTGGAAATCAGCCAGGCATTGATGCGCTGCGACAAAACAAAGCCGAGCGCAAGCGCGATGACGATGACGGCCGTCTGCAGCAGCAGATTTTCAACGGAGAGGCTCTGGATGAGCGTGTCGAAGATGTCGGCGTTGCCGCTTGCAAGCGATGCGGTGCCGAATGCGGCGTCAACCGCAGCAACGGCAGTGTCTTCAGCTGACATAGTTGGAAAATTCCGTGTAGTCGATGTTTAGAGGGGGAAGCGTGCAATTGCAGACTGACCGTCGGCATAACGCGCTCAAGCGCCGTTCTCTAGGCAGCGATGCCGGCATGATGCGGCAGAGAAGTCCGCATGCATCCGGCGCAGAGCCCTCGGCAGAACGCCGCAAGGGCTGGCGGGATGTTTGGGAGAGGAGGCGCATACTGCACCTTCTCCCCCGGCGAATGAAAGCAAGCGGCTATTCCGCTTTTTCGGCCTCCGTCGCGGTAGCGAGTTCCGGATGCTTCGCTTCCACGCGCTCAATAAGAGCCTTCGTTCCCAGATCGTCATAGCACTCAAAGGGCTGATGAATCCAAGGATTGTCCTCCAGGTATTCGACATACCAGTCGGGCTTGAGGATCGAATGCGCCTTGTACCAGAGTACCGCAACGCGAATCTCCGTAATGGCCGGATAGCGAACCTTCAAATGGGCCATTACTTCGCGGATCGTCTTGCCGGAGTCAACCATGTCGTCCACAAGAAGCACCTTGCCCTTGAGGTTCGTCACGCCTGTGATGCAGTCGGCGATGTCGAGCGAGCTCTGAACAGTGCCGCGCGCTTCGCGGTACGAGCTCGTTGCGAGAATCGCCAGCGGCATGTTGTACACGCGGCTGAAGAAGTCGCCCGGACGCATGCCTCCTCGCGAGAGGCAGAGAATCGTGTCGAAGTTCCAGCCGCTTTTGGCGACCTTCCAGACCAGCTGCTCGTTCAGATCGATGTACTGGTCCCAGGTGTAGTAGTTGTCGGACATGACATTCGTCGCAGCGCCTTGGAGCGCCGCTTCCAAGGGAAAGGAAACGAGGGAATAACAGAAGCCGCAGCGCCTGAAACGCAAGCGGGCGGCAGGGCGTCGTCGTCCTGTCGCCCGATGAGCGAGGCCTGCCGAGTGCGGACGCTGAGCCTGACGCTCAGGCGCCGCACGAAAAAGTCGAATTTTAGTCGGCGAAAGGATCCGTGTGCAAAATCGTCTGCGCGCGGTCCGGGCCCGTGCTGACGAGCGCAATCGGCGCGCCGGCCACCTCAGAGAGGCGCGTCAGGTACTTGCGCGCCGACTCCGGCAGCTGATCCCACTCAGTGATGCCGAAAGTGCTTTCCTTCCAGCCGGGGAACTCTTCGTAGATCGGCTCGCACTTCGCCACGGCATCAGCACCCGAGGGCATGACGGCAAGCGTCTTGCCTTCACACTTGTAGCCGACGCCGAGCTTGATCGTGTCGAGGCCGTCGAGCACGTCAAGCTTCATCACGGCAAGACCCGTAATGCCGTTGATCTGAACCGCACGGCGAAGCGCCGCGCCGTCAAACCAGCCGCAGCGGCGCGGACGGCCCGTAACGGCGCCGAATTCATTGCCCTTCTGACGGAGCAGCTCGCCCGTCTCGTCATGGAGCTCCGTCGGGAACGGACCCTCACCCACGCGGGTGCAGTAGGCCTTCGTGATGCCGAGAACATAGTTGATCTTGTCGGGACCGACGCCTGCACCGGCGCAAGCGGAGCCTGCAACCGTATTGGACGAAGTGACGTAGGGATAGGTGCCGTGATCGATGTCGAGCATCGAGCCCTGCGCGCCTTCAAAGAGGAACGACTTGCCAGCCGCCATCTCTTCGTTGAGCGTTTCAGACACGTCGCAGACCATCGGAGCCAGACGCTCGGCATAAGCGAGCGTATCGGCGATCACTTTGTCCGGATCGAGCGGCTCGGCGCCGAGGAACTTTTCGAGCGTGAAGTTGTGCAGCGTCATCACGGCGCGGACCTGCTCGGCAAAGCGCTCCGGATGAAAGAGATCCGCCACGCGGACCGTACGGCGGGCAACCTTGTCTTCATAGGCCGGACCGATGCCGCGGCCGGTCGTGCCGATCTTCTTGCTGCCGAGCGCCGCTTCGCGCGCATGATCGAGCGCGATGTGGTACGGCATGATGAGCGGGCAGTTCGCCGAAACAAACAGCCGTTTCTCAACATTGGGCACGCCTACGGCCTTGAGCTCGTCGAGCTCGCGGAAGAGCGCCTCAAGCGAGACAACGGCGCCGTTGCCGATGTAGCAGAGGCTGTGCGGATGCATGATCCCGGAGGGGATCAGGCGAAGGATGGTCTTCTTGCCGTTGATGACGAGCGTATGGCCGGCATTGTGCCCGCCGTTGAAGCGAACGACGCCCGCCGCCTTTTCGGCCAGCCAGTCGACGATCTTGCCTTTGCCTTCGTCGCCCCACTGAGCGCCGATGACGACAACATTCTTGCCCATTTAGAGATTTCCTTGTCTGCGTTGTCTTGGATAACGGTTGACGGCGCACGCGCACTTCCCCGAAGCGCGCACGGCAGAAGGGCCGCTCCCTCCCTTGCATCGCAAGCAGGAGAGGAGGAGCAGCCGCCATTCAACGCTATAGTGCGCTTTCTGTCGGGAAGGAGGCGCGCCGGACGCTTGCCGTCCGAGCCGCCGCCGGCCCATGGGGGAAGATAGCACGCTCGAGCGCCATCGATAGCAAAAAGACCCCTGCGATTTGCGGAGGTCTTTTTGCGCTTAGAGAGCTTTACGCTGTTTTTCGCGCCGCGAACCGGCGCGCAAGCCTTGCTCTGCAGGCGTTGCGGAGCGCTTCTTTTCTTTTTGCGCTCAGTCGCCCCCGGGCAAATGCCCGAGGTAGGCCCAGATGATGAGAAGCCCCGCCGCAACGATGACGCCAGCGGCGCCCCGAACCGCTCTCGGATCAGCATGCGACGCCGCTTCGAGCGCGCGCTGCCATTTTTCCGGAGCGATAAGGGGCGTGATGCCCTCAATCACGAGCACCCAGCCGAAGGCGAGAAGCAGAATGTCGGATCCGCTCATGGGGCGGCCTTCTCCTTCGCGGCCTGCGGCTTGCCCTCTTCGCTTTGGAAGTAGCGGAAGAAGTCCGCCGACGGATCGAGCACCATCATGTCGCTCTTCTTCGAGAAGCTCTTCCTGTAGGCGTCAAGCGAGCGGTAGAAACGGGCGAACTCCGGATCCTTGCCATAGGCTTCGGCGTAAATGCGGGCAGCCTCCGCATCGCCGTCGCCCTTCGTCTTCTGCGCGTCGCGGTACGCCTCAGCAAGAATCACCTCGCTCTGGCGGTCGGCGTTCGCGCGGATGCGCTCCGCCTGCGCCGCGCCCGTTGCGCGCTCTTCGCTCGCCACGCGCTTGCGCTCCGCCTCCATGCGGCGGTAGACGGACTCGGAAATCTCCGGCGTGAAGTCGACGCGCTTCATGCGCACGTCGACAATATCAATGCCGACGTCCTTGACGCGCGCCTGCAGGAGTTCGGAAATCTCCGCCATGGCTTTTTCACGCTCGGCCGACGTAATTTGATTGACCGTGCGCTTGTTGACGGCAATGTTGAGCACATCGCGCAGCAGCGCCGCCAAGCGGTCGCTCGCCGCGCGCTCGCTGCCCTGGAAAGACACCCAGTAGAGGCGCGGATTGCCGATTTTCCACTTCACGAACGTATCGATCATGAGGTTCTTCTTTTCGCTCGTCTGCACGAGATCGGCGCCCTGCGCATCCAGCGTGAGAATGCGCTTGTCGAGGTAGACGACGTTTTGGAGCGGCGGCGGCAGCTTCACATGCAGCCCCGGCTCTTCGATCACCGTCTTCAGTTCGCCCAGAGCGAACACCATCGCATATTCGCGCTCGCCCACCGTGTAGAGGCAGAGCCGGCCAAGGCCGAGGACGACCAGAAGGCCGACCAGAACGGAAGTCATACGCTTCATTTGTCAGTCTCCATCAATCGTCAGCGGACGCGGCTGCGGATCATCGCGCGGGGATCGTCCTCCGTGCGGTAGGTCGCGCCGTTCGTGTTGGACGTGCCGGCCGAGGAGTAGGCCTCCCCGCCAGAAGGCGCCGAAGACGAGCCGGCATCGGCCGGCGCGCCGTACTGCGGATCGGCTGCGGAGGCAGAAGCCGCTGCGGCCGCGGCCGCCTGCGTCTGGCTCACCAGCTTGTCGAGCGGCAGATAGAGCAGGCTGCTGCCGCTCTTCTGATCGACGTACACCTTCGTCACGCTCGTGTAGATGTCGCGCATCGCATCAACATAGAGGCGGTCGCGCGTCACCTGCGGCGCGAGCTTGTACTCGCTGTAGATCGACTTGAAGCGGTCGGCGTCGCCGCGCGCGACTTCCGTCACTCGCGCCTTATAGCCTTCAGCCTCTTCCTTGAGGCGCGCCGCGCTGCCCTTGGCCTTGGGGATGACGCTGTTCATGTACGCCTCGCCCAAGTTGATTGCGCGCTCGCGGTCCTGCCCCGCCTTCACGGCATCGTTGAAGGCGGCCTGAACCTGCTGCGGCGGCTGCGCATTCAGAATGGCAACGCTCATCACTTCAATGCCGGTGCCGTAGCGGTCAAGCATCGTCTGCATCGACTTCTTCACCGCCTCAGCAATTTCAGCCTTCGATTCAAAGAGAACGCTGTCCATCGCCTTGCGGCCCACGACCTCTCGCATCGCCGATTCGGCCGCCTGCGTCACAGCCATGTCCGGCGCACGGGTGTTGAAAAGGAAGTCCTTCGCGCCGCTGCCGGGCTTGATGCGGTACTGCACCGTGAATTGAACGTCCACGATGTTCTCATCGTCCGTCAGCATGAGCGCTTCGCGCAGTCGGTCTGAACCGCCCGCGCCGATCGTCGCCGTGCGCACGCTGCTCACGTCAACGAGATCGACCTGCTGAATCGGCATCGGCGCATGCCAGTGAAAGCCCGGCATCGTCGAATCCGAATAGCGGCCGAACGTCGTCACGACGCCGGTCTGGCCTTCCGGCACGATATAGAAGCCGCTCGCCGCCCAGCCGAGCACGATGCAGAGCCCGATGATGCCGAAGCCCATGCCGGACTTGCGGCTGCCCGAACCTGCGCGCCCGCCGCCCGCGCCGGGCAGCTTGATCGTGAAGAGCGGACGTCCGTTGTAGACGCCCCGTCGGTCCTCTTCGCCGCTGCGGCCGAACTGCTGGTCGCGGCGCGGCTCGCCGCCCGCAGAATCCGAACGCCGGTCCTCGGGCTCGTCGTCGCGGGAAAAGTCGTCGCGGCTTTTCAGATGCGACAGAGGATCATTTGGATCGCGGCGGTCGCCGCGTCGGGACTCTCCGCGGAACAGATCGGTGAACTCGCGCCAGAGCCGATCGAGATCGTCCTCGCCGTCGCGCTGCTCATTGCGGCTGCGGTCGCTGCCGCGGCGGCCGCCTGCGTCTTCGCCGCGCACCCGCTCGTCGCGATCTGCGCGCTCGTCGCGATCGCTGCGATGTGGGCGATCCGCGCCGTTCTCGTCCTGATCTCGGCCGTCCTCAGGCTGCCGCGAACCGTCCGCGGCCTGCGGCCGCTTCGAGTCGTCAGACTCGCCGCCGGCAGGGCCTCGGCCCCAGTGGGGGTCGTTGAGGGACATAAGCGTCTCCTACCTTTTTGTGCTTGAAACCAAGAAAAGCCTGCCCGGCGGAAGCCGCCTCGCCGCTCAAGGAACGGCTGCAGGTCGGCAAGCTTCTGATTCTCAAAAAATCTGCTGAGATCGATGATTCTAGGCGAATTGCGCCTTTTCTTCGCCCGTACTTGCCCGCGTCAAATAGTTTTTACACTTTAGTGCCTTAGAGAGCCATAGAAATTGACAAAGCTCTGCCGCATCCCGACTGCGAAGCTGGCCATTCATAATGAACGGTCCTTCTGCATTTCCCTTTTTTTTTAGCTTTCAACTCTCGCATGCCGTCTCTTCTCCTCGTCGCCGCCGGCGGCGCGCTCGGCGCCGTCGCCCGCTGGCTCGCCTCCGGCGCTTTGGCGCCCCTCTGCGCAGCCGCCCGATTTCCCTGGGCAACCTTTGCCGTCAACGTCTCTGGCTGCGCGCTGATCGGTATTCTCACCGCGCTCGCGCTCCGCTTCCCGCAGTTCGGCGGTCCCGCCAAGCTCTTCCTCGTCACGGGCTTCTGCGGCGGCTTCACCACCTTTTCGACGTTCAGCCTCGAAACCTTCGAGCTGCTGCGCCGCGGCGAATGCCTGACGGCAGCGCTTTATGCAGGCGCAAGCTTCCTGGCGGGACTGCTGGCGCTCGGCGCGGCCTTCTGGCTTGCCGGAGGCGCAAGAAGCTGAGAGGGCCGGATGCCCGCTGAGACAATGAAGGCCGCCTTCTGCCTCACGCAAAAGGCGGCCCGATTGGCGGCAAAGACGCGGACGCGCTGCCGGTCAGAGCAGCGAGAAGAAGCGCTTCATCAAGCGAATGCGTCCCTCAACCGTATCGATGCGAAGGAACTCGGCCGGCGAATGTGCGCCGCCGCCGGCCGGACCGCAGCCGTCAATGGTCGGCACGCCGATTTCGGCAAAGTGGCTGCCATCCGAGGCGCCGCCGACATCGGTCCAGCCGACCGGCACGCCTTCGAGCTTGGCCGCTTCGGTCACCAAGTCGACCAAGGGCTTCGAGCGTTCTGAATAAGGCATCGCCGGGAAGCGGCAGAGAAGCGCCGGCTTCTGCGTCACGCCGTCGACCCAGGTGCGCGCGCAGAGCTCGCGCATGGCCTCTTCGAGCGCATTGCCGTCTTCATCCTTCCACCAGCGCAGATCAAACTCCACGCGGCAGAAGGCCGAAATGGCATTGGAGACCGTGCCGCCGTGAATGACGCCCGGGTTGACCGTCGTGCCCAGCTTCGCATCGGCCAGCTCGTAAGCCGCTTCGGCCATGCGGATCGCAGCGAGATTGGCGTTGCGGCCGTCCTGCGGACGATTGCCAGCATGAGCTGCCTTGCCGAAGAAGTCCACGCGGAATGTGGCGCCGCCCTTGCGGGCTCGAACGAAGTCGCCGTCGCCGCGTCCCGACTCGAAGACGAGCGCAAACTTCGCTCGGCGGCCGAGAGATGCAAGCCACGGGGTGGCATGGATGGAGCCGATCTCTTCGTCGGGATTGAAGGCGCAGCAGATGGACAAGCGCTCAAGATCCTCAGGACGCGCGTTCTTGCAGGCATAGTAGATCGCGAGCACGCCGGCCTTGCAGTCGGAGCAGCCGGGGCCGTAAGCCATGCCGCCGTCCACGCGGAAGGGGCGCTCAGCCGCCGTCCCGGCCGGATAGACCGTATCGAGATGGCCGTTCAGCAGCACGTCAAAATGATCCGCCTCAGGCTTGTTGCGGGCAAGCAGTCCCTTGCCGACCTCGGGGCCGAGATCGACGAGCTCGCACGTGAAGCCGATCGACTCGAAGTGCCGCTTCATGATCTCCGCCGCCTTCGTCACCCCTTCGGGGCATGCGGTGCCGGCGTCGAGGTTGACGAGCTCGGCCAAGTCCTTGAGATAGTCGTCAATGAGAGCCATTCTTGCGTTCTCCTTCTGAAACCTAATGCGCTTGAAGCGGCAGGCTCCTTCGCCTGCAGGCGCCCCTGCGAAAAAAAGGCGCTCCTCCTCGAGCATCTCGAGAAGCGAACGCCTTTTGCCCAGTGCTCTTCGTTCGAGCGCCTGCGCCGCAGATCAAAAGGCCGGCCGCTGCGCTTCAACTTTTTTCAAGTCTACGCGCGGCCAGGCCGCCCCGCCTCCGGCAAAGCGCCCAGCAGAACGCATCAAATGAGCGTGAAGAAGCGTGCAATCATGCGCACGCGCTCTTCGATCGTCTCGACGCGCAGGAACTCGCGGTCCGTGTGGAACGAGCCGCCTGCGGGGCCGCAGCCGTCGATCGTCGGCACGCCCATTTCGGCAATGTGATTGCCGTCGGAGCCGCCGCCCGCATCGATCCACTGCGCCTCAAAGCCCTCGAGCTTCGCGGCTTCGGTGATCTTGGCCACGAGCGCCTTCGTGTCGTCGGAAAGCGGCATGGCGGGCGAATGCGAGCGGGTCTCGAGCGTCTGCGTGACGCCGTTCACCCACGTGCAGGCGGCAAGCGCCTTCATCTTCTTGTCGAGGTCGTCGAAGTGCTCGTCAAACCAATAGCGCGTATCGATCTCGACCGTGCAGTCGGCGGAGATGACGTTAGAAACCGTGCCGCCGCGCACCACGCCCGGATTGACCGTCGTTCCGATGACAGGGTCGGCGAGGTTGTAGGCGGCGAGCGCAAAGCGCATTGCCGCGACATTGGCATTGCGGCCATCCTGGGGGTTGTTGCCCGCATGCGCGGTCACGCCCTTGAACGCAACGCGGTAAGTCGTGCAGCCCTTGCGCGAGCGCACGAGCTCGCCGCCGGCGCGCGCCGCCTCGAAGATGAGCACGTTCTTCGCCTTCTTGCCGAGCGAAGCGAGCCACTTCGTCGAATGCGTCGAGCCCGTCTCTTCATCGGGATTGAAGGCGCAGCAGATCGACAGGCGTTCGAGGTCTTCGGGACGAGCCGTCTTGCAGGCGTAGTAGATGGCGAGCACGCCGCTCTTGCAGTCCGAGCAGCCCGGGCCGTAGGCGCGGTCGCCTTCGACCTTGAAGGGACGCTCGGCGGCTGTGCCGTCCTGGAAGACGGTGTCGAGGTGCGCATTCATCATCACGTCGTAGCTGTCGGCGTCGGGCTTGTTGCGGGCCAGAAGTCCCTTGCCGACTTCCGGGCCGAGGTCGACGAGCTCGCACGTGAAGCCGATCGACTCGAAGTGGCGCTTCATGATTTCTGCAGCGTGCGTGACGCCGGCAGCATTCGACGTGCCGCAGTCGAAATTGACAAGCTCGGCCAAGTCCTTGAGATAGTCCTGAAGAATCGACATGGCGATCATTCCTTTTTTAGTCTGAGTGCGCCGCCCGGACGCGGCCGGGAGGCGGATGGCGCGCGCCCCGCTTATTCAAGCGGGGCGCGGCTGAAATGAATGGGCGGCAAAGCTTCGCAAAAAGCGCTCTTCTTCACAGCGCCGCCGCACAGCAGCAACTATACCGGCGGCGCCAGAAGCAGCGCGGCCAAGCTATGAGCCGAGAACGATGAGGCGCATCACGAAGAGCGAGAGAATCGCCGTGATGATCGGCATGGCCATGATGATGGGGATGTTCTTGCCCGTGATGCCGATCACGCCCAGGCAGCGGCCCATGTACTGGATTTGCGAACCCATGAGGTAGATCGCCGGCGCAAGAATCGCGATGTGCGTGCCGTTGATGGCGCCGTTGTCAAAAAGCGCCACGGCAACACCCACGCCGCCGCCCATCGACATCCAGCCTCCAAGCAGCACCGTCGCAGCTTCGCCGGGCAGACCGAAGATTCCCATAATCGGAGAAAAAGCTTGACCGATCAAAGCAAGGAGTCCTGAATGCTCAAGAATTTTGATGATGACAAAGGCCATCAGCACATTCGGAATCGTTGAACTCGTCGCAATATTCCAGCCCTGAACAGCGCCTTTGACGAAAACGTCTGTCACCATAGGCTTCGCATTTTCATGTCCAGACATTTGTTTTTCCTTAAATTCTTATTCAGTTAAAAGAAATGGGAGGCCCTTTAGGCGGCAGCATTCTTGCGGCCAGATCGAATGAGAATAATACGCATGAGATTTGCTGCGAAGACCTTGCCTATCAGCATGACTCCAAGGCAAAGACCAAGACTTACAGGAACAGCCTGTGTTCCGTCAGCAGCAACCAGCGTAAAGAGCACCGCACCAGAACTAAAGAAATTGGTGATGCACGCATCGGCCGTCATTTGGAAGGAGGCAAAAATATTAACCTCCGACTCCGTCAATTCGCCGGCATCCTTCAGCTGTCGAGTCAATGCTGCACCGCCGTCTGTTGATTGCAACGATGCGATAAGGGCAAGCGTTGCTCCGCCAGGAAGTCCAAGAATTGGACGAAGGACAGGCGTCAAAATCTGACGTGCAGCTTTGAGAGCGCCGTAATGTTCAAAGATCGTGATCATGGCGAGCGCGAACATTACAGTTGGCACAAGCGTCAACGCAAACATGAAACCATCAATAGCGCCTGATCCGCCTTTGCCTCGGAAGTTCGCCATTGTGGCTTTAATCGTTTCGCCCTGATCTGTAACTCCCGAAACGAGTTGTCCGAAGGCACCGTTCACCGTAGTAAAGTCAAAGATGCCCCACCATTGCTTCGTCGCGCAAAGCCCTGAGAAGAAGATGATTGCAAAGATGAGAGAGAGGTAGCCGGCAATTCCGACTTTATCGTCAGCCGGCGAGGTGGCCATCGCCGTTGTATGAGCTGCCATGATTACTTGCCTTGTAATGATTTGTTATCCAATGAATTACCTGCTCCCAGGCTCTAGGAAGAAGCGGCCATAAACATCGGTATGCCCAATGTTGTTTTTCGGAGTTGGCCCTTACATTCTTTTGAGAAGCAGGTGATTCATCTTAGCAAGAGGCTATTTGCTCAAAACATGTACTTTTCCCTATATACCAAACATTAAAACGGAATATATAAGGATCATTTTTTGAGCGAGAATGTCGGTCTTCCCTATATTAATGCTGAACCCTTTCTTCTCTCATAGAATTTTTCAATCCACTCAGAGGAAACCCTTATCCTCTCGATAGGTCAACAGGCTGACAAACGATAGGAAAGATCCCTCCGCTTGCTCAAATAAGCGCTTCAAGTTCAGCGAGCTCTTCTTCCGGCGTCTTGCGGCGGGCCGCCTCTCTCTCGTCGGCGAGCTCCTCCTCCCAAGGCTCCGGCGCGCGCGGAACCTGCGGATGGTCGCTGCGCCACTGCGCAGAAAATTCCGCCACGGCCGAGCGCAGCAGATCGAGGCCTTCGCCAGTGAGCGCCGAAACGAAGACCGCCTTGGGCTCGCCGGCCGGACCGCGAACAATCTCCGCCGGATGTCCAGAGAGATCGATTTTGTTGTAGACGATGATCGCGGGAACGTCGTCGGCATGGATGTCCGCCAGCACGGCATTCACCTCGGCAATCTGCGCCTCGCGCACGGGCGAGGCTGCATCAACGACGTGCAGCAGCAGATCGGCATGCACCGTTTCGTCGAGCGTGGACTTGAAGGCTTCGATCAGCTGATGCGGCAGCCCTCGGATGAAGCCCACCGTATCGCTCGCAACAACCGTCTCCTCATCATTGAGCCAGAACTTTCTCGCCGTCGTGTCCAGCGTGGCAAAGAGCTGATCGGCCGCGTACGAATTCGCGCGCGTCAGCTTGTTGAAAAGCGTCGACTTGCCGGCATTGGTATAGCCCACAAGCGAAACCGTCAGCGCGTCGCCGCGGCTGCGAGCTCGGCGCTGCGTGCCTCGCTGCTTGGCGAGCTTCTTGAGCTGATCGCGAAGCCGCTTCACCTGCACGCCGATCATGCGGCGGTCGAGCTCGATCTGCTTTTCGCCCGGACCGCCCGTCTTCCCCAAGCCGCCGCGCTGACGCTCGAGGTGAGTCCAGCCGCGCACGAGGCGCGTCGATAGGTGCTCAAGGCGCGCAAGCTCCACCTGCAGGCGGCCTTCCCTGCTCTTGGCCCGAGCTCGGAAGATTTCGAGAATCAGCTCCGTGCGGTCCATCACCGGAAGATTGGTCTCTCGGGCCAGATTGCGCTGCTGGCCCGCTGAAAGCGCGATGTCGAACACAATGACATCAGCGCCGGCTTCTCGCGCAAGCTCGCCGAGCTCCTCCGTTTTGCCAGACCCAATGAAAGTAGCGGCATCTGGCTTGTCGCGCTTCGCCTGCATGAGTCCGCAGGGCTCGAGCCCGTCGGACGTGACGAGCAGCCGGAGCTCTTCGGCGGAATCCTGATAGAACGTGCGGCCGACGGCCACCGTTACGAGAAAGGCGCGCGAGGCTTTGCGCTCGCGCGATTCGTCAATCTGAAAGCTGGTCAGAATCGATCAGCCGCTCCGCTTCTCGCGGGACGGCCCTCGCGTTGTAAATCGATGAAGTGCTCGGCGCCGGACGCGCCAAGCGGAATCCCCTGAGGCCGGAGCGGCTTGCGCCGGCACAGGTCGCAAAAGCCCCGCCGAGTTCAATTGAGCTCGCGGGGCTTCCTGCAGAGCAGCGCCTTCTCTCATGACGGCGCTGCATCAAAAGGCGCCTTCTCAGTTCGAGCCTTCCTGCGGCGGAGCCGGAGGCATGTTCACGGCGCGCGTCGGCACGACGGTGCTGATGGCATGCTTGTAGACCATCTGCGTCACCGTGTTGCGCAGCAGCACGACGTACTGATCGAACGACTCGATCTGTCCCTGCAGCTTGATGCCGTTCACGAGATAGATCGAAACAGGAATGTGCTCCTTGCGCAGAACGTTAAGGAACGGATCCTGCAGCAGCTGTCCCTTGTTATTAGCCATTTTGTTTGTTCTCCGGGACCCTGGCGCCGCACCCTCGGGTCTCATTCTTATTCTTATCAGGCGGCGGAGCCCGCTGTGTGCGTCCAGCGCAGCGCCCGCCGTCATTGCTGCCCGGCCTGTCCGAGCGAAAAAGCGCGCCGTTTCAAAAAATGAAAAGCGAAGGGCGCGCCAGCAATAAACCGCCCAAAACCGCCGAGAGCGGTCCGATAGCGATCTTATCACCCGCGGCCGGCGCCGCCCGGCCAGCGCTCCTCGGGCAAGCAACTAAAACGTAAGCGTCTGCATCAAGGCGCGCGCAACCCCAAGCTCAGTGCCGGCGGTCGTCTTCCTTCACAAACGGATTGTCCTTCGTGCGGAACTCTACGCGCAGAGGCGTTCCTGCCAGATTGAACTTCTCGCGGAACCACTGCTCGAGATAGCGGCGGTACGACTCGCCGATGTCCTGCAGCGCATTGCCGTGCACAACGATCACCGGCGGATTGCTGCCGCCCTGATGCGCATAGCGGGGCTTCGGACGGCCGCCGCGAGCGCGCGGCGGCTGCTGGCGCTGCACGGCTTCGAGCAGCGCTCGCGTAAGCTTGGGCGTCGGCAGCTTGGCGTAGGCCGCAGCATGCGCGTCGTCCACCGCATGCATGAGATGATTGAGGCCGTTGCGCTTCAGCGCGGAGATGCGGATCTTGCGCGCCCAGCGCAGGAAATGGAGCTTCTGATCGATCTCGAGATCGGCGCGCTCGCGCTCGTACGAGTCGAGAAGATCCCACTTGTTCACGGCAACGACGAGCGCGCGGCCGCTGTCGAGCACGTAGCCCGCAATGTGCGCATCGGACTCCGCCACGCCCGCCTTGGCGTCGATCACGAGGATGACGACATTGGCATCTTCGATCGCCTGCAGCGTCTTCACGACGGAGAACTTCTCCACCGCTTCAAAGACCTTGCCCTTCTTGCGCAGGCCGGCCGTATCGACGAGCTCGTAGGGGCGCCCCTCGTATTCAAAGTCGACCTTGATCGCATCGCGCGTCGTGCCCGGCATGTCGTAGGCAATCAGACGCTCTTCGCCAAGAAGCGCATTGATGAGCGTGCTCTTGCCTGCGTTCGGGCGGCCGGCAACCGTCACCTTGACTTTCTTCGGCGCATTCGGATCGACGGGCTCCTCATCCTCTTCATCCTCAGGGAAGCCCTCGAGCGCGAGATCGATCGCATCCGACACGCCTCGACCGTGCGCCGCAGAGATGAGCACCGGCTCGCCGAGGCCAAGTTCGTAGAACTCCGCCTTCGCTGAATCCGGAAGCCCCTCCGCTTTGTTCACGACGAGAATGGTCTTGCGGCCCGACCGGCGGAGATGCTGCGCGATGCGCTGGTCCTGCGGCGCGAGGCCCGTGCGGGCATCGCACACAAAAAGCACGGCATCAGCCTCTTCAATGGCGAGCTCAGCCTGGCTGGCCATCGCCTTCACGATGCCTTCGCTTCGCACAGGCTCAAAGCCGCCCGTGTCGACCACGAGATAGGGGCGAGGGCCCACGCGGCCCTGACCGTACTGGCGGTCGCGCGTGAGGCCGGCGAAATCCGCAACGATGGCGTCGCGGCTGCGGGTGAGCCGGTTGAAAAGCGTGGACTTCCCGACGTTGGGTCGTCCCACGAGCGCAATGACTGGAAGCATAGGAGGGTTCTCTAGGAAAAAAGGATGCCGCGCTGGGGCGCTTCGCTCCCGGCGCGGCTGGCTGTGAATCGGTACGCCTGAGCGCCGCAGATGCCGGACTCAGACTGAAAGCGGCCCGAGCTATTCGGCAAGCGGCTCCTGAATGACATAAGCGACTTCGCCGTCAACCGTCTGGAAGACCGCGCCGTAGCCGAACTGCGCGGCAGGCGTCGTCACCGCATCAGAAAGCTTCGTGCGGGCGATGATCTCGCCGTTGGCTGGATTGAAGAACGTGAGGTAGCCCTCAAAGTCGCCGACGACGAGCGCCGAGCCCACGCGGATCGGCGCCGAGACGCGGCGGTAGAGAAGGTCGCTGTTCACCCAGGCTTCTCGGCCGTTCTGGCGATTGAAGGCATGCACGCGCCCTTCGGCGTCGACGTCATAGACAAAGCGCGCATCGGCAATCGGCCCCGTCACAGCATCGATCTTCTGATTCCAGACGAGACGGCCGTTGCGGGACTGCATGCAGACGAGATTGCCCTGGAAGGCCGCTGCGCACATAAGCTCCTGGTCGACCCAGGGGCGGCCCACGACGTCGATCAGACGCTCGACTTCGGTGATGCCCTTGGCTACGCCGATGACGGCGTCAAAGACGACGGTGCCCTTGTTGGGATCAAGCGCAAGAAGACGGCCGTTGGCCTGCCCGATGAGAATCCCTGCGGGCGACCAGGCCATCTGCGAAAAATTGCGAACAGAAAGCGACGGCGCCTGCCCCTGGTAGTACCAGGCGCGCGAGCCCGTGATGAGGTCGAAGCCTGTAATGCGCGTATCGGACGTCTTCACGATGACGCGGCCCGCGCCGACGAGCGGCGGCACTTCAACGTCAGAGGTCAGCGCCGCCTTCCAGACGGCGCGGCCTTCGGCGTCGAAGACCTGCACTTCGCCCTTGTCCGTACCGACGGCAATGTAGTTGCCGTCGGTGCCGACGCCGGCTGTGACGGCGCCGTCGGTCTCGGCTTCCCAGACGATCTCGCCGGTCTGCCGGTCGATGCGGCAGAGCTTGTTGCCGCCAGCCGCATAAACGGCGTTGTCGGTCACCATCGGAGCGAGGGCGCCCGTAGCTGACTCGCCCACCTGAGCGCGCCAGACGATCTTGGCCTGCACGCGCGGCGTGAACTCGGTGAGCTCGTTGGGCTCATGCGTGTCGGAGGCTGAAAAGAGCCCGCAGCCGGCGAGCGGCAGCGCGGCGGCAATCACTGCCAGGCGGACGAGCGTTTGCTTGATGGACATAGGTCTTTACTGTTGTTCTTCGTAGGACGCGGCCTCAGAGAGCGGCTTGGCGCCCCGGGAGACATGAAGAAAATGCCGGGCCTTCAGCAGCCGCCGGCCGTCCTTTTGAATAAGGAGCCGTTCGAAAAGGAGCTGCACCAACGTCTTCTGCAGCTCATGAGTTCGAACGGCGCGCCCTCGATTCTAACGAAAGAGCGCGCGCGTACGGGCGAAAGCGGGGCGGGAAGTTGGCGCTCCATGCGCCTGACGCGGCCGGAAGCGCTTCGGAAAGCGCCGGTGCTGAATGCAAAAGCGGCGCCGATCGCGCTGCAGAAGAGCGCCGCAGCCTTGCAAAGAAAAGGCTCGGCGGCTTAGGCAGGCCGAAGTCGGCGCCGGATTCGTCGAATGAGACGGGCGCTGCCGCCAGCGGCTGCGCCCGGACTCCTGAAACGCCCTCAGGCGTCAGGCCGCAGGCGGCAGCGAGCCGAGCTTGAATTCGACGACGCGCAGGATCGGATCGTTCTGATACTTCGCCTTGCCGTCGTCAAGCACCTTCTGCCAGCATTCGCGCGCCTTGGCGATGTCGCCCTTGGCGGCATAGACATCGCCCTGGCGGTCGAGAACGAGCGAGGTCTGACGTTCGTCGGGCTTGGCGCCCTCCAGCGTCTTCAGCGCCTCGTCGAGCTTGCCGCTGTCAAAGTAGACGCCCGCAAGGCGGACGCGCGCCAGCGTGTCGTACTCGGGACGGCCCGACTTGTCGATCACCCACGTCAGGCGCTGAGCGGCCGTATCAAAGTCGCCCGCAGCGAGCGCAGCCTTCGCCGCGGCAAGCGCGCCGAGCGTCGCATAGATCGTGCCGTCGTATTCGGCAATCAGACCCGCGGAGAGGGACTTCACATTCTTGGCATCGTCATGCAGGACCGCCTGCTGCAGCTGCATGTAGACCGCAGCGGCCTTGCCCGCCTGATTGCGGTGCCACCAGTTCAAGCCGTTCCAGCCGGCGAAGCCGAGGCAGCAGACGCAGACAGCAGCCGTGATCGGGGTGCCCCACCGATCCCAGAATGCCTTCATTTGATCGATGCTTTCCTGCTCTTGAAGGTCGTAGGCCATCGCTCAGATTGCTCCTTGGAGTCTTGGTTGATGTGCGAAACGCAATGCATTGCTCGCGAGCCGCCGCGCATCCAACCGCGCGGCAGCTCGCGAAAGCGTTGATTTTACTTCGAGGCGGGAGCTGCAAGCGAGCGAAGCGCCTGCGCAACCGCATCGGCCGCATCGGCAAGCGCCACGCGGGACTGCTCGGCAAACGGCACGGTCTGCCCTGCATGCTCGCGAAGCGCCTTCACGGCGACAGCGCCTTCGGCCATCTCGTCCTCGGTCGCGAAGACGACGAACTCTGCGCCTGACGCATCAGCCTTCTTCATCTGGCTCTTGATGCTCGCCGCACCCGGGTGCACCATCACGCGCACGCCGAGATCGCGCATGCGCTCCGCAAGGAGCATCGCCTGCTTCTGCGTCTCGCCGTCGTGGTGAATGACATAGACGTCCGTCTGCGAGCGCGTCGGCACGTTGCCCACTTCGCGCATGAGTTCGATGATGCGCTCGACGCCCATGGCAAAGCCCACGCCGGGCGCCGGCTTGCCGCCGAGCATCTCAACGAGCGGATCGTAGCGGCCGCCGCCGCAGATCGTGCCCTGCGCGCCGAGCTTGTCCGTAATCCACTCGAAGACCGTGTGGTTGTAGTAGTCGAGCCCTCGCACCAGGCGCGGATTGATCGTGTAGCTGATCCCCGCTGCGCTCACGAGCTCCTCGAGGCGGTTGAGGAATGCGCGGCTCTCTGCGCCGAGATAGTCGAGCAGGCGCGGCGCCGCATTGACGAGATCCTGCATGTCGGGATTCTTCGTGTCGAGAATGCGCAGCGGATTCGTATAGAGGCGGCGCTTGGCATCGTCGTCGAGCTCGCTCTGATGCGCTTCAAAGTACTTGATGAGCGCTTCGCGGTGCTTTGCGCGCTCATCCTGCGCGCCGAGCGTATTCATTTCGAGGCGGACTTCGCCCACGCCGAGCGCCTTCCAAAGGCGCGCAAGCATCATGATGATTTCGGCGTCGATGTCGGGGCCGGCCATGCCGAGCGCTTCCGCACCGAACTGGAAGAACTGGCGGTAGCGGCCGCGCTGCGGACGCTCATGACGGAACATCGGCCCAAAATACCAGAGGCGCTGCGTGGTGCCGTAAAGCAGGTTGTGCTCGTTCACGGCGCGCACGACCGCCGAGGTGCACTCCGGACGCAGCGTCAGCTGATCGCCGTTCATCGAGTCGGTGAAGGAATACATCTCCTTTTCGACGATGTCGGTCACTTCGCCCACGCCGCGGGTGAAGACGCGCGTGTTCTCCAGAATCGGCGTGCGGATCTCCTGATAGCCGTAGCGTTCAAGAACATCCACAGCCGTCTTTACGACGAACTGCCAGATCGGGGCGTCCTGCGGGAGCATGTCGTTCATGCCCTTGACGCCGGTGAATTTTTCCTTGGCCATGCTGGAATCTCAATCGTCAGCGCGGACTGGCGGCGCAGGCGCGCCGGCCGCTCTTCTTGAAAACAAAAATGCAAAGGCCCGAGAGCCGTCGGGCGCTCGGGCCGCCGAGCGAAAGCGCGCCAGGCGCGCTTGAGAGAAGAGGCGCAGCCTGAAGCCGGCGCTCTACTTTTCGGCGCCGCTTTCAGACGCCGCTCCGTAGGTCTCTCGGACAAATCGCTCAATCATATCCTGAAAGCGAGCCTGCATGTCAGGCCCCTTGAGCGAAGCAACCTTTTCGCCGCGCACATAGACGGGCGCCACCGGGCTTTCTCCGGAGCCTGGCAGGCTGATGCCGATGTCGGCCTGCCGGCTTTCTCCCGGACCGTTCACGACGCACCCCATGACGGCAACGGTCATGGATTCGCTGCCCGGATACTTCTCGCGCCATTCCGGCGCGCGGGCGCGAAGAAAGGCCTGCGTGTCAGCCGCGAGATGCTGGAAAAGGTCCGAGCTCGTCCGCCCGCAGCCCGGGCAGCTCGTCACCGTCGGCGCAAAGGCGCGAAGCCCCATCGTCTGCAGAATTTCCTGCGCGACGACGACTTCTTCCGTTCGGGGCTTGCCGGGTTCGGGCGTGAGCGAAACGCGGATCGTATCGCCGATGCCCTCTTCGAGAAGCACGGCCAGCGCTGCGGTCGAAGCGACGATGCCCTTCGAGCCGATGCCCGCTTCCGTCAGGCCGAGATGCAGCGCATAGCTGCAGCGCGATGCGAGGCGGCGGTAGACGTCGATGAGCGCCTGGACTTCCGACACCTTGGCCGAAAGCACGATGCGGTCGGCGCTGAGCCCCAGGTCTTCGGCGGCCTTGGCGCTGGTGAGCGCGCTTTCGACCAGCGCCTCGCGAAGCACCTCCTGAGGCGTCAGGGGCATGCCCTTTGCCTGGTTCTCATCCATCATGCGGGCAAGAAGCGCCTGATCGAGCGAGCCCCAATTGACGCCGATGCGCACGGCAGCACCCGTTTCCTTGGCGCATTCGATCATCGTCGCAAAGTTCTCAGCCGCCTTTTCGCCCTTGCCGACATTGCCCGGATTGATGCGGTACTTCGAGAGCGCCTGCGCGCAGAGCGGCACCTCCTTCAGCAGCTTGTGGCCGTTGTAGTGAAAGTCGCCCACCAGCGGCACGAAGCAGCCGGCGCGGTCAAGCGCTTCGCGCACTTCCACGACAGCACGCGCCGCGTCGGGCGTATTGACCGTCATGCGCACGAGCTCGGAACCGGCCCTTGCAAGCGCCAGAGCTTGTTCGGCCGTGGCCTTCCAGTCCGCCGTCGCCGTATTGGTCATCGACTGCACCACCACGGGCCGCCCGCCGCCAATCACCACGTCGCGACCCGCCCAAGAAACGCGGACGGCGTGACTGCGGCGGCGCCGCAGGCCTTCGGTATGAATGACAGACATGAGAATTTGCTCCTCGTACGTGTTCGGAAAAGCGGCCCGAGCAGGCCTTCTGCGCCCGACACATTGACGTCCTCACCGTCCTGAAGGGCGGTGATTCCCTCTAAAGCGGCTTGCGCCG
>CAJKSP010000040.1 GCA_905202595.1 uncultured Sutterella sp.
CAGCCGCGATCCATTTTGATTTCATCCCGCGCAGCAGGGGAGCGGCGGGAGCGTGAAGCCGAGAGAGGCTCGGCTGGGCTTGATTGATGCGGGCGCGCTTGGTGCGGCAGGACTGGTTGCCGCACTTTAGAAGAGGCGGCCCGCAGGCTTGCTGAATGACGTTTAGATTTCCTTCACTTTTTCCCGCGTCCGCGTGAAATGCAAAGGCGCCGGCGCGCGGCAATTCGACTTTTTTGAGATTGAGGTTTAGAGCTATGGCTATGGATCGCAAACCCTGGCAGGGCGGCAACGGCCCCCGCCGCTTCGAACGCAACGACCGCTTTGAGCGCAGCGACCGCACGGAGCGCTTCAACCGCTTTGACCGCGCCGATCGCGATGATCGCTTCGATCGCGACGACCGATTCAACCGCGAGGATCGCGGCGATCGCTTCGATCGCGGCTTCGGCCGTCATGACCGCGATGACCGCGGCTACCGCGCCGATCGCGGCTTCGGCGGCGAGCGCCGCAGCTACGAGCCGCGCGGCGGCTTCCACCGCGGCGGCGACCGCCGCTTTGACGGCCGCGGCCGCCGCGATGACTTCGGCGTGCGTTCGGGTCCGCGCGCTCGCGCCTATGACGAGCGCCGCTACGCTGCACGCAGCGAATTTGCTAAGAATGCCGTCGTGAAGATTGACGCCGACATCGCCGACTTCTTCGGCAGCCCCGAAGCCGTGAACAAGGCGCTTCGCCTGCTCATTGATGCGGCGCGCTGCGTGAAGTTCCCGCAGCAGCCCGAGGCTGTGGAGCCTGAAACGGCGGCGGCCATTTTTGCTGACGATGATTTTGCCGACGACGATGAGGATGCCTACGGCGAAGAAGAAAAGGCTGAAGCGGCTGAAGCCGGTGAGGCCGCCGATGCGGCTGAAGAGCCTGCCGAGGCTTCTTCCGAGGCTCCTGCGCCGAAGCAGGCCGACTGAAAGGAGCAGCGGCTCTGAAGCGGCCGCGCTCTTCCCTGAAGCGGAGTCCTAGCGGAAGCTGGGCTGCAGTCGGATTTTCGGGCCAGCGCTTGAAGCGCTGGCCCGAAGCGCCTAAGCCCGTGAAAAACCGCGCTCCGCTACAATAAATTGATGGCCTTACGGATTTTTCCGATCGCCTTCGAACGCTTCTGAGCGCTTCCGCGCGGCCCTTAAGCCTCGCAGAAGCGTCTTCGAGTAGCCTCTTCGCAGCACAACAGCACTTCGGGCCGCCATGCAGTATGTCCTCGCACTAGACCAGGGAACGACCAGCTCCCGGGCGCTTCTCTTCGATCGCCGCGCGCAGATCACCGCGCTTTCGCAGCTGGAGTTTCCGCAGCACTTCCCGTTTCCGGGCTTGGTCGAGCATGATGCAATGGACATCTGGCGTACGGAGCTCGCCGCCGCGCGGGCTGTGCTTCGCGAAGCTGACGCCAAGCCTGAGGATGTCGCCGCCATCGGCGTGACCAATCAGCGCGAGACAACGATCATCTGGGACCGCAGCACGGGCGAGCCCATTGCGCCTGCCATCGTCTGGCAGGACCGGCGTACGGACGAGCGCTGCGCTTTCTATCGGCGCGAGGGCTTCGAGCCAGTGATCGCCGGCAAGACCGGCCTGCGGCTCGATCCCTATTTCTCGGCAACGAAGATCGAGTGGATCCTCAACCATGTTCCCGGCGCTCGCGAGCGCGCAGAGCGCGGGGAGCTCGCTTTCGGCACCGTCGACAGCTGGCTCGTCTGGAATCTCACTGGCGGCGCTTCGCATGTGATCGACGTGTCGAACGCCTCGCGCACGCTGCTCTGCGACATCAGCACCGGGCAGTGGGACGACGAACTGCTGCAGATCTTCAACATACCGCTGGCGATCTTGCCCCAGATCGTGCCTTCTTCGGGCATTGTCGGCATGACGGATCCGGCGCTTTTCGGCGCGGCGATTCCGATTGCCGGCATGGCGGGCGACCAGCAGGCTGCCGCTTTTGGGCAGGCTTGCTTCAAGCCCGGCATGGCGAAGAACACCTATGGAACGGGCGGCTTCCTCCTGATGAACATCGGAGATGAGTTCCGCCAGAGCACGAACCGCCTCATCACTACAGCGGCGTGGAAGCTCGGCCGCGAGCCGCTGCACTATGCGCTCGAAGGCAGCGTCTTCATTGCCGGCGCAGTCGTGCAGTGGCTTCGAGACGGACTCAAGTTCTTCGAGAGCGCTAGCGAAGTGGAGGCGCTTGCTCGGGAAGTGCCCGACAACGGCGGCGTCTATCTCGTGCCCGCCTTCGTCGGCCTCGGCGCGCCGCATTGGGACAGCGAAGCGCGCGGGCTGCTCATCGGACTCACTCGCGGCACCACCCGCGCGCACATTGCGCGCGCGGCGCTCGAGGCTATTGCCTTCCAGTGCGCGGAGGTGCTCGACGCCATGCAGCGCGACGCGAGAACCGCGCTGCGGGAGCTGCGCGTCGACGGCGGCGCTTCGCGCAACAACCTCCTCCTGCAGTTTCAGGCCGACATTTCGGGCGTGCCCGTCGTGCGGCCGGCTATCACCGAGACGACAGCGCTCGGCGCGGCGCTTCTTGCAGGCCTTGCGGCCGGCGTTTGGAGCGGCTGCGATGAAATCTCTTCCATGTGGCGCATCGATCGGGTTTTCGAACCCGCGATGAGCCTCGATCAAAGAGAATCCCTCATGAACCAATGGGCACGCGCCGTGGGGCGCGCCCGCAAATGGAATCTGTGACCATGGCAGAAGAACTCAAACCGATCGTGCGCGAGGAACAGCTCGCCCGTCTTCGTGAAGACACCCTTTGGGACGTCGTTGTCATCGGCGGCGGCGCTACGGGTGCGGGCATCGCCGTCGACGCCGCTACCCGCGGCCTCAAGACCGTTCTTCTCGACGCGCAGGACTTCGCCGCGGGCACGTCCTCGCGCTCGACGAAGCTCATTCACGGCGGCGTGCGCTATATGAAGAACCCGCGCGACTGGGGACTCGTGCGCGAGGCGCTCAAAGAGCGCCGCATTCTGATTCAGAACGCGCCGCAGCTCGTGCATGCCAAGCCTTTCATTCTGCCCTGCTACAAGAAGTGGGAGCGCGAGTACTACACGGTAGGCCTCGGCATTTATGCTGCGATGACCTACGGCGGCTACGGCATCGGTCGTACCTCGAGCCTGTCGGCTGCAGAAACGCTTTCGCGCCTGCCGGGCGTAAAGCCAGAAGGCCTCATGGGCGGCGTGCAGTTCTACGACGGCCAGTTCGATGACGCTCGCCTTGACGTGGCGCTGATGCGCACGGCCTTCAATCACGGCGCAGCGGTCGTGAACTACATGCCGGTGACGGCCATCGAGCGCAAGAACGGCTGGATTCAGTCCGTGACGGCGACCGACAAGGAAACCGGCGAGGCGATCCGCATCCGCACGAAGATGGTCTTCAATGCAGCCGGCCCGTGGGTCGATTCGATCCGCCGCCTTGTCGATCCGGAAGCGTCGACGCTGGTTCGCGTAGCCCGCGGCTCGCATATCCTGCTCGACAAGTCTTTCATGCCTGGCGAAACGGGCATGCTCATTCCGAAGACCCGCGACGGCCGCGTGCTTTTCTGCATTCCCTGGCACGGCATGCTGCTCGTGGGCACGACGGATGTCGAGCAGCGCGAAGCGGACTTCAACCCGCAGGCGACCGAAGAAGAGATCTCCTTCATGATCGAAACGGCGCAGGGCTACCTTGCCAAGCCCATCACGCGCGCCGACGTGAAGGCCGCGTTCTCTGGCCTCCGTCCGCTCTACAACCCGGCCGCAACGGGTTCGGCGGGCTCGACGGCAAAGGTTTCCCGCGAGCATGCCGTCATTCCCGAATACGGCAACATGATCACAGTGACCGGCGGCAAGTGGACGGCCTATCGCAATATGGCCGAGCACGCCATGCTCGTCGCCACGATGCGCCACCTCATCGCGCCGCGCCTCTGCGTGACGAAGACGCTGCCGATTCACTGCGACGAGCGCTGGGATCCGGCGGCGCTCGAAATTGAAGCAGAAAAGAGCGATGCGGCCGACGAGCGCGTGTGCGAATACGCAGTCTACTGCCACGACTACGAGTGCGCCCGTACGGCTGAGGACGTGCTCTTCCGCCGTCTGCGCCTCGGTCAGATGAATGAAGCGCGCACGAAGGCGCTGTTGCCTAAGGTGGAAGCGGCGCTTGCCGCCCGCGCCAAGGCGGCGCCGGATGCGCAGGCGGCTGCGCCGCAGGCTGAGTCTGCGCCTGAGGCCGCGCCTGCCGAAGCGTCCGAGAAGTCGGACAAGGCAGACAAGTAAGCCTTTGCTCAAGGCGCTGCGCTGACTGACGTCGGGATGCCGCGGCATCCGCAGCATCAGGCAGCGCCGAAGAAGCGAAGATTCCGCCGACCGGGGAAAGGTGCGCCTTTCTCCGGCGTTTTCTTTGCAGAGCAGGAGTTCGTCTTATGGAACACAGCTTCTGGGGCGGCCTGATGCTTATGGTGCTCATGGCCGATCCGCTCGGGAACATTCCCGTGTCGATCTCGTGCATGAAGAATGTGCCGAACAATCGGCGCCTCTATGTGCTTGCGCGAGAGCATGTGATCGCAGGCGTGACGCTACTCTTGGCGATGTTCTTCGGCAAGTCCTTTCTTGCAGCGATCGGGCTTTCGGATGCGGCACTGTCCATTGGCGGCGCCGTCATCGTGATGCTGATGGCGATCCGCATGGTCTTTCCGTCGCCAGAGGGCGTCTTCGGCAACGTGCCGGGCGGCGAGCCGCTCATCGTGCCGCTTGCCATTCCCGCCATTGCAGGGCCTTCGACCCTTGCGACCATCATGATGCTCGGCGCGGCAGGGCCGGAGCGCTTCCTCGAATGGGGTGCAGTGGTCGTGATCACAATTGCCGTGAGCTTCTGCGTGCTGGCGTCTGCCGATTGGCTCGAGCGGCATTTGGGCAACAAGATCACGCTCGCCTTCGAGCGCCTGACGGGCCTCATCCTCGCCATGATGGCGACGCAGATGTTCCTCACGGGCGTCGCTTCCTACATCAAGAGCCTGCAGGTGTAGGACGTGCGCTGCGCATGAAAAGCGAGGAAAAAAGAGGACGCTTTCCGCTGGACAGCGTCCTTTTTATTCGGATAAAATCCGCAATCTGACTTTGCTTCCGGTGCGGATTGCTCCCCATTTTCCACTGGCACCGCACGCCGGGACAAATGTCGGAAGCCCAAATTGAAGAAAAGCAGCCGGCGGCCGCAAGGCCGCCGATTGATTGAACCATTGGGGCTCGCGCCCTGGCGCGTCTAAAGACGGCGCCATCCGTTGCGTCGGAGCGCTTCGAGCCCGCTTTACAGAATTAGGTGAACGCAATGAAGACCTTCTCGGCCAAGCCGCTTGAGGTTAAGCGCGACTGGTTCGTGGTCGATGCCAGTGACAAGGTGCTCGGCCGTCTGGCCGCGGAAATCGCTCTGCGCCTTCGCGGCAAGCACAAGCCCGAATACACGCCGCACGTTGACTGCGGTGACTTCATCGTCGTCGTGAACGCTGAAAAGCTCGTCATGACTGCTGAAAAGGCGACGAAGAAGACCTACTACCGCCACACGGGCTACCCCGGCGGCGTCCGCGAAACCACGTTCCGCGAAATGCAGGAAAAGCATCCGGGCCGCGCCCTTGAGATCGCTGTCCGCGGCATGCTCCCGAAGGGACGTCTCGGCTACGCGATGATCAAGAAGCTCAAGATCTACGCCGGCGCCGAACATCCGCATACGGCCCAGCAGCCCAAGGTTCTCGATCTCTAAGGAAGGGTTTTGAAGATGATTGGCACCTACAACTACGGCACCGGCCGTCGCAAGAGCTCCGTCGCTCGCGTCTTCATCAAGCGCGGCACCGGCAAGATCACGATCAACGGCCGTCCGCTCGATCAGTACTTCCAGCGTGAAACGGGCCGCATGGTCGTCATGCAGCCGCTGCAGCTCACGGAAAACACCGAGACGTTCGACATCATGGTCAACGTCGCCGGCGGCGGCGAGTCCGGTCAGGCCGGTGCAGTCCGCCACGGCATCACGCGCGCTCTGATCGACTACGACGCCGGCCTCAAGTCCGTGCTGTCGAACGCCGGCCTCGTTACGCGCGACGCCCGCGAAGTCGAACGCAAGAAGGTGGGTCTGCGCAAGGCTCGCCGCGCCAAGCAGTTCAGCAAGCGCTAATCCGCTTTTTGGATCTGCCGCCCGAAGGGCGCTGTCTTCAAGGCGCCATGCGGGCGGGCTCATGGAAGCGTTCGCGCTTCCCTGGCCTCAAGGCTCAAGCCGCCGAATCCCTTTTCGGGACGGCGGCTTTTTTCATGCCTGCGGCTTGTGCGGCAGCATATCTGCAAAACGTTTCGGGAAAGTCTCGATGCGAGGGCGGTTTGGTGTAGGATAGCCGCTTCAGAAATTAAGCCGCGCCGCAGAGCGGGACCGCTTGGGTCTGCCTCGGGCGCCAGAGAGGGATGAATCAAATGACTGAAGCGAACACCGCCGCTGCTGCGCAGCAGGAAGAAGTGCCGCAGCTGCCGGATCCCATCATCTTTACCGATGCGGCTGTGAATAAGGTGCGCGATCTGATGAAGGAAGAAGGCAACCCCAACCTGATGCTGCGCGTCTTCGTGCAGGGCGGCGGCTGCGCCGGCTTCCAGTACGGCTTTACGTTCGACGAGACGCAGAATCCGGACGATGCCGTGATGGAGAAGGGCGGCGTGAAGCTCCTGATCGACTCCATGAGCTATCAGTATCTTGTGGGCGCCAAGATTGACTACAAGGAAGATCTGACGGGCGAACAATTCGTCATCGACAATCCGAATGCGGTAACGACCTGCGGTTGCGGGTCTTCCTTCAGCGTTTAGTGAGCGCCGAGAAGTTCGCGCCACGGCGCGCTCCTCTCTGAGGAACGCTCTGAAACGGCATTTTCAAGCGGCCGGCACTGTTCATCATGTGATGAGCGATGCCGGCCGCTTGGCGTCTGGCTGAACAGTGCGTCTGCTTGAGGCGCTGCTTCAGAGTGGGTGGGGCCTTCCAGGCCACAGCGCGCCGAGAATTCGCGGGCCTGCCGCACGAGTGGCCGACGGCAGATTGGCTGGGCGGCCGTCGACTAGGGCCATGGCGAGCCAGGCAAAGGCGGCCGCTTCCACGTCCATAGGGCCGACGCCGATTTCAGCGGTGCTGCCGAACGCACAGAGCGTCAAGCCTGCATGCCGGAGAGCTTCTTCGAGGGCGGACATGAGCGTCGGATTGAGCGCGCCGCCGCCGCAGACATAGACGCGATTTGTTGCCGGAGCGGCTTCAGCAATGGCGGCCGCAGCCGTGCGAGCCGTGAGCGCTGTGAGCGTAGCGGCAACGTTCTGCTTCACCGCAAGCGGAAGCTCGGCTGGACGGCCTGTCAGCGCATCCGCTCCAGGGAGCGCCTTTGCCGCCGCTTCGAAGAAGCGGCGGCAAAGCCACTCGTCTGAAAACCGCTCCCGTCCCGTCGACTTCGGCGGCGTCATGGCAAAGTAGGGGTCGGACGCCATGAGGGCGAGAAGCGGCTCGATGACGCGCCCTGCCGCTGCAGCGCGTCCGTCGCGGTCGAAGGGTTCGTTGAATGCGGCCTGCATCCAGCCGTCAAGCAGCATGTTGCCCGGTCCGGTGTCGAAGCCCCGCACGGGTTCGCCCGCCGCGGCCGCGGCAGCGCCAGGCAGCAGCGTTGCATTGGCAATGCCTCCGATGTTGAGCAGCGCGGCGGGTTCAGGCGAGCCAGAGCAGATCAGCGCATGAAAGGGGGGGACGAGCGGCGCGCCTTCGCCGCCGGCGGCCACGTCCCTGCTGCGGAAGTCTGCGGCGACGTCAATGCCGAGCAGTTCGGCGGCGATCGCCGGATTGTTGAGCTGCAGCGTGAAGCCGCGTTCCGGACGATGACGAATAGTCTGGCCGTGGATGCCGACGGCTTCGATGGCCGTGAGCGGCACGCTGGCATCATCGGCCGCGCGCTTCACAGCGAGCGCGTAGACGTGCGCCAGCTCGACCGAGGCAGCGCCGAGCCGATCGATGACGTCGCCTGCTTCAGCCGCTGGCCGGCTTCCTTCTGCTGTCCCGGAAGCAAAGGCCAGCAGTTCGCGCCGAAGCTCGCGGCTGAAGGGCGCGCGGCCTCGGCCGACTGCTTCAAAGAGCTTCGGTGCGCCAGCGGGAAAGAAGCGGCAGAGCACGGCATCCGCGCCGTCTAGGCTTGTGCCCGACATCACGCCGGCAAAGAGCCGGCCGGAAGAAATTGCGCCGCCTGCCGGGCGGCTGGAGTCATTTTTATCGCGCATGGGAGAGAAAAAGCAGAAGCGGCAGAAAGCTTTCAAGCATTCTGCCGCGGCGGCGGGCCGGCATGTGCGAAGGGGCGCAAGTGCAGGCTACTGCGATGAGGCGGCGGCGTTCTTGGCAGGCGGCTTCTCTGCTGCATTGCCGGCAGTCTTGGCGCCTTGGGGCTGAGGTGCGGCGTCTTCGTCAGGCGCATCCTCAACCACAGGCGCGTCCACCTCTTCAGCGGCGTTTTTCGCTGCTTCAGCATCCGCCTCCGCTTCGCGGCGCATCTGATCCGCCAGGATGCGGCTCGGCGCGGGCTTCCCTTCAGCTTCAGCCGCTTCATCGAAAAGCGCCTGCATCGGCGCTGCGGCCGCACGCAGCTGCGCGAGCTGATAGGCTGAAAGGCTTTCCGTATCCGGAAGGTCTGCCGTTTTGGGATTCACCTGCACGCCGTCGATCATGAGCTCGTAGTGCAGGTGCGGGCCGGTAGCGAGTCCTGTCATGCCGACGAAGCCGATCACTTGGCCTTTCTTGACATAGACGCCGGGCCGGATGCCTTTGGCGAGCTTGCGCATGTGCGCATAGAGCGTCGTGCGGCCGAGGCCGTGGTCGATCTTGACGTAGTTGCCGTAGCCCCGCCGCTCATAGGCGACGCGTTCGATGCGCCCGTCTGCTGCGGCGAAGACGCGCGAGCCGGCGGGCGCGCGCATGTCAGTGCCGTTGTGCGCGCGCACGACGCCTGTGATCGGATGGCGGCGCAGAGGCGCGAATTCCGAAGAGATGTCCTTCACGTCGAGCGGAATGCGCATGAATGTCTGCGAAGCGGCGCGGCCGTCAAGCGTGAAGTAGCTGCCGGTCCGGATGCCGTCCGAGAACCAGAACGCTTCGTAGATCCGGGGCGTCGTTTTGCGCAGTCCCGATTCCACGACCTGCACGCCGAGGAGGAGGCCGTTTCTCACGAAGCGGCCTTCAGCGTATTTCTTCTCATAGATGACGCGCAGGCTGTCGCCGGCCTTGAGATCGCGAATCGGGTTGCTCGCGCCCTCCCAGACGGCTTCGAGCTGCTCGACGACATTTTCCGGGATCTGCAGCGCCCGGGCGGTTTCTTCCAGCGAGCCTAAGGCTGTCCCGGAAATGAGCGTCTCGCTGGCTGTGAACGTGAAGGGAAGCACAGAGCAGGCCAGGTCTTCGCCGAGGCGCATCACTTCAACAGTGCGCGAATCCTGTTCGTGCGGCCCCTCCATGTAGAGCCGCAGATAGGCGAGGCGGCCGGAGGGCTCGACGCCAGCGGAGATGTACTGACCGCGCTGAGGCGCCGCGAGCGGCTGCGCTTCCGGCGTGCGGCGGATGAAGTCGTACGCCTGGTCGTCCTTGATCTTGAGACGCGCGAAGAGCGATAGAAGCGTTTCGTGGGCATCGGCAGTTGCATGCACCGGGGTGTAGTTGCCGAGGCTCGCCGCCGCTTGAATCTCTGCGGTGAGATCCGGCGGCGCCACTTTTTCAATGACAGTGGCGGCGTACGCGCTGCGGCTGCCGGCGTCAGGACCGAGCAGAAGCGCCGCGCAGGCGCCGCCTGCAGCCAGCGCAAGAAGCGAAGAGAGGGCGGCGAAGCGCCAGCGGCGCTGCGAAAGCGGAATGCAGAGCCGGCGAGCCGCCGTGCGCTGCAGCCGCAGATAAAAGCGGCCTGCATCGCGAAGCTGTTCAGCGATGAGCGTAGGTGCCGGCATGCGTGATGAGAGGGACGGGCGCAGTGATGATGAAAGAGGTGCGGCTTTTGAAGCGGAAGCTTCCGCCTGCAGGGCGCACTCGGCGCGGCCGCACGCCATTTTAGCGGGGGAGGTCGGGCTCGGGCGGTTCGAAATGGTCCGCAAAATGCATCGAAGTGCATCCTCTGCGCGCAGCCGCGGCACTTGCGGACGGGCGGCGCTCGCCCCTTGGGTGCTAAAGTAGCGGGACTCATGCGGCCTGGCCCTTCGGCAAGGCGCCGAGCCGCCTTGTGTGGACGAATTCCGGCCGAATCCGTTGCCGACGGATTCAGCCTCTGCGGCCGCCCGCATCCGGCGCGCGGCCGCTTGACCGACGAATCAGATCATGGCAGAAGACAGCAATCTTCAAGAAAAGAAGACCTACCCCGTTACCGATGACATCCGCGAAGCGATGGCGACGATCCGCCGCGGCTGCGATACGTTCCTCATTGAGAGCGAGTTCGAGCAGAAGCTCGCCCGCTCGAAGGCGACCGGCGTGCCGCTTCGCTGCAAGCTCGGCCTCGACCCGACGGCGCCGGACATTCACATCGGCCATACGGTAGTGCTCAACAAGCTGCGTCAGCTTCAGGATCTCGGTCACACGGTGATTTTCCTTGTGGGCGACTTTACGGCGGCGATCGGCGATCCGTCGGGACGCAACGTGACGCGTCCGCCGCTTTCGCACGAGCAGATTGAAGCTAATGCGCAGACCTACCTCAGCCAGGCGGGCAAAGTGCTCGACCTTTCGCGTACGGAGGTCCGCTACAACTCCGAATGGAGCAATGCGCTCGGCTCCGTCGGCCTCATTCAGCTCGCCAGCCGCTACACGCTCGCCCGCCTTCTTGAGCGAGACGACTTCGCCAAGCGCTTCAAGGAGGAGCTGCCGATCGCCATGCACGAGCTGCTCTATCCGCTCATGCAAGGCTACGACTCTGTTGCGCTCAAGGCCGACCTTGAGCTCGGCGGCTCGGATCAGCGCTTCAACCTGCTCGTCGGCCGCGAGCTGCAGCGCCAGTACGGCCAGGAGCCGCAGTGCATTCTGACGATGCCGCTTCTTGTGGGTCTCGACGGCGTTGTGAAGATGAGCAAGAGCAAGCACAACTACATTGGCATCACGGAGCCGGCCAATGAGATGTTCGGCAAGGTGATGTCGATCTCGGACGACCTGATGTGGAACTGGTACGACCTGCTTTCGCTCAAGAGCAACGACGAGATTGCGAAGCTGAAGGACGAATGCGCTCACGGCCGCAATCCCCGCGACGCCAAGGTGATGCTTGCCAAGGAAATCGTTGCGCGCTTCCACAGCGAGGCCGAAGCGGATGCCGCCGAAGCGGAATTCAACAATCGCTTCCGCGCGGGCGCCATGCCGTCCGACATTCCTCAGAAGGAAGTGGCTGCCGGCGAAGACGGCATCGGCATCGGCGTCATGCTCAAGCAGGCAGGGCTCGTGCCGTCGACGACGGAAGCCAACCGCAACATTGAGCAGGGCGGCGTTCGCATCAACGGCGAGCAGGTCAAGGACCGCACGCTGCGCTTCAAGGCCGGAGAAGAGCTTGTGATTCAGGTGGGCAAGCGCAAGTGGGCGAAGGTGCTCGTCAAGTAAAAGACTGCGAGCTGTGAAGGGGCGCGTCTTGGCGGGCCCCAAGTCCTTCTGCGCGAGGCCGCTCGGCCTGCGGGATTCATCCGCGGGCGGCGGCCTCGATTGTCTTGAAGAGGCAGGAGAGGCCTTGGGCGCTTTCCTGCATGAAAGGAGATAGCCATCATGATCGTGCTGCTGCAGCGCGTGAAGGAAGCGCATGTCGACGTGGCTGAGCGCACCGTCGGCCGCACCGGGCCTGGATTCCTCGCCTTCGTCTGCGGAGAGCCCGGCGACGATGAAGCCAAGATTCTGAAGGCGGCGAAGAAGACCGCGAAGCTGCGCGTCTTTGAGGATGAGGCCGGCAAAATGAATCTCTCCATTGCCGATGTCGGCGGTTCGGTTCTCGCCGTTTCGCAGTTCACGCTGGCCGCAGACTGCCTGGCGGGGAACCGTCCGAGCTTCTCGAAGGCGGCGCCGCCAGAAGAAGGCCGGCGCATTTATGAGCGCTATGTCGAGGCGCTTCGCGCCGAAGGCATTCCCGTCGAGACAGGCGAATTCGGCGCGCATATGCGGGTATCGCTTGTGAATGACGGTCCGGCAACCTTCTGGCTTCGTCTGTAAGCCTTCAGCTTCGTCTGCCCCTTTTGGCATAAGACATCCGGCGGGTGCAGTGGCGGCGGCGGGGCGGCTGAACTTCTGCTAGGGTTTACACGTGTGGCGGCGCGCAGCCAAGGGCTGCGCGCTGCTGATTTCCAAAAAGAACGAAAGCCCTTGCAGACGCTTTCATCCATAAGAAGGAGAGCTAGAGATGATCCTCACTTCAACGACTTTTGCCGAAGGTGCGCTCATCCCGCCGCGATGCGCCTACGGACGCGTGGGCCCAGCGGGCGAAACGGCGCCCTCTGACAATCTGAATCCGCAGCTTGCCTGGAGCGGGGCGCCTGAGGGCGTCCGGAGCTGGCTCCTCTGCTGCCTTGACGACGACGTGCCGCAGGACTTCAACGGCCGCGACCTGTCCGGCGAAATGCCCGCATCCATGGCGCGGCGCCGCTTTGTGCATTGGGTGCAGGCGGACATTCCAGCCGAGGTGACGTCGATTGCCGAGGGCGAGCTCTCCAATGAGCGCAAGCTGGCGCCGGGCTTCGGACGCGGCGGCATCAACGACTACGCCGGCGGCGGCGTGCCTGAAGAGGGCGCTGTCGGCACGGGCTACGATGGGCCGTGCCCGCCTGCGGTCGATCGCCGCTCGCACTACTATCACTTCATTGTCTGCGCGCTGGATGTCGAGCGCCTCGAGCTGCCGGCGCGCTTCACGTGGAGCGATGCCGAGAAGGCGATGGCGGGCCATGTGCTCGCTACGGCGGAGCTTGTCGGCCGCTATACGCTCAATCCGAGCATGCAGCAGTAACGCGCTGCGCGGGACGCTGCGGCCGCAGGCCGGCTGCAGCGACTAGTCTCTGGGGCGCGCCGTTTCGGCGCGCCCAGCCGCCTTTCGTTCTCCCGTCTCTTTTGCAAACCTATTGATGCGTCCGACGCGCGCTCGTCTGCGCCCGGCGCAAGGAGGAGCCCCATGTTCCGCACCGACTTGCCGCCTGAGGCGGCCGATCCTGAAGTCTTCGGCTGGATCCGCCAAGAAGCGCGCCGCCAGGAAGAGAACATCGAGCTCATTGCGAGCGAAAACTATGCAAGCCCAGCGGTGATGGCCGCGCAGGGAAGCTGCCTCACGAACAAATACGCCGAAGGCTATCCTGGCAAGCGCTATTACGGCGGCTGCGAATTCGTCGACGAGGTGGAGCGGCTCGCCATCGCCCGCGCCAAGGCGCTCTTCTGCGAGCCGGCCGGAGTGGAGATGGCAGTGAACGTGCAGCCCCATTCGGGTGCGCAGGCCAATGCCGCCGTCTATTTCGGACTTCTTGAGCCCGGCGACTGCCTTCTTGGCATGTCGCTTGCCGAGGGTGGGCATCTCACGCACGGCATGCCTCTCAATTTCTCCGGACGCTACTTCCGGGCTGTGCCTTACGGACTCGATGCAAATGAAGCCATCGACTACGACAAAGTCGAGGCGCTTGCGCTCGAGAATCGTCCGAAGATCCTAGTGGCAGGCGCATCGGCGTATTCGCTCAGGATCGACTTCGCGCGCCTCGCCGACATTGCTCATCGAGCTGGGGCGCTCCTCATGGTCGACATGGCGCACTACGCAGGACTCGTTGCTGCAGGCGTCTATCCGACGCCCTTCGGTCATGCGGACATTGTGACGACGACGACGCACAAGACGCTGCGCGGTCCGCGCGGCGGCGTCATCTTCTGCCGGCCGGATCTGGAAAAGAAGATCAATTCGGCCGTCTTCCCCGGCATGCAGGGCGGTCCCCTCATGCATGTCATCGCGGCCAAGGCCGTCGCCTTCGGCGAAGCGCTGCGCCCGGAATTCAAGACTTATCAGCAGCAGGTTGTGCGCAATGCCCGCGCGCTCGCCGAAACGCTCCAGGAGCGGGGCCTGCGCATCGTGTCGGGCGGTACGGAAAGCCACGTGATGCTGGTCGACCTCCGCCCGCTAGGGGTGACGGGCAAAGCTGCCGAGGCGCTCCTTCATGCCGCGTCGATTACGGTGAACAAGAACGCCATTCCCAATGATCCCGAGAAGCCCTTTGTAACATCCGGCATCCGTCTCGGCACGCCGGCCGTCACCACGCGCGGCTTCGGCGAAGCGCAGACGCGCGAGGTGGGCGGCCTCATCGTCGATCTCCTGGAGGCGCCTGACGATGCCCAGCGGCTGGCCCGCGTGCGCGAGCGCGCGCTTGCTCTCTCGCGTGCATTTCCCGTCTACGGCGAGCTGGTGTAGCCGCCGACGGGCTGCTTTTCTCAGGAACGGCCACTACGGGCAGTTTTCAAGAGGCTCGCCTGCTCTAAACTTAGTGTATTGAGGGCGGACGCAGGACGTCCGCCTGCCAGCGCGCGGCGCTTGAGAGCGCCGCGCAGCTTTTGGCTATACAGAAAAGAAAGAGAGGAAGAAGAGGCCATGCGCTGCCCCTATTGTCAGAATCCCGTCACAAGCGTCGTGGATTCCCGTGCGCCTGAGATGGGCGCCGTCATCCGCCGCCGCCGGCAGTGCCCGAAGTGCGGCAAGCGCTTCACGACTTTTGAGCGCGTATCGCTCTCGCTGCCCTACATCGTCAAGCGGGGCGGCGCCCGCGTTGAATACAACCGCGAAAAGCTTCGGAGCTCGATGGCGCTCGCGCTGAGAAAGCGCCCCGTCTCGCCGGATCGCATCGACGAGGCGCTCGATGAAATCGAGCAGCGCATGGTGATGTCGGGTGAGCGCGAAATTCGCTCGAGCCGCTTGGGCGAGCTCGTGCTGGAGTCGCTGAAGAACCTCGACATCATTGCCTACATCCGGTTTGCGTCGGTGTATTTCAACATCAATGATCCGGAGGCCTTTGTGTCGATGATCGAGCGCGCCGTGAAAGAGCGGGCTGATCGCGCAAAGGCTGAGGGCGACGATGCGGCTCGGGAAGCCGCCGGCGGCAAAGAAGACTGACGTCCGGCGCATGCCGGCATCAGGCGGATCTTCCGGCGCATCTGCTAAAAAGCGAAGCGCTGACGGATATTCTCAAGGAGGAAGAGCGATGGCATCGCTCAAAAGCGGGCTCGAAGAATTCGGGCACGAGCTGAAAAACGACATCAAAAAAGACGAAGAGCGCCTTGTTGACTGGGCAGAGCCCGGCTCAGCGCTAGAGCGCGAAGCGCAGGCGGAGGCGCAGGCCGATGCCGACGTGCGCTACATGCGCCTGGCGCTCGAGGAAGCAAAGAAGGCTTGGCGCCTGTCGCCGCCCAATCCGTCTGTCGGTGCTGTCATCGTGAAGGACGGCGAGGTGATCGGCCTCGGTCATACGCAGCAGACGGGTGGTCCGCATGCGGAGATCATGGCGCTGCGCGATGCGGCAGAAAAAGGCGCTTCGGTCGAAGGCGCCACGATCTATGTGACGCTCGAACCCTGCTCGCACTACGGACGCACGCCACCCTGCGCCAAGGCGCTCATTGAGCATCGGCTCGGCCGCGTTGTTGCGGCGCTCAAGGATCCGAATCCGCTTGTTGCGGGACGCGGCCTCAGGATGCTGGCTGAAGCGGGCATCGAGGTCGAGTGCGGCGTTTGCGAGGCCGAAGCAAGGGAAGTGAATGTGAGCTTTCTGACTCGCATGACGCGCGGCACGCCGTGGGTGCGAGTGAAGAGCGCCGTCACGCTCGACGGCCGCACGGCTCTGCCTGACGGCCGCTCGCAGTGGATTACCGGCGCGCAGGCTCGCGAGGACGGACATTTCTGGCGAGGCCGCGCCGGCGCGGTGCTTACGGGCATCGGCACGGTGCTGGCGGACAATCCCCAGCTGAACGTGCGGCTGCCCGATCAGGTGCGGCAGCCCATGCGAGTCGTCGTGGATGCGCGTCTGGAAACGCCGCCTGATGCGGCGATCATTGCGTCGCCTGGCGGCCGGACGCTCATTGCCGCGGCGGCGGAATGCGGCTCGTCGCCGGCGTCTCGCGCCGAGGCGCTGCGGCAGGCGGGGGCTGAGGTCGTCAGACTGCCGCAGGCAGATGCGCCGGGGCGCGTCGATCTCAAGCGTCTCCTTCTAGAATTGGCGTCGCGCGAGGTGAACGAAGTGCACGTCGAGGCGGGGCCCCGCCTCTCGGGCGCCTTCATTGCAAGCGGCCTCGCCGACGAACTTTTGATCTATGTGGCGCCCTGCCTCTTCGGCGCAGGGCTGCCTCCCGCCGTCATTCCGGAGCCGGCCTCTCCCGGCGAGGCTCTGCGCTGGCGCATTGCCGATCTGGCGCGCACAGGCGGCGACATCCGCATCATCTGCAGGAGGAACTGAAGAAATGTTTACTGGCATCATTCAAGCGATCGGCAAGGTTCGCGAGCCCGAAAAGCTCGGCAACGGCGTGCGCCTTACGATTCTCGCGCCGGAGCTTGGGCTCGACGAAGTGCACGTGGGCGACTCGATCGCCGTGAACGGCGCCTGCATGACGGTGATCGAAAAGACCGACCGCGAATTCAAGGTCGACGTCTCTGCAGAGAGCCTCTCGAAGACGACGGGCCTCGATACCTTCGGCGAAGTGAATCTTGAGAAGGCGATGCGGCTTTCCGACCGCGTCGACGGCCACCTGGTTTCCGGCCACGTGGACGGCGTGGGCCAAGTGGAGTCGATGGAGAAGATCGCCGAATCCTACAAGCTCGTCGTGCGCGTGCCGCGCAAGCTGTCGCCCTACGTTGCGTACAAGGGATCGATCACGGTGAACGGCGTCTCGCTCACGATCAACAGCGTTGAAGATACGGCGCTCGATACGCTCGTCTCGATCAACCTCATCCCGCATACAGTGGAAGTGACGACGCTCAAGCATCTGCATGCGCAGGACAGCGTCAACATCGAAGTCGACATGATTGCGCGCTACGTTGAGCGGATAATGTCGCTCAAGGACGACGACGCGCTGTTCTAAAGCGGCAGTCCCCGTTTTCAGGGCTTCCCGAGAGCGCTGATCGGCTTTCTGAAAGCCGCTTTCAGCAGCATCTTGAGATGCGTACCGCGCCCGGAGGCGCCTCTTACCGCTTCAGCCGAGCATCGGCGGAAACGGCGAGGCGCGCCGGGCGCTTGCCGTTCAGGAAAGCCGGCGGCGCGCTGTGCGCACCGCAGCAAACCATCACAACTGGCTCAAGGACCAGAGAGAGACATCATGGAAACCATGCTTTTCACGCCCATGAAGCTCGGACCCCTCGAAGTGCCCAATCGCATTTCGATTCCTCCCATGTGCATGTACAGCGCCAAGAGCGGCGTCGTGCAGCCTTTTCACATCATGCATTACGGGCAGCTTGCTGCTTCGGGCGCAGGCCTCATCTGCATCGAATCCACGGCGGTCACGCCCGACGGACGCATCACGGACCGCGACCTTGGGCTCTGGTCTGACGAAGGCGAAGAGGGCATCCGCCGCCTCATTGCGTTCATGAAGGACATTGAGCCGGGCGTCAAGGTGATCGTGCAGATCAATCACGCAGGGCGCAAGGCGAGCTGCCGCGCGCCTTGGGAGGCGCCGGGCTATGTCGCGCCGATGGACGGCGGCTGGCGCGTGCGCGCTCCGAGCGACACGCCCTTCGACGAATTTCACGCCAAGCCGCGCGCGCTCTCCTTTGACGAATGCGGCGAGCTCGTGCAGGCCTTCGCCGCCGCTGCGGTTCGTGCCGAGCGGGCGGGTGCGGACGGCGTTGAAATCCATATGGCGCACGGCTACCTTATTCATCAGTTCCTGTCGCCGCTCTCGAACTTCCGCATTGACGAGTACGGCGGCGCGCTCGAAAACCGCCTGCGCTTCGCGCGCGAAGTCATGGATGCGGTGAAGAAGGCCGTGAAGCCGGAGTTCTGCGTCGGCATTCGCATTTCAGCGACGGATTGGGAGCCTGACGGCTGGCTGCCGCTCGGCGCCGTCGAGCTCTGCAAGATCGCCAAGACGCACGGCATTCACTTCGTCGACGTTTCGACGGGCGGCAATACGCCGCACGCCAAGATCCCGGTCGGCCCCGGCTATCAGGTGCCCTTTGCGCGTCAAATTCGCGAAGCCACCGGCATGCCCGTGATCGCCTGCGGCCTCATCAAGGGACCGTGGCAGGCGGAGAGCATTCTGCGCGAGGGCGCGGCCGACATGATCGACATCGGCCGCAGCATGCTCGATGACCCTCACTGGGGCTGGCATGCCGCCGCTGCGCTCGGCCTCACCAAGATGCCGGGCCTGCCGGTGCCGAAGCAGTATCTGCGCGGACTCAGCGTATGGGGGCTCCTCGGAGGCTGATCCTGCGAAATCCGTCAGGGGGCGGCTGGCCGCCGTTGAGCATTGAGTGTCCCTGCGGCGGCCCGCACGAGGTTTGTACCGGCTAAAATAGAGCCCCCGGCGGCGGGGCCCTCTTGACGGCGGGACCCATCGCCCCCATATAAGACACTATGGTTCTATGAACCTCAGCAATTTTCGGCCGCCGCGCGCCTGCGATTCTTTTTCGGCGCGCAGCACGACTCGAAGAGGAGAAAAAAATGGCTGTTGATGTGATTCCCACCTCGCTGGACGGGACGGATCTCCGAATCGGGATCGTGGTTTCCCGCTTCAATGAATATGCCGGCCGCGGCGAATTCGATGCCTGCATGGACGAGCTTCGCAAGCTCGGCGTCATGGACGAGGACGTGACGAAGGTGTCCGTGCCGGGCGCTCTTGAAATCCCGTTTGCGCTGCAGAAGCTCGCTCTGACGGACGAGTATGACGCGCTCATCGCGCTCGGCGCGGTGATCCGCGGCGAAACCTACCACTTTGAGATCGTTTCGAACGAATCGGCGGCAGGCATCGCCCGCATTGCGCTCGATTATGAAATCCCGGTTGCCAACGGCGTGCTGACGACGAACACCGACGAGCAGTGCCAGGAGCGCATCGACATGAAGGGCCGCGACTGCGCCCGCTGCGCCGTCGAGATGGCCAACCTTGCCAAGGAGTTCGTCACGGCTGACGACTTCGAAGGCGAAGAAGACGAGGCGGATGCGCAATGAGCTCGGCGACGACGGAGAAAGCGCACAAGCGTCCGCATTCGCCGCGCCATCTGGCGCGCGCCTTTGCGCTCCTGGGCCTCTATCAGTGGCTTGCTGATCCGCAGCTGCGCTACATGGATGTGCGCGACCGCCTCACGGGGCTCATTCAGGACGAGGACGAAGCGCTTGAGGGCACTTCGATCGACCTGAAGGACTTTGAAAAGTGCGATCAGGCGCTCTTCAGCGAGCTGCTTTCGGGCGTGCTCGAAGATCCGACGGTCATCGAGCCCGTCTTTGCGAAGCATGTGGACCGCGATCTGAAGCGCGTATCGCTCGTCGAGCGCGCGATTCTCTATCTCGGCACCTACGAGCTGATGAAGTGCCCGCAGACGCCGTACCGCGTGGTGCTGAACGAGGCCATCGAGCTCGCCAAGGAGTTCGGCAGCGGCTATCGCTTCACGAACGCCGTCCTCGAGCATGTGGCCGAGGAAGAGCGTTCGACGGAGTTTGCCGCCGACCATGCGAAGAAGGGACAGGAGGCAGGCGCCTGAGCGCTGAGTTTCCTGACGCGCACTGAGTGCGTGAAGCCCGGTTCCGACCGCACACAAGAAGGCCGCCCGCTCGCTCGAGAGCGCGCGGCCTTTTTACCGGCAGGCTGTCCGAGCAGACGGTTCGGCGTCAATGCGCGCTGACGCATTGAAAAGACAATTGGAGGACGGAGAGAAACGATGTCTGAGGGCGAATTTCAAATCATCGAGCGCTTCTTCACTTACGACGCCTTCGGCGCTTGGAAGAGTCAGGGCGTGGGCGACGACTGCGCCATCATCAATACGGGAGCGGGGCGGATTGCCGTGACGACCGACATGATGTCGATGGGCACCCATTTTCTCCCCGATGCTGATCCTGAGGATGTGGGCTACAAGGCGCTGGCTGTGAATCTTTCGGATCTGGCGGCGGCGGGCGCCGTGCCCCGCGCGTTCTTCCTCGCGATCGGTCTGCCGTTCCGTGACGACGGCTTCCTCGCCGATTTCTCCCGCGGCCTCATGCAGCTGGCCAACGAGGCGGGCTGTGCGCTGCTCGGCGGCGACACGACGCGCACGCCTGAAGTGAACGGCCGCCATGCGCCGGCCACCTTCACGATTACGGCCATGGGAGATCTGCCTGCCGGCATGGGCCTCACGCGCCGCGGCGCCAAGCCTGGCGACGACATCTGGGTTTCCGGCACGGTGGGCGATGCGTATGCCGCGCTCAAGTACCGCTGGGGACATTGGGATCTGATGCCTGATTCGGCTGAGGCGATGTGCCGGCGCATGGACCGTCCGACGCCGAGGATCGCGCTCGGCCAGGCGCTGCTCGGCGTGGCCACTGCCTGCGCCGACATTTCCGACGGCCTGCTGGCGGATCTGGGGCACATCCTTGAGCGCTCGCATGTCTCAGCAAGCATCGAGTGGGAGCGTATTCCGATTTCCGTGCCGCTGCAGTCGCTGACGATTCCGCGTCAGCATGAAGCGGCGCTCACCGGAGGCGATGATTACGAGCTCGTCTTCACGGCGCCCGAGCAGTACGCCGAGCGCGTATGGGAGGCAGGCCTTGCGTCCGGCACGCCGGTGACCCGCATCGGAAAGATCCTGCCGAGGACTTCAACGGACGTGACGGTCTATGAAGCGGGGCTTCCGATCGAGCTCAGCTCTCGGGGCTTCGATCATTTCGCCTGATGCCGAGCGATCCGGCCGACAACCCAAAGGGCTGAGAATTCATGTTTGAAAAGTACAGCGACGCCAATCCTGCCAGCCGCGTGCGCATGACGCTGCGGTTTGCGCTTGCCCGTCCGTCGCATATTGCCTCTACGTTTTTCGGCGCAGGCGCAATGCATCCGGCGCCCGGCACATGGGGCACGGCAGCGGCCGTTCTCGTTTTCGCCATTGTTCAAACGGCCTTTTCGCTGCCGCATGCGGCATGGTTTGCGGCGGCAGCCATTGCCTTTTTCATCGGCATTTGGGCGGCTGACGAGACGGCCAGGGATCTCGGCGTGGAGGATCATGGCGGCGTTGTGATCGATGAAGTTGCTGCCGTCTGGCTCGTCTGCGCAGGCTTTCCGGACGGCTGGGGCTATTGGCTTGCTGCTTTTGCAGCCTTTCGCATCTGCGACATCGTCAAGATTTGGCCCGGCTGCGTCATCGACCGCCGCATGAAGGGCGGTTTCGGCGTTATGGCGGATGATTTGGTAGCAGGCGCTTATGCGTGGGCGGCGGTCAAGCTTGCCGAGCATTTTCTGCTGCCGCTGCTGGCCGCAGCCTAGCGCGGCTGCGCAGACGATCTGCGCAAGGGACGGCCGGCGTCAATAAAGCGCAGCGCAGCTTCGGCGACAATAGCTGTGCACGGGGCGGCGTGCAGCGGCTTCAAGCGCTGCGCGCAGGCTGCCGCAGACATTTCAGCGCGTCGGCTGCAGCCGGACGCGCTTCCCCGGGAGCGAAGGAGCTCCAGATCATCTATGCCAGAACTATGGGAGAAAGCGGCTTCAGCCGCACGCCTGCTCGGCGAAGTGGCCTTTGAAGCCAAGGCGTCTCTTTCAACGGCCGAAAGCTGCACGGGCGGGCTCGTCGCCGCGCTCATCACGGAGGTGCCGGGCGCATCGGCGTGGTTCGACCGCGGCTTTGTCACGTATACGCCGCTCTCCAAAACTGAAATGCTTGATGTGCCTCCCGAAGTGATTGAGCACGAGGGCGTTGTGTCTGAGGCTGTGGCGCATGCCATGGCGCGGGGCGCCTGTGCGCGGAGCCGAGCCAGCTATGCCGTGTCGCTGACGGGCGTGGCCGGCCCCGGCGGCGGAACCGAAGCGACGCCCGTCGGCACGGTCTGCATCGGCTGGGCGGAAAAGCTTCGGGACGGGCGCACGATCATTACGTCAGCGCGCACGATTCATGTGCCGTCGCAGTCGCGCAGCGTTGTTCGGCTGGAAGCGGCCCGCGTGGCGCTTCAGGGGCTCATCACGCTCATTCACGGCGAAGACCCGGCATCCATGCCTTGCGAATATTGATTCGCAGAGCTGGCCGCATTGATGCCCTTGTTCTCATTTTTTGTTTTTTCTTGGGAGCACTCCCTTCATGTCGAGCTGGATAGACATCCTCATCCTGCTGTTTCTCATTCTTTTGAACGGCGCCTTTTCAATGAGCGAAATCGCGCTTGTCACAAGCCGTCGCGGCAAGCTCAAAGCAATGGAGGAGGACAAGGTCAAGGGCGCGGCAAAAGCTATTGAGCTCGGCGCCGACCCGACGCGCGCGCTCTCGACGATTCAGGTGGGCATCACTTCCATCGGCATTCTGTCGGGCATCGTCGGCGAATCTGCGCTTGCCGAACCGATGGCGCAGATTCTGGCGTCGTTCGGAATGGCCTACAGCACGGCAAAGGCTGTGGGCGTGGTCGTGGTCGTAGT
>CAJKSP010000041.1 GCA_905202595.1 uncultured Sutterella sp.
GCAGATACATGTTGGAACTTCAAGTTGTGAACTTGGTCCAACTTTTTGTCCGCACTTCCGAAGGGGCAATGTATTTTGTCCTGCAACACAAAAGCGAGGTGTGCATTTGCGCACCTCGCTTTATTTGACGCACTCCGGCTTAGTCAGCGCGGCGCATCATCGAACGAGTCGAAAGACTGTTCATCAGGCCTTGACAGGCTCCTTCGCTGCGTTCTCGCCGGCGATCTGGCCGTAGACGAAGCAGTCGAGGACGGCATTGCCGCCGACGCGGTTCGTGCCGTGGATGCCGCCGGTGATTTCGCCTGCCGCGTAGATGCGCGGGATCACCTTGCCTTCCCAGTCGAGGAGCTGCGCCTTCGTGTTGGTGTTGAGGCCGCCCATCGTGTGGTGCACGGTCATGCCGGTGTAGCACGCCCAGAAGGGTCCCTTGTCGATGCGCTTCGTGAGGTTGACGGCCGTCTTGCCGAAGTCGTCGTCCTTGCCGTTCTTCACGAAGACGTTGTTGTAGCGGTCGATCGTCTTTTCGAGGCCGTCCGGATCCACGCCCATCTTCACGGCGAGCTCGCGGATCGTCGGGGCCGTCCAGGCTTCGTTGATCTCGATGCCCTTCATGATGGCGGCGCGGTTCACCTCGTCGTAGCTCATGAAGTTTTCGTTGTCGCAGACCGTGTAGGCATAGCGTTCGGGCGTGCCGAGAACGGCGTCGCGGATCACGTCGCGGCGCTCGCCTTCATTGACGATGCGGTTGCCGCGCTTGTCGACGTAGATGGAGCCGTTCACATTGAAGTTGAGGAGGAGCTTCATCTTCTTGCCGGTGGGGGCGCCCGGGGTGGACTGAATGAAGTCCATGCCGACGAGATAGCCGCCGATGCGCACGGCCGCCATGGCCACTTCGCCCGTCGAGCCCGGCAGATTGTCGGTGCCGAGGCCGGCGACGCGCGGGTCGTGCAGCTCGCGCAGGTACTTGTTGGCGCCGAAGCCGCCGGAGGCGAGAACCACGGCGCGCGTCGCGCGGATGAAGCGGCTTTCGCCCTTGCTGTTCTTCACTTCAACGCCGAGGACGTCGCCTTCAAACTGGCCTTCACGAATGATGCTCACGACGCCGAGGCCGGTCTTCACCGTGACGCCGAGCTCCTTGGCGGCCTTCGTGAGAACCGTGCCGTAGCCCTGTCCCTTCGGCAGCGCCGGGACGTGAGAGCGCGGATAGAGCGCGCCGAAGATCTGGATCACGTTGTCCTTGAACTTCATGCCGAGGCTTTCAAGCCAGGTGATGGCGCCGTAGGCGTTCTTGCAGAGCACTTCGACGCGGTCCTTCTGGCCGCGGAAGTCGCCGGCGGCGAGCGTCTGCTCGGCGTGATGCTGCCAGGAGTCCTTGATGCCCTGCCGGGGCTGGCGGACCGGGTCGGCCGCGTTGATGAAGCCCTGCGAAAGGAGCGTGTTGCCGCCCGTGAAGGCGAGCTTCTCGAGAACGACGATCTTCTTGGCGCCCGTCTGCGCGGCCTTCACGGCGGCGGCCATGCCGGCGCCGCCCGAGCCGACGACGACGATTTCCCAAGTCTCATCCCACTTGACGCCCTGGGCGCCGCAGCGGCCCGGCACAGCAGCGGACGCGGCGCCGGCAAGGCCGGCGGTGCCGGCTGCGGCGGCCAGCTTCAGAAGGCTGCGGCGATTCATATCGGACTTCATAACAAGCTCTCCTTCGTGAGTCGTTGGTCAATGCTGAGAGGAGAAGCGCCTGAAGCTCTTTCGCGGGCGAGCTTTCTGCGCTCTCTGTCATGACGCGCATTGTTGCCGGAAGTCTTACGCGCGTAATTTGGGCTTTGTCAGCAAAGCGCGAGGCGGCGAGAAAAGTCCGATCGAGGCAGGTCAGTGCGGTCCGTGCAGGGCGGACTCCGCTTCAGCGGCTTCAATGTCGGGCATGAGCGCTTCGAGCTCGCGCGCCGTATGGATGCCGAACTTGCGGTAGATCTTGGCGCGATGGCCCTGCACGGTCCGTTCAGAGAGTGAAAGGCGCTGCGCCGCCTGCGCATCGGTCGCGCCCGCCATGAAGAGTCCGAGGATGTCGCGCTCCCGCTCGGAAAGCGCGCGGAGCGCCTCCCGGACGCGGCCCGGACCGTCAATGCCGGCGCGCCGCTGAAAGTCGCGGTGCGCGGCCTGCGCAATGGCGTCAAGGAGCCGGTCGTCGTCAACGGGCTTGATGAGAAAGTCGACGGCGCCGCGCTTGAGGCTTGACACGGCGACGTCGATGTCGGCGTAGCCCGTGAGAAAGACGATGGGCAGGGGCAGGCCGCGCTCGATCATTTCGCTTTGCAGCTCGAGCCCCGTCATGGCCGGCATGCGGACGTCGAGGACGAGGCAGCCCGGAACGGCGCCGTCGTCTTCCACGAGGAACTGCCTCGCGCTGTCGTAGCACTTGGCCTGCCAGCCCTCAATGCGGAGCATGAGCGCGAGCGCCTCGCGCACGTCGACTTCGTCGTCGACGATGCGGATGAGCGCCTGCTCTTTCTCCTTGGCGGCAATTTCGGCCGCTTTGCCATGCGGGCCGGCGGCGTCGAAGGTTTCTTGTTGCGTCATATGAGTGTCCTTTGCCGCGCGCGTCGGCGCGGCGCATGTCATGCGGCCTTCAGCTCGCTGGGCTCTCCGGCGCCTTGTTGCTGTCGTCGGTTTTGCCTTCTGCGAGGGTGTTCTGCTGCGGCGCGCCCGCATCCTGTGCGGGCATGATGAAGGCGGCTCTGAGGCCGCCGCCGGCTTCAAGGGCGCGCGCTTCGAAGACGAGCTTCGAGACGTGCGCTTCGGCAATCGTGCGGCAGATGAGAAGGCCGAGTCCGAGGCCTTCCTTCTTCTTCGACTGCAGCGGACTGCCGAGGCGCGCGACAGTCTCCGGCGAGAGGAGGGGGCCGTCGTTTTCGACGGCGAGCTCCGCCGCGCCGTTCGGCAGCCGCCTGGCGGATGCCCGAATGGCGAGTCGCGAGGCGGTCGGCCGCGACGGGTCGGCGCTCCAGCCTGTCAGCGCCTCGTTGGCGTTCTTGAGAAGATTCACGACGACGATGCGAAGTTCGACCGGATCGCCTCGCACAGGAACCGGTTCAGGCGCGTCGACAAGCGTCGGGAACTGAAGCCGCTTGGAGCTGCGGAGCTCCTCGAGAGCGTCCTTGAGGAGCGCGGCAAGGTCGAGCGGCTGGCTGCGATCTGCACCCTGCTTGGCGTAGCTGCGCACGCGGTCGAGAATCTCGCCCGCATGCGTAATCTGCTTTTGGAGTCCCGAGACGCAGGCGCTTACAAGCTTCGGGTCGGCGTCGGGGCGCTCGGAGAGCGTGCGCAGGCTTCTCGCGAAGTAGCGCATGGCCGAAAGGGGCTGCCCGAGCTCGTGCGCAAAGATCGCTGAAAGCTCGCCCACGAGGCTCACGCGCTGGAGCTGATCGAGCTTTTCAGCGGCGCGATGTGCTTCGTCCTCGGCCGCCTTCTCGCGCGCCCAGGCGGCTTCAAGCGCCGCCGTGCGGCGCCGCACCAGCTTTTCAAGCCGGAGCGAATGCAGGATCCATGCCGCAAGGAGGCCCGCCGCCAAGAGCACGAAGGGCCAGGCGGCGCGCCAGGCGCGCTCGATTGTCCAGTGCCGCAGATGCTCATAGGGGCCGATGCGCAGGCGCTTGAAGAGGTCGTTCACCCGCGCATAGTCGGTCGTGAACGAGATTTCAAAGCCTGAAGCCGTCCGCTTCGGGTCAAGCGCCAGAAGCGAAGAGGCGATGTGGCGCGTGAGAATCGGCGGCGTATGCGGCGCGACGGCGAAGGTCCAGCCCGGGAACATCGCCGTGGAATAGCGGCAGCCGAGGCGCTCGGCCCGCGCGCCTTTCTGTTCGTTGATGACTCGGAACCGGCCCTGCCACTCAGGGTGAGCGCGCTCAAGCGCTTCGAGCATGCAGGCGCGCAGCAGGCCGACGTCGGCAGCGCCGGAGGCGACGGCGGCGGCGACGCGCTCCGGCTGGCTGTCGGTGAAGCGGATGTCCTTGAAGAAGCGGTCGGGATCGTAGCCGGCGGCGGCAATCTCGTTCATCGCGATCTGGAAGGTCATGAAGTTGCGCGGGTCGGTGGCGGCGGCGCGCTGATGCTTGAGGTCCGCAATGGACTGCAGGTCCTTTCGGCGGCTGTCGACGAAGATGACGCCCGCGACGCACTGGTTCGGATCCGGAAAGCTTCTGGAGACGATGGTGCCGATGTCGCGCACGCCGTAGCGGCGCATTTCGACGAAGAAGCCCGAGCTGCCGAGAAAGAACTCCACATCGCCGCGCTTGACCGCCTCTTCGAGCTCGGCCGTCTTGTACCAGTGCGGCTCGATGATGATGCCGGGCGTCGTCTCCTGCAGATATTGAAGAATCGTCGACTGAATGTCTTCGACGCGGCTGAGGTAGGAGGCGCTCGATTCAAAGTCGAGCAGTCCGAGCCGCACGACGGTGCCGCCGCGCGCGCGCCCGCTCGAGAGCGCGTCAACGGCGGCGCGGGGCTCGCTCGGCGCTGCGCCGGCAGCTTCAGGTGCTTCAGACGCCGCGAAGGCGGCGGTCAGGACGGCTGAAGCGGCCAGCAGAATGCCGGCAGCTGCGATCGCCGCGGCGCAGTTGGCGGCGTTGGCGAACCGGCGAGGCGCCGCGGCCGCACGGCCGCTCTGTAGTGGATGAATGCTCGGACTCATAAGCGAAATCTACAGGACTGCGCTGGCGCCGAAGCGGCTTGCAGCGTCAGAAAGCCGCCAGGGCCTGGGAAAAGACGGGCAGGATGAGGCGCGTCAACTTACGCGCGTAAGTCCCGATTTGAGAATAATGCCGTCGGGCGGCAGCGGCCGTCCGGCGTCAGGGAAGGGGGCCCGGACCAGAAGCGCCTCCTCCGTCCGACCTCAAATTCAGCATAAAGAGAAAGGAGAAGAATCATGACCGCAGCTTTCAGAACTCGCGCAGCTCAGGCCGCAGCGGCAGTATGCGCACTGGCAGCCGCAGCCGCCGTTCAGGCAGAGGGCGTTGAGATCTACGGCATCATCGATACGGGCCTCAACTATCAGCACGTCGATGCGGACAACGGCACGGCGTCGAGCGACAGCCTGACCATGAAGTCCTCTCAGTCGATTCCTAACCGCTGGGGCATGCGCGGCGGCGAAGATTTGGGCAACGGCTGGCGCGCGGGCTTCAATCTGGAGGGCCAGTTCGCATCCGATACGGGCGAACTGACCGGCGGGCGCCTCTTCCACCGCATGGCGCAGATCTCCATTTCGAACGACAAGGCGGGCACGCTCGTGCTCGGCCGCTCCGGCGCGCTTCGCAGCGGCTTCGGCACGACGGGCATCTGGGGCGGGAAGGTCAACCCCTTCTCGAACAGCTGGGGCGACTACATGGCGGGCTCGAAGTACATCATGCCGGGCGGCTTCAAGTCGAACGACAACACCATCACCTATCAGTCGCCCAAGATGGCGGGCTTCCAGCTGCATGCGCAGTATTCGCTCAAGATTAATCAGAGTGCAGACGGCGTCGAAGGCAAGTCCACGTCCGACCGTCAGTGGGGGCTCGGCGCCACCTACACCGCAGGCAAGCTTCATATGGCGGCCGTGCTCGACTCCGTGCAGTACGGGAACCCGACGGTCGCCGGCAAGCCCGACTACGACGACTCGCTCGCCTTCAGCCTGGCGGCTGTTTATGACTTCGACGCCTTTAAGCTCTACGCTTCGGGCATGTACTTTGCCGACATGAAGGGCAGCGAGTTCCAGGGGCATGACGTCCTGGCTGACTTGGATAAAGACTCGTCCTACAAGGGCTATTCGCTGCAGATCGGCGCCGACGTGCCGCTCTGGGGCGGCACGGCCAAGGCGAACATCGGCTGGATGGACGCTTCGCTCGACTACGAATCGAAGGAAGGGCTGGAAGATCCGAGCCGCTTCACGATCGCTGCGGGCTATGTCTACCCCTTCAGCAAGCGCACGTCGCTTTATGTCGGCGCGGGCTATGTGAAGGATGAGAGCACAGCGAAGGATGTCGAGCCGTCGGCCTATGAAGTCTTGACCGGCCTCGTCGTCAAGTTCTAAGCCGCATTGTTTTCCAGAAGGCATTCATCATGACTCAAAGCATTTCCCGCCGCGCGGCGCTTCAGGCAGCCGGCGCCGGCGCGCTCCTTCTCGGCGCCTCGCATCAGGCGGCTGCGCGCGAAGTAGCGCTCTACGATGACATCAAGTGGACGAAGACCTGCGACGTGCTCGTCGTGGGCTCGGGCTACGCCGGACTTTGCGCAGCCATTGAAGCGAAGAACGCCGGCGCGGACGTCATTCTCATTGAAAAGATGTCGATTCTCGGCGGCAATTCGCTCCTTTGCGGCGGCGGCATTGCTGCGCCGGGCAACGATCTGCAGAAGGCCGCAGGCATTACGGACGACAGCCCCGATCGCCTCTACGCCGACATGCTCAAGTCCGGCGGCGGTCTGACGCACAAGGATCTGGCGCGCGTCGTCGCCGACAATGCGCTTGCCGCTTATGAATGGTGCCGCGACTACATCGGCGTCAAATTCGACCGCCTGGCCTTCCACGGCGGCCACTCCGTGCCGCGCAGCGCCGCCTATCAGAAAGGCAACGGCGCGAAGCTCGTGAAGCCGCTCGTTGAAAAGTGCAAGGCGCTCGGCATTCCCATTCTCTCGCGCACGCGCTTGGAGGAGCTCGTGACGGAGAAGGGCCGCGTCATCGGCGCGCAGGTGCGCGAAGGCTACGTCTTCCCGAAGGATGATTCGGGCAAGACGGCGTTCTACCGCGCGAAGAAGGCGGTGGTGCTGGCCGGCGGCGGCTTCAGCCAGAATGTATGGCTTCGCTCCCTCAACGATCCCCGCCTCGGGCCGCAGCTTGAAAGCACGAACCAGCCCGGCGCAACGGGCGACGCGCTTCTTGCCGCGCATCGCGCAGGCGCCGTGGAAATCCAAATGGACTGGATCCAGCTTGGGCCGTGGACTTCGCCCGACGAATCGGGCTTCGGCGTCGCGCCCAAGATCGTCGAGGCGGTTGTGGGCTACGGCCTCATGGTCGATCCGAAGACGGGCTGCCGCTTCGTGAATGAAACCGGCAACCGCAAGGTGCGCTCCGACGCCATCGTCGCGACGGGCCATCCGGCCGTGCTCGCGGTGAGCACGTCCAACGTCAAGCATGTGCCGGTCGAAGCGCTCGAAAAGGGGCTTGCCAACGGCGTGGTGAAGAAGTTCGCCTCTGCTGAAGCGCTTGCCGAGCATCATCAGATTCCGAAGGAGGCGTTCCTCAAGAGCGTCGCCGATTGGAACCGCTGCATTGAGGCGCGCAAGGATCCGAGCTTCAACGCGAAGATCTTTGACGACACGGTGAAGAACGAAGGCGAGTTCTATTCCGTGCGCCTCTGGCCGCGCGTGCACTACACGATGGGCGGCCTTGCCATCAACAGCAGCGCGCAGGTGCTCGGCACCGATCAGAAGCCGATCGGCGGCCTCTATGCCGCGGGCGAAATCTGCGGCGGCGTGCACGGCATGGTGCGTCTGGGCACGGTGTCGATCGTCGACTGTCTCATCTTCGGCCGCATTGCCGGACGAAATGCTGCATCTGCCGCGTGAATAGGCTGATGCCTGCATGGCAGGCCGTTCTGCTGCGACAGAAGCGGCTGTGAATGAAGCCGCCGGACGGAGCGCGTTTTCTCCTTTAGCGCTCTCTCCGGCGGCTTTTTTGTGCCTTTTGCAGCGGCAGAAGCATCCGGCTCCGGACATCATGCCTCGTCTGCGAGCCGCTGCCGCACAAACTGCAGCAGCGCAAGCGCCGGCCGTCTTGGAAAGTCACTGGGCAGCGCCGGACGGCAGACCGAGTGCGGCCTGCTGCATGGATCGGCGAATCCAAAGAGCAAAGAAAGGGTCTTCTATGTCATAGTCTTCATCGCGCACGATCAACCCGTCTTTTTTTAACCGCGCGGCCGCCGAGTACACCGTGCTGGTCGGGAAGTCTCGAATCTCGTGAAGCTTTCCCCCGTGCGCGAGAATGTCCAAAATTTTGCGATGGGTCCGATTCAGCTTTGACCACACGGCCAAGTAGCTGGCCGAAAGATTGAGCTGAATCTCATCCGCGGCCGACTGCACGCTCGGCTGGCTCTCCGAGCGCACACACTGATCCCAGAAGGCGGCCGCCAGCTGCCGCGTATAAAACGGATGGCATTTCGTGATCAAAAGAATTTCTTCCGCATCTTGAGAAGACTTTTCTCCGCGAATGCTCTCCAAGCGTTCCTGCAGAAACGCTGAAAAATCTTCGTAGGGAATCCGGCCGAGGCGCATCAGAGGGCCGAAATGAAAGAACGGCGATTTGATGTCCTGAAAAATGGCTGTCATCATGCTTTCTTCGCTGCCTAGGAAGAGATAGTTGATGTTCTCGTGCAGCTGCATGATCCCGCGGAGCAATTTGTCTGTTCCGGGTTCCAAATGGGCAATTTCCTGAAATTCGTCGAGCACCACAATCAGCCGAGCGTCAGGACTGCTCTTGTTGTTGAGCAGATTCAAAACATCTTCGAGCGCCGCGTCTCCTCTTGCAGATGCTTCAAACGAAACGTCTATTCCGTTTGTTTCAGGATTGAAGGAAAAAACAGGCCTGGCTCGAAACGAACGGAGAGCATCCTTGAAACGCTCCCATGAATGAATGGCCAAAAACGATTTCAGCAGCAGCTCGGCAAGACCGCAGTCGGACATGGCCATTTGAACGTTGACAAAAATAGCCGGCCTGCCCGTCTGCCTGACAGCTTTGCGCACCAAGCTCGTCTTCCCGTACCGACGCGGACTGATGACGGCCAGATGGCTGCGTCCGGAAAGCATCTGCTTCACTTTCGGCAGCTCCTCGCTTCTGTCGTTGAAGAAGCTCCCGTCCGCAGCTGTGCCGAATTTGAAAGGATTTTCCTGAAGAAGCATGATCTAAGCAGTCATTACGGAAAATATCGTCATGACTATAACGATGATGTACGTAACGAAGATTTGCGAATGAATGGTCTGATGCTGAAAGTCTCTTGATGAATGTGCCGCCTTTGCATGGCGTTCTCCGACTTCAATATGCCTTTTTATGCTTCTTTAAGGCCGATGGCGTGTTCCGCTTCTAGAGAAAAACAGAGCGCGGCGCGCCGATGTAAATTCAACCGTGCTTCGCACGATGGGCCTTATATCCTCCTCCTGAAGGAAGAGGTTTTACGGCCCTTTTGATAAATTTCATCATGTGATGAGAAGGCGAATGGCGAGCGGCTTTATCCGGGGCTAGATCGGCTTATGCCTTACGCCAGAGGAAGCCTGCGCCGCTCAGAGCGGAAAGTGCCGCGCGTTGGTCTTTTGCTGCAGCAGATGAAGCTGCCGGCTCCGGACATCATGCCTCGTCTGCGAGCCGCTGCCGCACAAACTGCAGCAGCGCAAGCGCCGGCCCGGCAATCTGCCGGCGCGAGGCGAAGACGGCGAGAATCGGCTCCGGCTCTCCTTCCCAGTCCGGCAGGATGCGGATGAGCTCGCCAGCCGCCAGCGCTTCGCGAACGGCGACCGTTGGCAGCATGGCGATGCCCCGGCCGCGCCGGACGCTTGCGAGCGCCAGGTGGGCGTTGGAGTACGCCATGCCGCCTGCCGGCTCGAGAATGGCCGTGCGGCCGTCTGCCGGGCGGCGCAGCCGCCAGCGCGCAGGAACGCCTGTCGGCACGAGCGGCAGCTCACGGAGTTCTTCGGGATCCGAGAGCCGCTTGAGCCTTTCCGCCGGGACGGCGCCCGGCGCCGCGCAGAGCACGCTCTGCGCCAGGCCGGTGCGAAGGGCGATCAGCGCATCGTGGGGCTCCGCTGCGGCGCAGAAGGCCGCGTCGAGCCGCGCTTCGGCAAAGCGCTGCGGCGTAAGCGGCTCGCGGGCGGAGAGGTCGGCTTCGAGTTCGATGGCGATGCCGGGATGGCTGTCGCGGAAATTTTCAAGCGCTTCGGCGAGAAAGAATTCGGCAAAGGCCAGGGACGACGCGATGCGAAGCCGGCCCGAGAGCGCTTCATCGGTCATCTGCTGCGGACGAAAGATGGCATCGGCTTCTCCGAGGAGCCGCTCGGCTTTCTGCAGCAGCGCCTCGCCTTCGGCCGTGAGCGTCACCAGCCGCGTCGTGCGGTTGAAGAGCCGGCAGCCGAGCTCAGCTTCAAGCGACTGCACGGCTCGGGAAGCGCCGCCCCGCGCCAGGCCGAGGCTTTCGGCGGCAAGCGTGAAGCTGCCGAGCCGAGCGGTGCGGCAGAAGATGCGAAGGCGGTCCAAGCGGTCCATGGCTGAGCTCCTTGACGAAGTCGTTGTTGTTCATATTGCGCGCGCAATGCTGCATTGTCGCGTTTTCTGCATCAATCTGGTGCGCGGGCAGGCGTTGATCCGGCGGAGCCGGCGCCGTAGCGTTGCACGTAGACAAGGCGTTCACGGCCTTCTTTCTAGTTCTGAGGTGCTTCAAAAATGACGACATTCCATTCCATGCCCGGCGCAGCGTCTTCTGAAGAAAGCGGCGGTCTTCTTCGCCGCGGCTTTACCCGCCGCGATGCCTGCCGGCTGATGGGCTTGGCGGGGCTCGCCGGCTGGTTGGGCGCAGCGATGCCGGCATCAGCCTTCGCGGCTGAGGCCGAATTAAATTCTGCGGAAGTGAGCCGCCTATTCGGCGAATTTGCGAAGACGCGCCGCATGCCCGAGACGCTCGGCCGCTGGCTTGCAGATCCGGCGGTGCAGCTGCAGGCGCCCTATCAGGTGTTCGACGACGTCTGGAATGTGGGCGTGCGCTGGGTATCGGCCTACCTCGTGAAGACAGAAGACGGCTGGGTGCTCATCGACACGACGCATGAACCCTTTGCGGAGAAGCTCCCCGAGCATATTGAAGCGGCAGGCGCGCGCTTGGAGGACATCAAGCTGGTGCTGATGACGCACGGCCACTTCGATCACGTCGGCGGCGCGCGTCGGCTCAAGCCCCTGCTGCCCCATGCGCGGTTTGCCATGAGCGAGCGCGGCTGGAAGGAAGCGTTTGAAAGCGCCAAGGCTTCTGCCGGCACGCGTCAGGCGTGGCAGATGCTTGATGCGCCGGACCTGACGATTCGGGACGGCGAGAAGATCGAAGTCGGCGGAAAGACCTTCCTCGCGCTCGAGACGCCGGGCCATACGTGGGGCACGTGCTCGTATCTCTACGACGTGAAGCTTGACGGCGAGACGCATCGTGCGGCGACGATCGGCGGGCAGGGCCTCAACGCCATTGAAGGCCCGGAGCAGCTCGAAGCCTTTATTGCGAGCATGAAGCGTCTCGGCGACCCGGCATTCGGGGTCGACGTCGATCTGACGGCGCATCCCTTCTCGACAGGCCTGACGGAGAAGATTCCGGCGATCTGCGCCCGCCGACCCGGCGAGCCGCACCCGCTTGTGAACCGTTCGGACTATCTCGCGCGTCTCGACCGGCTCATCGCCGGCGCGCAGGCGTCGCTCGACGACATGAAGAGAGGGCGCTGAAAGCGCCGCGGCTCTCCGTTCGGCAGAAAGGCGGCGGTCGGCAGGGGCAGAGCGGCCGGTCTTCGTACAATGCAGAGAGCGGGCAAGGCGCTTTCCTTGTTCTTCATTGCTCTTCTTTGCTTTTCATGCCGAACACCATTGCATCCGCACCCGACGCCGCCGCTCCCGACGCTTCGCGCGACCTGGCGCTTCTTCTCTTGTCGAGGGAGCGCCCGAGCGAAGCGGCGGACGCCTGCCGCGCGCTGGCTGCCGAGACCGAAGACGCGCTCTCTGCGCGGTCGGCGCTCTTCCTGCAGGCGAAGCGTCTCGCCTCGCTTGGCGGCGAGCCTTTTGAGCGCTTTGAAGCAGAGGCGGCAGAGGCGCTGATGCAGGCGGCGAAGGCCGCGCTCGACGAAGCCCCCGAAGCGGCGGCGCTTTCGCCTCAGACGCTTGACGTCCTGGCCGACAAGGCGTTCGGCGATGCGATTCGCAGCCAGGCGGCCGAGCGCTCGGCCTATGCCGTGCTTTCCGCGTTGAGCGAGCGCCTGGGCTGCGGCCCGCTCGCGGATCCGAGGCAGGATGCGCCGGCCGCTGTCCTGCCGCGCGGCCGGGCGGCGGTGCGCGATGCGCTTTGCGCCCGAGCGGCGGCAGAAGAGGCCGAGCGCGCGCTTGGCGCGGCAGCCGCAGCGGAGGTCGAGAAGGCAGAGGAGGGGAGCCGTCAGAGGGAGCAGGCGCTGAGTCCGCTAGCGGCGCTTGCAGACGCGCTCGCCGAGGCGCTGGGCGCAGCGGCGCCTCAGGCCGACGGCGCCGGGACGGTGCAGGGGGAAGCGAATGCGCTTCTTGAGACGGCGCTTTTTTCGCCGCTTCTCGAGGGACTCCTTTCAGCGGGCGGCATCGAGCCGCTTCTCGCGTCGCTCGGCCGGCTCTCGACCGCGCTTCGCGGCTGCCGGACGGCGAGCCTTCTTCTCGACGAGGCGCGCCTCGCGCAGATCGTGGCGCAGCGCCGGCTGGCCGGGGGTGCAGAGGTTCCCGAGGCGGCTGCGGCCTGGCGTCGCGCGCTTCGCTTGATGCTTGACGCAGCGGCCGGAGAAGCCTCGGCGCTCGGCGGGGTGCGGATCTGGCGCCTCGCTTCCGAACTGATGTCGCCGCGCTATGCGCCGGCCGTCAATGTTCAGCCCCATGCTGCGGGCTTTGCCCCTGCGGCGGCTGCCGGCGATGCCGCGGCGCTCGAGTGGGCGGCGTCAGAGAAGCGCCGTCTGCGCGAGGCGTGCGGCGCGGCTGCTGAAGAGGAAGCGGCCGCGCAGGCGCTTCTGGCGCGCTTGAGCGGTGGCCGTCGCTGCCAAGGCGCTTTCGAAGCCTTGAACGAGATCGACGCCCTTGCCGAAGAGCCGGACGAGCGCCTGGCAGCGCTTTCGCCCTGGGCGGCCTTTGCCGCGGCGGAGGCTGCAGAGGGCGCCTTCGATGCCGCTGCTGCCGCTGCGTGCCGCGCGAGCGCCGATCAGGCTCGGCAGGCGGGCGAGGCGCTCGCGGGGCTTCGCCAAACGGCGCTTCGCTTTCTCTCGCTTCCGCAGACGGAGGCGGCCTTCGGCGCCGTGCCGCACTACTGGATGCGGCGTGCGGCGCTCGACGCTGCGCTCGCCCTTCCGCTCGAGAAGCGGCCGCTTTTCATTTACAGCCGCCAGGAGGCGGCGCAGGACGCAGAGGACCTTCGCCGGAAAGAGGCCGAGATCGTGAGCCGCTTCGCGCTGCGGGCGCTCGAGGCGGGGAAGGGGCTGCGCCTGGAGGACGGACTGATCGAAGCGGCGGCCGACTGCGCGCTCAGCTGCGGCGCCACGCTCGCGGCCGAAGGCCTTCGCCGCCTGGCGATCCGCACGGCTGAGGAAGGCCGCGATCAGGACGAATGGGACTTCTTCCTGCGGGCGGCGTCGGGCCAGCCGCTGCTGCCGCCTTATGCCGATGAAGTGCGCGCGGCGGCCGTTGAGGCCGGCAGGCGCCTCTCGGCGGCGCAGGCCGCGCCGGCTGCAGCGGCCTCTCGGCGCGCGGCTGAAGCGTGGCTCGCCGCGGCGTCGGGTCTTTCGGCCGTCTTCTTTGCGGCGGGCGATGCGGCTCATGCGGCGCTCTGGGCGGAAAAGTCGCTCGCGGCCTATGCGGCCCTCTCGGGCGGACCGGCGTCCTTTGAGGCGGAGATCGCCCTTGGAACGGCCCTCACGGCGCTTCACCGCCATCAGGGCGCGTTCCGGCATTTTGCGGCGGCTCACCGCCTGGCGCGCCGAGGCAGCCCCGAGGCGGAGCTTGCCGCCTTCCGCGCCTTCTGCTCGCGGCAGGCAGCCGACTATGCGGCTTGGAAGGGCGGGTGGAGTCGGCGGCTCGCGGCGCTCGCGCCGGCATGGACGTCGCCCTTCGGCCATCCGGAAAAGGTGTACGGGCGGCTCGATGCCTTCCCGATTGTCGAGGCTGCGCCGGCGGGCGGCAGCAAGACGCTGCGCTGGCTCGTCACGGCAGGCGCCTCGTCGGCCGCGGACGGCTATCGGGCGATTCGCGCGATGAGGGGCGGCGCCGCGCTTTCCATGCGGGCCGAATACGCCATGCCGATCGAAGCGCAGGCGCTGTCGTCCGACGCGCCGGCATGGCTTGAAGCGACGGCGGCGCCGCGGCTTCGCCTGGGCGACGCGGTGCTCCCGCAGGCGGACTGGCGGACTCGGCTGGCTCGCGGGACGGCGAGGCCCGGCGCAGACGGCGTGGATCCGGTGCTGCTTCTTCAGGCCTTCGCGCTCGGTTCGGCATCGAGTCTGAGCGCTTGGGATCGGGCGATCGGCCAAGCGGACGAGGGCCTCTGGGCGCTCGAAGCGCTTCATCTGGCGGCCGATGTGCTGAGCGCAGAGCCCGTGCAGATGGAAGGCGCTCGCGATGAGGGCGCCGAGAGCCGTGCGCTCGAGGCGGCGGCTTCCGCCATTCAGCTGCTGTCGGTGCCGCAGCCTGACGGCCGTCCGGTCGAGCTCTTCGGGCCGGATTCGGACGAGGGTGAAGCGCCTCGGCGCTATGCGGCGCTTCTTGCCGTGCCGGCGGCTCTTCTGCAGGAGGAGCTGGCGCAGGCGGGACTCTCCGCGCCGACGGCGCTGCAGACGTCGCCCGATCCCCGAATGTCCTATCTCTCGGCGAAGCTCGCAGAGACGGACGAGGCGCTCGACGGCTCGGGCCTCGAAGCCTGGCTCGATGCCGAGGCCGCCCGCGAGGAGGCGGGCGCTGAAGCGCTCGGCGCAGACGATCAGCCCGACGAAGAGCGGGGCGAGGCGGCGCCCGCGCCCGACGCAGCGGCGCTTCAGCCGGCGGCTGTCAAGATCATCATTCCGCTCTATGCCGAGGAGGCGGACTTCATTCGGCTTTTCAATGCCGAGGCGTTTCTCGCGCGCGCCCGCGCCGCAGGCGCGGCGCTCCTGCCGGTCAAGCGGCAGCGCATCAATGTCTGCGAAGGCGAGGACCGCCGCTCCGTGCTGCGGCCTGCCGACGTCCGCGAAGTGATTCCGCCGCCATTGGGCGAGAGCTGGTGCGCCTTCACGGAAAGCGTGCTGCGCGAGGGCATGGTGCATGTCGGCGTGCGCTTCAAGCTGCTGCCGGGCGAAGGCCTCGGGGAAGCCGAAGGGCGGCGCGACAGCGGCTGGCTCTTCATGACGAAGGACGATCTCAGCGCGATCTGCGCTGACGGCGGCGAAGCGGCGCCCGCCGGCGTCTGGCCGCAGATCTACGGCGGCGCGCTCAATGTGCCGGCCACGCTCGAGCCGGGGCTGCGCTTTGTCGTCGAGCTTGACTGCGGCACGGTGATTCTCAGAAGCGAGACCGGCGACTTCAGCCCCGCGGATCCGGCAGACGTCTTCCCCGAAGGGTTTGTCTTCACGATGCCCAACGGCGACTGGCTCGATCCGCGAACGGGCCGGCGCGAGAAGCCCTACGGCCCGGCGGCGGCCGATCGGCTTCAGGGAGCGGGCGGCGGCTTCAGCGGCGGGCCGTCGGGCTTTGACGGCTCCGGCCTCGTCGGCAATGCCTGAGGGGCGGCGCTGACGAAGCGCTGCCGGCTGGCAGGAGGCTGCTGCGAGAAAAGCCGCTGACTAAAACGCTTCAAGCCCTGCGGGCCTTGTCGGCGGCAGGGCTTGAAGCTCAAAAGAGGCCTTCAGCCGTCAGCGGCGGTCAGTCTCTTCGGTCATCGCGGCGGTCGAAGCGCCGGTCATCTCTGCGATCGTCCCTTCGGTCGTCCCGGCGATCATCGCGCCGATCGTTCCTTCGGTCATCTCGTCTGTCGCGGCGATCATCCCGACGGTCGTCGCGCTTCGGATCGCGCTTGGGATTCGGCTTCTCCTTGCGCTCCGGGCGGCGGTTCTTCGAGCGGCGGTCTTCTTCGGCGCGGCGCTCCATCTCGCGGCGCCATTCGTCGCGCGTGTAGCGGCGGTTGGTCTGGCGGTCATGGAAGTACTTGCCGTCCCAGCGGCCGTCGTCGCGGTGGCGCTCCATGTACTCCCGGGTCGCCTTGTCCTTCACGCCGGAAAGAATCTCGGAAAAGATGGGGTTGTCGGCCGCCTGTGCGGCAGGCAGCAGGGCGGCAAGGCCGGCGGCAGCAATCAGCATTCGACGAGTGAGCATAGACAGTCCTCCTTCGCGAGAGATCCAGCCATGGGGTTCAGGCGCTTTTGTCTGCAAAGCGCTGAAGCCCCTCCTCTCTCCAAGCGTAGTGCGTCTAGAGCGAATGCTCTACTCGATTTAACCCGATGACTTGAAATGCCGAGCGCTTTGCATTCGCACGGCAGCTCGATGGGCAGAAGGACAAAAGAGACAGGCAATAAAAAAGGGCTTGCATCAAAATATGCAAACCCTCATCAGTATGTGGAAAGGGACTTTCCAAGGAGGCGGCCTGTCAAGCTCGACGCTGATTCATCGATGCGCCGTGCGGCCTCCCGCCAACGACTTGTTGAGGCTTGGCTTCCTGGAAACGAAAGCTGGCCCTAACCACAACGAATTGCATTATGCCAGACTCGGCGGCAGAAGTCAATGGTTAAGCGCAAGTGCGTCCTGAAGCAGCCGGCGGCAGCCTGAAAGCGCTCAGGCTGCCGGCTGAGCGTCCTAGGACGCCAGGCGGTACCGCGGGCTGCTGTCTGCTTCCCCATGTCCGCACCCGCATCCCGAACTGCATCCGGTGCAGCCCGAGCAGGCGCAGGCGGCGCCTCCCGCCTGCGGCAGCCGCTCGATGTCGCCCCGCAGGGCCAGCCGTTCAAGCATGGCTTCAGCCAGGCCGGCCGAGAGGCGGAAGTGAAGGGCAAGCTCGCGGGCAGATGCGCCGGGGCGCTCTCCAATGAAGCGCCGCAGCGCCGACAAATCGACAGACATGAGATGCCTCCAAAATGAAAATGATATTTATTATCGTAAACAAAATGCTGTGCTGCATGCAAGCCGCTGAATGCGGCGGTTCGGAGCATTTCTTTCGCTCGGCTTTTGTTGATGCGGCGCAGGCAGGATCTGCTTTCTAGGTAAAAACTCGCAGACAATCTGCGACAATCGCCACTTTCGCCTCTTTTCGCGCAGGAAGTCTGTCGGCGCTTCAAGCGCGAAGCGTTGTCCCGTATCCTGTCGGAGGCAGGGCGCCGGAGCGGACGGCTGTTCGTCCGCGGAGCGACTGATGCGCAGCAGATGCAGAGCGCTCCTTCGGTCCGGCGCCTTCACAACCTTAGTTTTCCAAGAAACGACAAGGGCGGTCCCGGCCGTCCGTCACGATCCGCTGCGCGCCGGCGATGCCGGACCAAGCGCAGCACTCAAGGAGCCATAGTCATGGAGCCCTATGCAGCTGGATGGCTGTCGATCGTTCCGCCGATCGTCGCCATCGTTCTTGCGCTGATGACGAAGGAGGTCTTCTCCTCGCTGCTCATCGGCATTCTGACCGGAACGCTCATCTACGCCGTCGGCACCGATGCCAACGTCGTGATGGGCACGGTGCAGTCCGCGTTCGCCACGATGGCGAACAAGGTCGACTTCAACATCCTCATCTTCTGCTCGCTACTCGGCGGCCTCGTCTACGTGGTCGCCATGTCGGGCGGCACGAAGGCGTACGGCGCCTGGGCCGTGAAGCGCGTGAAGAGCCGCCGCGCGACGCTGCTCTCCACCTCGGGCCTCGGGCTCCTCATCTTCATCGACGACTACTTCAGCTGCCTTTCGGTCGGCACGGTGATGCGGCCGCTCTGCGACGAGTACCGCATTTCGCGCGCCAAGCTCGCCTACGTCATCGACAGCACCGCAGCGCCCATCTGCATCATTGCGCCCGTATCGTCCTGGGCGGCGGCCGTAGGCTCCTCGCTCAAGGGCAACGGCATCTTCGAGAGCGACATGGCGGCCTTCATCGCCACGATTCCTTGGAATTTCTATGCGCTGCTCTCGATCGTCCTCATCCTCTTCATCATCATCTCGGGCTACGACTTCGGGCCCATGCGCCGCGCGGAAGAGCGCGCGCTGAAGGGCAACCTCGGCGAGGGAATGACAGGCGGCTCGGCAGCCGAGCCGCCGCACGCCAATCCGCGCGGACGGGGCTTCGACATGATCGTGCCGATCCTCGCGCTCATCGTCTTCGGCGTTCTGAGCCTCATGTATTCGGGCGGCTATTGGGGGAGCGATCCGAAGTTCCACACCTTCCAGGCGGCCATCGGCAATTCCAGCGCGTCGACCTCGCTCGTCTGGGCGGCCTTCGGCGCCATCGTCGTGGCGTTCGCCCTCTATGTGCCGCGCGGACTCGTGCCGCTTCGCAGCTTCATGGACGGCATCGTCGAGGGCATGAAGCTGATGCTGCCGGCGAACATCATCCTCGTGCTGGCGTGGACGCTCTCCGGCGTGTGCCGCGATCTGCTGCAGACGCCCGTCTTCGTCGAGCAGCTCGTGGTGAGCGGCGGCGCCGACTTCTCGGTCTTCCTGCCTGCGGCGGTCTTCATTCTCTCCGCCTTCCTCTCGTTCTCGACGGGCACGGCCTGGGGCACGTTCGGCATCCTCATCCCGATCGTCGTGCCGGTCGTCGAGGCGATCGATCCGAATCTCACGATCGTGGCGCTCTCGGCGACGCTGGCCGGCTCGGTCTTCGGCGACCACTGCTCGCCCATCTCCGACACGACGATCCTCTCGTCGGCAGGCGCCGGCTGCAATCACATCGAGCATGTGGCCACGCAGCTGCCCTATGCGCTGACCGTGGCCTTCTGCGCGGCGGCGGGCTACCTCGTCGCGGGCCTCTCGCACGCAAATCTGTGGCTTTCGCTCGGCACGGCCTTCGTGCTGCTGCTCGTCATTGCGACGGCGCTGCACTTCAAGCGCTCCCGCAGCAAGCCGGCGGCAGCCGCCTGACGGCTTGACGTTCTGACGCAGAAAAGCGCGCTTCGGCTGCTGCCGGAGCGCGCTTTTTCTCATGCGGTCTTCTGCGGCTCGAGAGCCGGCCAGCCGTCACTCGGCCTCTGACGGGGGCTTTCCGAACGCGCCGGCGGCCTTCGCCTCGTCGGCGAGCAGCTCGCAGAAGCGTTCGGCCTCGCGGGAGCCGCCGAAGCGCGAGCGCGCCGCCACCATCGTGAAGCGGAAGGGAACGCCGTTTTCGTGCTCGAGCGGGCGAAGCGCCGTATGCGGGCCGGCGAGCGCCGCATCCGGCTCGGCAATGACGGCGGCACCGGCGCCTTCGTCCACGAGCTCGAGAAGAAGGCGCATGGAGGCAATGCGCATCGCCGTCTGCGTTTCGATTGCCAAATCTTCAAGGCCGTCAGGACCGCCCTGCAGCGGGCCGCAGCGAAGAAGCGGCAGATTGAGGAGCGCTTCCGCCGGGTAGGGCCGCGCGGTTTTGTCAGCGTCGGCGCGGCCTTTGCGCTTCGTCGCCGGCTCGCTCGGCATGAGGCCTTTGGCCGCTTCGTCAAGGAGCGCTTCGCATCCGGCCACGAGGCCGGCGCAGCTCCCGATGTCGTTCGAGAGCGCGTTCGGCGCCTCAAATCCATCGGAAAAGGCCCCGCAGAAGACGTCGATCGCTCCCTTCTCGAGAAGGCTCGGAAGCTGCGCGGCCGGCGCTTCAATGCATTCGACGTAGAGCTTGGGCGACTCCTTCTGCATGGCGAGGTGCGTGCGGCGGGCAAGGCCCGAGGAGATCGCGCTCGAGTCGAAGCCCACGGCGAGGCGGAGCGCCCGGCCGCGAAGCGCCGCGTCGGCGTTCTTTCTCGAGCGCGCCGCGAGCGTCATCATGAGCTTGGCGTCCTTCAGAAACACTTCGCCCACTGGCGTGAGCTCGATGCGGCGGCTTGTGCGCAGAAAGAGCGGACCGCCCACTTCCTTTTCCAGGCTTCGGATCTGAACGCTCAGCGCCGGCTGGGAAATGCCGAGCTCTTCGGCCGTGCGGCCGAAATGAAGATTGCGGGCAAGCCGCACGAAAGATTCAACATGCTTGAGATTCCACATGAGCGTGCTTTCGGAAGGGGCGATTTTTATTCTTTTTGAAAAGAGCGGCCGCACGTCCGAAGAGCGCGCCGCAGCAAATTCAGAGTCTAGGGCGCAAGTTTACTTTCGCTTAATGGCAGGCATAAAGAAATGCATGAAATTTGATGCGAGTTTAAATAATTGAAGAATTTGTTCGATGCGGGCGGGCAGAAAAGCGGATGCGGCTCGGGCTGGCGCTCCGCCGCAGCGAGCCGATCAGACAAAAAAAGGACCCGCCGTCAGAGAAGGACGGCGGGTCTTGAAGTCGGCTTGCGCCTAGAGAAAAGGGTGGATTCCGTGCGTCAGAGGCGGCCTATCGGCGCGTCGGGCGCCACTTCATGAGGCGGCCTTCGAGCTGCGTCACGCACCAGTCGATCGCGAGCGCGCAGGCCGTGAGGATCAGGATGCCGCCCATGACGGCATTCATGTCGAAGGTGGTTTCCGCCTGCAGAATGAGGTAGCCCACGCCTTCCGCCGAGCCCAGGTACTCGCCGATCACGGCGGCGACGAACGCCATGCCGACGGACGTATGGAGCGAGGAGAACACCCAGCTCATGGCCGAGGGGAGGTAGACGGTCTTGAGGAGCTGCGAGCGGTTCGCGCCGAGCATCCGGGCGCTTGCGAGAACCGTCGGATTCACTTCGCGCACGCCCTGATAGACGTTGAAGAAGACGATGAAGAAGACGAGCGTCACGCCGAGCGCAATCTTCGAGGCCGGCCCGAGGCCGAACCACACGGCGAAGATCGGCGCAAGGATCACGCGCGGCATCGAATTGAAGCCCTTGATGAAGGGGTCGGCCACGGCGGCGGCCGTGGGCGTGAGGGCGAGCCAGAGGCCGACGGCGAGGCCCGCGGCCGTGCCGATCGCAAAGGCGGCGATGGTCTCCCAGAGCGTCACGGCGAGATGGCGCCAGATTTCGCCCGTCGCGAACCAGTCGTAGATGCGGGAGAAGATCTGATAGGGCTCGCCGAAGAAGAAGGCGGCCTGATCGTCGTTCGAGAAGAAGAAGTTCGGCAGAAGCCCCGGCTTCGTCATCGCCCACCAGAAGATGAAGATGAAGGCGAGGAGCGCCCACTGCATGACGTGGATGCGGAAGCGGCGCTGGTGCATCGAGGGGTTTTGAATCGCTTTGCTGCTCATTTGCGTACGTGCTGCAAGTCTGAATAGGGGAAAAGAAAAGCGCTTGGGCTGCGAGAGGGGGCGTCAGTCGTCCATGCCGCCCGCGCCGGGGCCGCCTGCAGCGGCTTCTGCCGCGCCAGGACTCAGCATCGCCGAGCGGTGGTCGCGGTAGGACTTCATCACTTCGTCGCGCAGTACATTCCAGATCTCGGCGCGCTGCTGCAGGAAGGCGCGGTCCATGCGGATCTCGATCAGATCGCGCGGCCGCGGCAGGTCGATCACGAAGTTGCCGACCGGGTGCGAGGCCGGACCCGCCGACATGACGACGACGCGGTCGCTCATCGAGACCGCTTCGTCGAGGTCGTGCGTAATGAAGAGCACCGCCTTCTTTTCCTTCTCCCAAATGGCGAGAAGCTCGTTTTCCATCAGTTCGCGCGTCTGCACGTCGAGCGCGGAGAATGATTCGTCCATGAGCAGAATGTCCGGATCGGCCACGAGCGTCTGCGCCATGGCGACGCGCTTTCTCATGCCGCCCGAGAGCTCGTGCGGATAGCGGTTCGGAAAGGCCGCGAGGCCCACGCGCTCGAGCCACGCCATGGCGCGCTCGTGCGCTTCGCGCTTGGGCACGCCCCGGTAGAAGAGGGGCATGGCGACGTTGTCGATCGCGGTCGCCCAGGGCATGAGGCTCTCGGCCTGGAACATGTAGCCCGCGCGGCGGTTGAGGCCCGAGAGCTTCTCGCCGAAGATTCTCACTTCGCCTTCGCTCACGGGCAGCAGGCCCGCCGCCATGTTGAGGATCGTGGACTTGCCGCAGCCCGTCGGGCCGACGACGCTCACGAATTCGCCCGCCTGCACGTGAAAGCTCACGTGCTCGGTGGCCGTGTAGTCGCCCTGCGGCGTTTCGAAGCGGCAGGTGACGTTCTTGAATTCAATGGCGGCGCGAACGGCCGCTTCGCCCTCAATGGGGCGGTTGGCGGCGGCGCCGCCCTGCCTGACAATGTCTTCCGCCGTCATGGCGGCTGCTTGTGCGGACATGGATTGTGTTCTCTTCTCTCTAGGTGCTCAGTC
>CAJKSP010000042.1 GCA_905202595.1 uncultured Sutterella sp.
CAAAAGGGGGTCAATTTCTGTCGTTTGAAGGGTCAAATCTCTCGTCGCTTGACAGATGCTCTGAATGGGTGTTTGAAGCCAACAAGTCAGATGTATACAACAGCCTCTTTATCCATGCCTCGGAGACGGTATGAGAGATGACCTCGAGTGCTATGCGGGCCCTTACGCAGCGGTCTACTGCTCCCGCTGCGCAGAGGAGAAGCTGTTCAACATCGCTAGGATCCTCAAGTCGATAGACGAGGTGAGGGCAACCTCATTGCGCGCATCACCAACCCTCACAATGTCACTATCGCCTCACACGAGGTCTGCCCCAGAGAGATGCCATATAGCGGAGCCCACCGATAAACGCTCACCAATCGAGCACCAACTTTCGATCTGAAAGCTAGAGCGCGATTCGGCCTCAGTCGGATCTCATTGCCCTACCGCAAACGGCAGGGACGCATTGAAGCAGGCGGCGTTTGGAAGAACGGATGTGATCTCGTCGAGAGCATGCAGGGGTTAGTGAGCTCTTCTGGATGCAGGCGCACTGCCCACAGAAAATGACCTAAACCCGGCAGAGCACCGGCAGCGAGAGTTCCCTTCTTCACTTCTTTTTTGCCTTCTGCGCCTTCCACATCGGACCAAAGAAAGGACTTTCTGCCGAGCGAGAGCGCCTCAGCCTTGACATGCGCCTTCACCTTCCCTTGCCCCGGCGTCCCAAAGAAGAGGAGATCTCCCGCCTTGAGCTCCCGCCAGCCTTTGCCTCCAGAAAGAGGAGCGCCAGTGTAGGCCTGACGATCAGCTTCGACAGGAATGATCAAATCGTGCAGAAAGAAAGCCGTTGCCGCCAGACCGGCGCCGTCGACGCCCAGACTCGTCGCGCCATGCGCGCGAGCCGGCGTTCCGGCGAGCATGGCCGCCGAGGCCGACACGGATTTAAGAAAGCGGACTGGATCAGCGCGGCGCGCATTCTCTTCGCGCGCTTGAAAGTCATAAAGCTTCTCTGCATCCTTGGCGCTCACCCAGCCCCGCTTTGCATCCGGCGTCAGAATCGAAAAGCCTTCGGGCGATGAAGACTCAATGATCAGCCGAGAGCCGGCCGGAAGCAGAACGCTGCCGTCCTCGGTCTGCGAAGCGCCGGAAGACTGCGCCTGCTTAGTCGCCTCTTCGCTCGCCCAAAGCCTTCCCGCCGGCGCCTTGATGACGAGCTTCTCACGGCGATTCCACACCAGCAGCGTCGTGTCGCTCTGACGATGAACGTCATCAGGCTTTGCCCAGGCGATGCGGCCGTCCGGAAGCCGCACGCGCAGCTTGCCCGTCGAGCCCTCCTGCAGCACCTGCATGGGCGTGCCCATCACGGCCTCAGCGGCAACGGGCGAATCATCATCCATAAATTCCAGCAGCTCGGCGCGAGGCACTTTCACCGTCGCCCAAATCTGCTGCTTGAGCGCTTCGCGGTTCGGCACAATCTCAATGCGAGGCTCAGCGCGAATGCCCTGCTTCAGAAGCCGAGTCATCAGCATGGAAAAGAGATCCGGCTCGCTCGTCGTGCCCGTCAGGATCACGCTCTCGCGCGGCCCTTCCTCCGCCTTCACCTCAAAAATGACCGTGCGCGGATCAACCGCCTGCTCCTCTCTGACGGCTTCAATGATTTCCTCGGCCGAGTCGCTCTGAGGAGAGCCCCAAGCCGCTGCAGCGGCCAATGCCAGCGCCGCAAGAAAGCTCCGGCAGACGTTTTGCCCATATTTCATCGCCAGTCCCTCGATGGATCCTTCCTTCTAACAGCCGCGCGGACCAAGGCCCTGTCAGCTCGGATGGCGAGCCGAAGCCGGCAGCAGAAGCGTGACGCGCGTGCCGCCGATGGGGCTTGCGCGCTCCGCCTTCACCGTTGCTCCGATGCGGGATGCGCGCTCTGCCATGATGGAGAGCCCGACATGCTGTCCTTGCCGCTCGGCGACCAGCTTCGGATCGATGCCGATGCCGTCGTCCGTAATCGTCATGAGCAGATCATCGCCGTTGTCGATGCGAATGTCGACATTGGACGCCTGCGCATGCTTGCGCACATTGGAGAGCGCTTCCTGCAGAATGAAGATCGTCTGCAGCTTCTGCCGCTCCGTCAGCTCAGGACCGCTTCCGGTCACCTGCAGGCGCGCAAGCACATGCACTTGTCCTTCGAAGCGGTCGATCACCGTCTTTACGCCCTCGATGAAACCCTCTTTATGGAGGCGCTCGCGGAAGTTGAGCAGGAGCTCGCGCACGTCTTCATAGCACTCCTGAACGCCCGCCTGAATGGCGGCAAGCGACTCGTCTCGGAGCTGCGCATCATTCTGCTTGATGGCATCCTCGAGGAGCTGCACCTGCAAATTAAGGAATGAGAGCGCCTGCGCAATGGAATCGTGCAGTCCCTGAGCGAGAAGCTGACGCTCCTGAATCACTGCAAACTGGCGATCTCTCTCGATCAGGCGGCTGTTGTCGATCGCAACGCCCAAGTGCATGGAAAAGCTTTCGAGCAGCTGGATCGTCTGACTGGAAAGCGCCGGATCTTCACGGAAGAAAAGCGTGTAGATGCCGATGCTGTCCGATGTGGAGCGAACTTGGAAGCTGTAGGCGGTGTGAAAGCCTGCATCCGTGAAAATGCGGGAAAGCTCGTTTGCTCCCTCTGCATCAAGCTGCGTCACGATCGGATAGTTTTTCTTCAGCACCGCATCGCAGAACGAGCTGACGAGCGGGCTTGCCGACACCTTCTTCAACAGCTCTGCCGACAGCCCGCAGGACGACGCGAGCGCCGCATGATGAGACTTTGCCTCACAAAGCGTCACTGTGCATGCATCGGCATCGGTATAGCGGAGAATTCGCTCCACGAAGCCGTTTGTCATTTCGTCAAGCGGCCGCTGACGGGAGAAGAAGGACGTGATCTCGTAGAGCTGCGCCAAATGCCGGTTCTTTTCCTCGACAACCGCAGTCTTTTCCGCCACCTTCTGCTCCAGGTTGTTGTAGAGGTCTTCCAGACGGTCGGCCATGCGGTTGAAGCCCCGCGCAATGCGGCCGATCTCATTCTCGTCGCCCACTTCGACGCGCGCATCCAGATTGCCGCCCGAGAGCCGGTTGATGCCGCCGCCAAGCCGCTCCAGCGGGCGGATCACCCAGCGCAGGAGCAGGAACATGATGGCAAAAAGCGATCCGATGGCGAGCACGATGAGCAGCACCTGCAGGTAGCGAAGCTGCCAAAGGTAGTAGCCGCGGTAATCGTCAATCGCTTTGCTCAATTTGGAAATCGTTTCGACAAAAGCGCTCACGCGGCTCATGCTGACGCTCGTGCCTTCCTCTCGGGCCTTGGAAAGCAGCGGGTAAAGCTCTTCGCTCCATTCCTTTTCCAGCGCATCGGCGCTCATGCTCACCTCAGAGGTGTGCGGCAGCTCCAGAGGCTGCCAAGAATCGCCCTGCCGCAGACGCTTCAGCGAATGGGAGAAGGCGTCGACTTCATGCTCGAAGTCTTCCTTGGCGTATCGCGGCTGCGCATAAAGCGCCATGCGATAGACGCTATAGCGAAGCTCTGCCGTTTCGAAGTTCGCTGCGGCGCTCGCTTCGAGCTGCCAGTTGAGCATCATCGTGTAGCCGATCGAGGCCACGATGAAGCTCACCCACATGAGCGTCAGAAGAAGAAGCCTGGTTGAAAGGCTTTGAAAGCAGGCAGGTAGTCGCAGACCCATGGCGCAGTACGAAAAAAAGAGAATACAGAATGCGTGTTGGTGTTATATCGCGGTCCGTAGCGGCCGAAGAGTTAAAAAGCATGGCAGATGAAGGCCGGGCAAATGCCCGGCGCTTCAGCTGCCAAGCTCGCAACTGCCGGCCTTAAAGCAGGCTCGGCGAACTCTCATCGACATCCTCGGCAGCCGTTGACGCTGCTTCGCCTTCAGCCGGCAGCGCCCTCACGGAAAGCGGCTTCCACGTCACCGCGAGCTGACGCCCCTTTCTAGCGCGGCGAAGCGTATGAAAGGCAAGCGTCTTGCGGGCAACGATGGCTTCTCGAGGCTTCTTGCCTCGGCCGATGCCTGAAACGAGGCAGCCGCGCTCGTCAATGACGGCAATATCTGCCAAGCGCTCGCCAGGCTCGAGCTGCATGAGCGTCACGCCTTTGCCGCCCGACGAGAGCCGGCGGATTTCGTCAAGGCCGAAGATGAGAAGCCGGCCGCCAGCAGAGAGACAAGCCACTTTGGTCATGCCCTTCGCGATCGGCATCGGCGGCAGGAGATGCTCGCCGTCCGCCACCTTCACAAAGAGCCGGCCGGCCTTGACGCGCGTCGAGAGGTCTTCCTTCGAGCAGAGGAGACCCATGCCGTCCGTCGTGGCGAGCAGCACGTCGCCTTTGGGATCGCCCGCAAGCCAGCCCACCACTTCGGCGCCCTTCGGCATATCGATGAAGGAAGAGAGCGGCAGTCCGTCGCCGCGGCTGCCCGGCAGCTCGGACACGGCTATGGCATAGACGCGTCCGGTGCTGTCGACGACCGTAAGCGTATCGACCGTGCGACATTCGATGGCCTCGGCCAGCCCGTCGCCGATCTTGAAGTTCATGAGCGTGCAGTCATGGCCGTGTCCAGTGCGGCTGCGAATGAATCCCTTCTCAGAAATCACGACCGTCACCGGCTCGTCAGACACGCTCTTCTCGAGCACCGCTTCGCTTGCCTCTTCCACGAGCGTGCGGCGCGCGTCGCCGAATTCCTTGGCGGCTTCGGCAATTTCCTTGGCGACAAGCCGCCGCAGCGCGCCGTCGCTGCCGAGAACACGCTCGAGCTGCGCACGCTCCTTTTCAAGCTGCGCATGCTCCTTTTCGATTTCGATGGCCGCCAAGCGAGCCAGCTGGCGCAGGCGAATTTCAAGAATGTCGTCGGCCTGCCGCTCGGAGAGCTTGAATTCGGCAATGAGCGCCGCCTTGGGATCATCGCTCTGCCGAATGATCTCAATGGCACGATCGATATTGAGAAGAATGAGCTGCCGGCCTTCAAGAACATGAATGCGCTCAAGCACCTTGTCAAGGCGCGACTGCGAGCGGCGGCGGACCGTCTTCATGCGGAATTCAAGCCACTCGCGGATGATTTCGAGGAGGCTCTTCTGCCGCGGCTTGCCGTCGATGCCGAGCATGACGAGATTCACCGGCACGTTGGCTTCCATGTCCGTCTGCGCGAGAAGGAAGGTGGCAAAGGCGCTTCGGTCGATCGTTCTCGACTTGGGCTCGAAGACGAGGCGCACAGGCACTTCCTTGCCGGATTCGTCTCGAACCCGCTCGAGCATCGCCAGCATCGACGCCTTCGCCGCAGCCTGCTTGGCTGAGAGGCTCTTCTTGTCCTTCTTGACCTTGGGATTCGTCACAGCCTCGATCTGATCGAGGATGAGCTTGGAAGAGGCGTTGGGCGGCAGCTCGTCGACGACGAGCTGCCACTGGCCTCGCGCCAGGTCTTCGAAGTGGTAGCGGGCGCGAACGCGGATCTTGCCGCGGCCGCATGCATAGATCTGCCGCAGATCTGCTCTCGACGAGATGATCTGCGCCCCGCAGGGAAAGTCCGGCGCCGGCAGCAGCGCCATCACTTCATCGAGCGTCGCTTCCGGCTTCTCGAGGAGCAGCGTGCAGGCCTTCGCCACTTCGGAGAGATTGTGCGAAGGAATTTCGGTCGCCATGCCGACAGCGATGCCCGACGCCCCATTGAGCAGCACGAAAGGCAGCTTGGCCGGCAATTCAACCGGCTCCATGAAGTTGCCGTCGTAATTGGGCACGAAGTCGACGGCCCCCTTGTCGAGCTCGTCGAGGAGAAGCTTGGAAATCGGCATGAGGCGCGTTTCGGTATAGCGCATCGCCGCCTGCGAATCGCCGTCTCGAGAACCGAAGTTGCCTTCGTCCGCTATGAGCGGATAGCGCATGGAAAAATCCTGCGCCATGCGCACGAGCGCATCGTAGACCGACTGGTCTCCGTGCGGATGATACTTGCCGAGCACGTCGCCCACGATGCGGGCGGACTTGACGTTCTTCGCATCGGCTCGAATGCCGAGGCGGTCCATGTCGACGAGAATGCGACGCTGCACCGGCTTCTGGCCGTCGGACACTTCCGGCAGAGCGCGGCTCTTCACGACCGACATGGCGTATTCGAGATAAGCCTGAGAGGCATAGCGCGCGAGCACCAGCGCGCCGTCCTCTTCGGCGTCGCCGTTCATCGCGCCTTCCACAGCGTGCTCTTCGCTGATGCCGCCGTCTCCCTCATCGCTCCCGCCGGCCGCGCCTGCGCTCTCTGCCGGCTGCTCGTCCGCCTCCTGCGCCTCAGGCGCTTCCTGCGCTTCGCCGGCCTGAGCCGGCTCGAGGCTTGAAGCATGGTCTCGTTCTGAGCCGAGCGGCACCACCCGGCCGTCTTCATATAGCAGCGCCGCGCCCGCCTCCCGGGAAGCCGGCGCCTGGCCTTGCGCCGCTGCATGCTCGCTGCCTTCATCAAAAAGGCTTGGCAGGCTCTCTGCGTCCGTCGCTTTTTCTGTCTTCTTTCTCGGCATTTCTTCAATCACTTCAACTAAATCGCGGGGCGCTCAGCGCCCTGGCGCCGCAGAGGCGCAGACATCAAATATCCGCTTCGACACGGTCTCCGTAAGCCTCCATCCACACGCGGCGGCCGTCAGCCTCCTTGCTGTTCATGAGGAGATTCATGACGGATCTCGTCACGTCCTCGGCCACGGAGCCGAAGGTGACTGGGAGCAGCCGGCGCGTCTCGGGATTGAGCGTCGTCTCGGCAAGCTGCGCCGCACGCATTTCTCCCAAGCCCTTGAAGCGGGAGATGCGCAGCTGAGCGGCCTGAATGCCTTCCTTGCGAAGGCTTTCGGTTGTGCGCTGCAGCTCGCGCTCGTCAAGGCAGTACAGCTTGCGCTCGGGCTTGCGTCCTTTCTTCGGGACGTCGACGCGAAAGAGCGGCGGCATCGCTACATAGACGTGGCCGAGCTCGATCAGCTTCGGGAAGTGACGGAAGAAAAGCGTGAGGAGCAACACCTGAATGTGGGAGCCGTCCACATCGGCATCCGAAAGAATGCAGATCTTGCCGTAGCGAAGCCCCTTCAAATCCGGATCGCCGTCCTTATGATGCGGGTCGACGCCGATCGCAAGCGCAATGTCATGGATGGTCTCTGAATTGAAGAGATCGTCCGTATGCGTCTCCCAAGTGTTGAGGATCTTGCCGCGCAGCGGCAGAATCGCCTGGAATTCCTTGTCGCGGCCCATTTTGGCGGAGCCGCCGGCGCTGTCGCCCTCAACGATGAAGAGCTCGTTGCGCGTGATGTCATTCGTCTCGCAGTCGGTCAGCTTGCCGGGCAGCACCGCCACGCTCGAGCTCTTCTTCCTCTCGTACTTGGCCGCCTGACGCTGCCGCGACTGCGCCGCGCTGATGATGAGCTCTGCGAGCTTCTTGCCGTCGTCAACGTGATCGTTGAGCCAGAACTCAAACTGCGAGCGCACGAAGCTGCTCACGAGCTTGAAGGTGTCCCGGCTTGTCAGCTTTTCCTTTGTCTGGCCCTGAAACTGCGGATCGAGCGCCTTCGTCGAGAGCACGAAGCTGGCCCGGCCGAACACGTCCTCGGCGAGCACGCGCACGCCTTTGGCCTGCAGGCCGTGAGCCTCCATAAAGGCCTTCATGGCAAGAAAAAGTCCGTCCTTGAGACCCGATTCATGCGTGCCGCCCTGCGGGGTCGGAATGAGATTGACGTAGCTCTCTCGCGTGAGAGGTCCTTCGAGCGTCCAGCAGACGACCCACGCAGCGCCTTCCCCTGCGCTGAAGTCCGCCGTCGCCTCGTCGGCATAGCCCTTCGCCTCGAAGGGCTCGATCAGCGGATCGCCCTTGAGTTCCGAGAGCAGGTACTCCTTGAGGCCGCCCTCATACTTCCAGTGCGCCTGCGCACCCGTCTTTTCGTTGAGATAGTCGACTTCGCAGCCCGGCAGAAGCACCGCCTTCGAGCGCAGCAGCCGCACAAGCGCCGCTTCGGGAATGTCGGGACTGTCGAAATACTTCGGATCCGGATAAACCGTGACGCGAGTCCCCGTCTGAGACTTCGGACGGGGCGACTTGCGGGTCGTCATCGGCACAGAAACCGCACCGCCTCGGAATTCGATCGTCGCCTCCTCGCCGTCGCGCCAGACCGTCGCGATCAAGTGCGTCGACAGCGCATTCGTGACGGAAACGCCCACGCCGTGCAGACCGCCCGCAAATGAATACGGTCCCGTGCCTTCCGCCTTGGCGAACTTGCCGCCCGCATGGAGGCGCGTGAACACCACTTCGAGCACCGGCGCATGCTCCTCAGGATGCATGTCGATCGGAATGCCGCGGCCGTTGTCCTCAACCGTCACGCCGCCATCCGCTCTGAGCGTCAGCGAAATCCTAGTACCGTAGCCGGCAAGCACTTCGTCGCTCGCGTTGTCGATCACTTCCTGAATGATGTGAAGCGGATTGTCTGTGAGCGTGTACATGCCAGGACGCTGCTGCACAGGCTCGAGGCCGCGAAGCACCCGGATCGAGCTGGCGTCGTAGCGCCCGCTCGAATTCGACATCTTCTTTGTCATATGTGTTTTGAAAAATCTCCGCCTGAGCGCCGGCTTGCGGGAAAGGAGAATGCGCCGGCTGATGCGCTGCATGGGCGGCTGATGCACAGAGACTCCCTCAAGTCTTGAAAATCAAGGCTGTTGGGATCTCATGAGGCCAAGCCGTGCGGGCATTTTAACAATGGGCCGTCAACTGCCGTCATTCGACGCTCAGCTGAGCCTTCTTTTTCTTCTTTGATTCAAATGGCATCAAGCTACAATGATTTTTCTACCGTAAAAACCCCAGCTGCCGCCGCACCAGCTTCTGCATCGGCATGCTGCTATTGAAGAAGGACGACCATCTGATGGGCAAGCTTTATCTGGGCTTCGACGCTGGAACGCAAAGCGTCAAAGTAGCTGTATACGACGAGGCCTTCAGCCTGGTGGCCAGCCGGTCGCTGCCGACTGAAATTCGATACCCGCATCCGGGCTGGGTCGAAATGAACGTCGACAACTATCTCGAAAACTGCGTCTCCTGCATGGCGGGCGTCGTTGAAGACCTCAAAGCGCAGGGCCGCCGTCCGGAAGACGTCGCCGCCATCATGGGCGACGGCATCATCTGCGGCATTGTCGGCATTGATGCTGAAGGCAATCCCATTACGCCTTACATCAACTACCTCGACAGCCGCACCTCCGCAGATGTTGAAGCGATCAATGCCATGGGACTCGACATCTGGGGGCGCGAAACCGGCAATGCAGAAGCGTCGCCAATGTTCCCTGCAATGTTTGCCCGCTGGTTCCTGCGCGAAAGCGACAACTTCCGCGAACGCGGCGCCAAATTCGTGCACAACGCCCCCTACATGCTCATGCGGCTCGCCGGCCTCAAGGCCAAGGATGCCTTCATCGACTGGGGCGCCATGTCGGGCTGGGGCCTCGGCTACGACGTCAAGGCGAAGGCCTGGTCAAAGGCGCAGCTTGACATTCTCGGCATTGACGAAAAGTACATGCCTCGCATTCTGAAGCCCTGGGACATTGTCGGCGGACTTTGCGAAGCCATGGCGCAGAAGACGGGACTGCCGGCCGGCATTCCGATCCTCGCCGGCGCCGGCGACACCATGCAGTCGATGCTCGGCTCCGGCATCTTTGAAGCGGGTCAAGGTGTTGACGTCGCCGGCACGTGCGCCATGTTCTGCGTATCGACCGACGGCATCATTCCAGAACTCTCCAAGCCCGGCATGGGCCTCATCTTCAATTCGGGCACGCTCCCCGACACCTACTTCTACTGGGGATTTGTGCGCACAGGCGGCCTTTCGCTCCGCTGGTTCAAGGACCGCGTCTGCCGCAAGCCCGACAACAGCGACTACTACCGCGTGCTTTCCGCCGGTGCGGAAAAAGTCCCCGCAGGCTCCAACGGCGTTCTCTTCCTGCCCTATCTCACGGGCGGCTCCGGCGACGAAAAAGAAGCGAGCGGATGCTTTCTCAACATGACGATGGACGACGATCAGTTCGTCATGTGGCGCGCCGTGCTTGAAGCCATCGGCTACGACTACATGCACGTCGCAGATCAGTACCGAAGCGCCGGCGTGCCGCTCAAGCGCATTACCGTTACGGAGGGCGGCAGCCGCGATGCGCTCTGGAATCAGATCAAGGCCGACATGCTCGATGCCGAGATCGTGCGCTTCCGCAATCCGGGCGGCGCCGTGCTCACCAATTGCGTCTTCGGCGCCTATGCATCCGGCGCATTGCCTGACGTGAAGGCGGCCTTGGCCAGCGTCATCAGCGAAAACGGCCGCTATGTGCCGCGTCAGACGCTCACAGCCAGCTACCGCAAGCTTTTCGAAAACCGCACGGCGCTGGTGAAGAGCGACATGAAGGCTGCTTTTTCACGCTTGGTGAAGATGCGGAATCCAAACGCGCTCTAAGCGCTGCTCTGCCGGAGGCTTCGCCTCCCCAGGCTTAAAAAAAGGACGCGCTCCCGAGGGAGCGCGTCCTTTCGTCAACCGTCAGACGCGAGGCTACGGCTGCGGCTGTTCAGGCTGATCACCCTGGATGAAGTCCTTCTTCAGCCACTCAACGCCAATGACATTTTCAAGCGCCTCAAGATAGCCCATGCGGTCGGCTTCGCCGTAGATCGAAGACAGCTCGCGCGCCAGGCTCTGCAGCTCGGCAGGCTTCGCAGGATGCTTGCGGGCAGCTTCCACATAGCTCACGATATAGGAGCCGCCGGGCACGGATTTGCCGATATAAGCCGGCAGCTTCGTATCCGGATAGCTGATCTCGGCGTCGGCCAGCATAGCGGGCTGGCCCTGGAGATTCTGACGCGAGATCCAAATGGGCGCGCTGAAGCCTTCAAGCGACTTCGACTTCTGCACTTCGGCAAGCTTCTTTTCACCGTCAGCGCGCGCCATTTCAGCCGCCTTCTGCATCTTGATCTCTTCAACGATGCGGTCCTTCACGTCGCTGAAGGCGCGTTCAGCCGTCGGATAGTAGTCGACGACGCGGGCGGCAACGAGCGTATTCGCCGAAACTTCAATCGCGCTGGTATTGCGCTTGTCCTTGAGCGCTTCCGTGCCGAAGAGCGCTTCCACAACGCGGTCGTTGATGATGCGGCGAAGCTCCGGATCCTTCACCCCTTCACGCGTCACATTGTCGACCGTCTCCACCTTGAGGCCGAACTTCTCGGCCGCCGGCTCAAGCGAATCGGACTGCTCGTAGACGAGATTGGTGAACTCTTCCGCGCGGGTCGAGAATTCGCGGATCGCCATCTGCTGGTCATATTCGCGCTCGATTTCGGCCTTCACGGCTTCAAAAGGCTTGACCGCAGCAGGCTGAACATCCGTAACGTAGATGATGTGGTAGCCGAATTCCGACTCCACCGGCCCCACGATGTCGCCCTTCTTCGCCGCAAAGACGGCATCTTCAAAAGGCTTCGTCATCATGCCCTTGCCGAAGAAGGAGAGGTCGCCGCCCGTAGCGGCGCTGCCCGTGTCGGCGGAATTGGCGCGTGCCAGATCGGCAAACTTCGACGGATCGGCCTTGGCCTCTGCGAGAAGCGACTGAGCCTTCTTGAGCGCAGCGGCCTTGTCGCTGCCGAACTCAATGAGGATATGGCTCGCACGGCGCTGCTCCGGCGACGTCCAGCGGTTCTTATTCTGCTCGTAGTAGGTCTTAAGGTCGTCCGGATTGGCCTTCTGTCCCTTGAAGTTCTCCGGCGAAAGCACGATGTACTGCGCCTTCACATGCTCGGGCGAGAGGAATTCCTTCTGATGGCTTTCGTAGTAGGCCTTGGCTTCCTCGTCAGTGACGCTCGCCTTTTCCATGTAGTCCGCAGCATTGATGATGAACGTGCGAACCTGACGCTCCTCAGTGAGGATGTCGTGCATCTGCTGCACGAGCGCCTTCGGCACGGGATAAGTGGCCGAAACGCCGGAAACCAGCGCTTCCTTGGCGAGATCGGACTGCACCTGCGCAACGAACTGCTCGTCGCTCTTGCCTTGCGAGCGCAGGAACTGCTCATAGAGCGCCGGATCAAACTTGCCGTCGCGCTTCAGACCATCCGCGCTCTTGATGAGCGCAATCGCCTCCTGCTGACTCACGGCAATGTGATTCTTCTCGACCGTCTGGCCCACTGCGGCCTGATCCATCAGGTAGCGCACGAGATCTTCGCGTGCCTGGACTGTGTCGAGCATATTGGCGCGGAACTCATCGCCGAGCTGCTGGCGCAGCCGCTCGAGCTGTTCGCGCTTGAGCGCATCAAACTGCTCGGGCGTCACGGGGACTTCGCCCACCTTGACGATCGCATTGTCGGATGAATTCATCATCCGGTTGTACGAGTAGATGCCGGTCACCACAAAGCTCGGGATGATCAGCACCATCGCGATGAACATGAGCCAGCGCTTGTGCTCGCGGAATGCCTGCAGCATGTATGCGATTCCTCTAGAGGAGGCCGCCCTCGAAGGAGCGCGGGGCGGCTTCGCGTCGTGTTGTTCTACTGAGCCGAAATTCAGCGGTGAGCGCCGCGCCTGCACGACGCGCAGATATGAAAAAAGGCGAACCCTCGGGTTCGCCTTTTCTCTGAAATTCGTGGCGGAGTGGACGGGACTCGAACCCGCGACCCTCGGCGTGACAGGCCGATATTCTAACCAACTGAACTACCACTCCGCGCGCTTTGCGCTAATCTCGAGGCTACAACCTAAAGTGAAGCTCGGATTTTAACAACTTCGCTTGCAAGTGTTGGCGGAGTGGACGGGACTCGAACCCGCGACCCTCGGCGTGACAGGCCGATATTCTAACCAACTGAACTACCACTCCGTTTCCGAAGCAAGCTGTCGTTGTTTCAGCGTAGGAGAGGAATTATACGGGTCAATCTGAATTTTGCAAGAGGGCGAAAAACATTTTTCTCGAGCATCCGCCCTCAAACAAGAAGAAAAAATAAAAATTTCACCTATTATCAATTAGTTATAAATTTGCCAACGAAATTAGGAATACCGTAAATATGGTATGCGTCCACTGTTCTTTAGACTTCTGCCTCTTTAGCGCAACAGCCGTCAGTCTTCTTTGAAGACTGACGGCTGAGCACTAAGTCCAATACTCTTCGTCAAGCGGCCAAAGCTCCGCATCATTGGCTCGGTCGGGAACCTTCGGCGGCTCGCCGTCGTACTCCAGACGCTCGAGCTCGTCAAAAAAGTCCGCAAAGACGCGGGCGCCGAGCAGCAGATCTTTCGAGCCAGGCAGATAGCGCCCGATGCGAACAGGCTTCATCGCAAGCTCAATCAGCTCGTAGTCGAAGTCCGCACTGCCGGTCGGCGAGAAAAAGCCGTCCTTGAAAGTGATCGCGAGATGCCGGCCTTTCTTCGTGCCGATGCCCCGAACCCAGGTTGACTTCTTATGCATCATGCCGTCTCTCCACAAAAAAGAGCGTCAGCTTGACGCTCGATGAAAAGGCCTTTCAGAAAAAGAATGAGGCCCGTCCGGACGTTTCGTCCTGCGGGCCTCATGAAGATGCAATGCAGCACAGCTTGTCAGCCGCTGCATCGACATTGAATTTGGTGGATGCTAAGAGACTCGAACTCCTGACCCTCGCCGTGTAAAGGCGACGCTCTACCAACTGAGCTAAGCATCCGAAGAATGCAACTTTAGCACATCACAGCGCAAAAATGCCGGCTGTCGACAATCGAGCGCAGCTCGCCAACGCGCAGCGGATCTCGCTGCCTCTGCCGCCAACGCATGCTAAGGCAGCAAGAGATCCGCGCGCCACGCGGCGCACTTATGCAGAAAGCGCCGGACCGGAGGATGCCGCAGGCTTCTGCGCCGGAGGCACTTCCAAAGGCGACGGCCCCTGCGCCGGTGCATCGGCTTTTTCCGGCGCCAGCGGTTCAGGCATGCGCACGAGCGCGCGCTCAAGCACCTGCTCAATCTGGCGCACAGGCACGATTTCGAGTCCCTTCAGGCAGTCCTCCTTGATTTCAGAGAGATCCTTCAGATTCTCCTCCGGAATCAAGACGGTCTTGACGTTGCCTCGCTGAGCAGCCAGAAGCTTCTCCTTCAGACCGCCGATCGGAAGAACCTCGCCTCGAAGCGTGATTTCGCCCGTCATGGCAATGTCGGAGCGCACAGGGATCTTGGTGAGCGCCGAGACCATGGCCGTCACGATGGCCGCGCCGGCCGACGGACCGTCCTTCGGAATGGCGCCTTCAGGGAAGTGGATGTGCCAATCGGTATTGGCGAAGATGTCGCTCTTGAGGCCGAGCTGCGCCGCGCGAGAACGCACAACGGAGCGGGCCGCCTCCACCGATTCCTTCATGACGTCGCCGAGCATGCCCGTGCGAAGCACCTGTCCCTTGCCCGGGAAGGCCACGGCTTCAATCGTCAGAATGTCGCCGCCGACTTCGGACCAAGCAAGGCCGTTCACAAGCCCCACCTTCGGCTCGCGCATCGCCAGCGTGATGCTGTAGCGGCGAACGCCGAGATACTTCTCCACGCCCTTCTCGTCAACGACAATCGGCAGCGTCGGCTTCTTGTCCTTCTCTTCGAGCTCGGTCAGCACAATCTTGCGCAGAATCTTGCCGATCGAGCGCTCCAGGCCGCGCACGCCCGCTTCTCGCGTGTAGTAGCGGATGATCTCGCGCACCGCGCCCTCGGTGATCTGAATTTCCTTCTCGGCGATGCCGTTTGCACGCATCTGCTTCGGAATCAGATGCCGCTCGGCGATGTGAACCTTTTCGTCTTCGGTGTAGCCGGAAAGCGAAATGACCTCCATGCGGTCGAGCAGCGCCGGCGGGATGTCGTAGCTGTTGGAAGTTGCCACGAAGAGCACGTCCGACAGATCGTACGGCACCTCGACATAGTGGTCTTCAAACGCGTTGTTCTGCTCCGGATCGAGCACTTCAAGCAGCGCAGAAGCCGGATCGCCGCGCGTTGTCATGCCGATCTTGTCGATTTCATCGAGCAGGAAGAGCGGATTGCGCACGCCCGCCTTGATCATGTGCTTGATCACCTGACCAGGCATGGCGCCCACATACGTGCGGCGGTGGCCGCGAATTTCCGCTTCATCGGAAACGCCGCCAAGCGCCATGCGCACATACTCGCGATTCGTTGCGCGCGCGATCGAGCGCCCGAGCGAGGTCTTGCCCACGCCGGGACCGCCCACCAGGCAGAGAATCGGACTCTTCACCTTGCCGACGCGCTTCTGCACAGCGAGGTACTCGAGAATGCGCTCCTTGACCTTCTCAAGGCCCCAGTGATCCTCGTCAAGGATCTTGCGGGCCTTGCCGATGTCGCGGTTGACGCGGCTCTTCTTCGTCCAGGGAATGTCAAGCAGCGTGTCGACATAGCTGCGGACCACCGAAGCTTCAGAGCTCGAAGGCGGCATCGTGCGCAGGCGCTTGATTTCAGCCAAGGCCGCTTCTTCCGCCTGCTTGGGCATATGAGCGTCCTTCACCTTCTTTTCAAGCGCACCGGCTTCGTCGTCAGCGCCCTCGCCGTCTGCATCCAGGCCAAGCTCCTTGCGGATCGCCTTCATCTGCTCGTTGAGGTAGTACTCGCGCTGATTCTTCTCCATCTGGCCTTTGACGCGCATCTGGATGCGCTTCTCAATCTGGCCGGACTGCAGTTCGCGCTGCAGCGCCTCGATCAGAATCTCAAAGCGCTCCGAAGGCTTGGCCGAGGCCACGAACTTCACGCGCATCTCTGTCGAGAGCGGCACAATCGACGCGGCAATGTCGCAGGCCTTCACCGGATCGGCCTCCGCCTTCACCGGCTTCAGATGGTCGAGCGACATCTTCTTGACGTTCTGCGCGTAGTCTTCAAGCGACTTGATGAGCGTGCGCAGATAGGCCTGAAGATCAGCATCGCTGCAGGGCTCTGTGCGGATCAGCTCGCCGGCAGCCTTGTAATAGCCGGCCGAGCGGTCGTAGCGCACCACTGTGCAACGGTCAGTGCCGTGCACCAACGCCTTCACAGAACCGTCAGGGAGCCGCAGCAGCTGATCAATCTCGCCCAGAACGCCCACGGGCCAGAACTCTTCCGGCTTGGGGTCGTCGACGTTCTTGTCGCGCTGAGTGACCAGAATCACGCGGCCCGAAAAGTTGCGAATAGAGGCTTCCGCCGCCGCAACAGAGAGCGCGCGCGACATGAAGATGGTGGTCATGGCGTTGGGGCCGACCACCATGTCGCGGAGCGGAATCACCGGGTAGGGCCCGACAGATTCCGGCGCATTGCCCAAAGGCATATTGATCTCGTTCGTCAAAGCTTGAGGCTTCCAAAAAATCCAATAGATATCCCTAATATGGGGGCGGTGCGGGCGCTTTCAAGCCGAAAGCGCCGCAAAAAATGCACCGATTCGATCGCGCTGGCCGACCAGCGCTGAGCGGATAATGCTGTCCGCTCAGCCAGCCGCTCAGGCCGCTGCCGGACGGCGGATGATCTGAAGGGGAGCCGACTGCTCGACAGCCGCCTTCGTCACCACAACCTTCTCGACGCTCTTGTCGCTAGGGATCTCAAACATCGTATCGAGAAGCACGCTCTCCATGATGGAGCGCAGGCCTCTCGCGCCGGTCTTGCGCTTGATGGCTCGCTCGGCGACCGCCTTAAGCGCGTCAGGCTCGAATTCGAGCTTGACGCCTTCCATGTCGAACAGCGCCTGATACTGGCGCACGATGGCGTTTTTAGGCTTCGTGAGAATGTCGATGAGCGCCTGCTCGTCAAGCTCATCCAGGACGGCAATGACCGGAAGGCGGCCGACCAGCTCGGGAATGAGGCCGTACTTCACCAGATCCGCCGGCTCGATCTGCTCGAAGATTTCGGAGAGATCCGCATCAGTCTTGCCCACCACCGTGCCGTTGAAGCCGATCTCGGACTTCTCGGTGCGCTGACGCACGATGCGCTCCATCCCGTCGAAGGCGCCGCCGCAGATGAAGAGAATCTGCGAGGTGTCGACTTCAATCATGGGCTTGCCCGGATTCTTGCGTCCGCCCTTCGCCGGCATGCTGGCAATGGTGCCCTCGATGAGCTTGAGAAGCGCCTGCTGAACGCCTTCGCCCGAAACGTCGCGCGTAATCGAGGGGTTTTCGCTCTTGCGCGAAATTTTGTCAATTTCGTCGAGGTAAACGATGCCGCGCTGCGCGCGCTCGATGTCGCCGTCAGCCGCCTGTACGAGCTTGGCAATAATGTTTTCGACGTCTTCGCCGACATAGCCCGCTTCCGTGAGCGTCGTGGCGTCTGCAATGGCAAACGGCACGTCAAGGCCGCGGGCAAGCGTCTGCGCAAGCAGCGTTTTGCCCGAACCCGTCGGCCCGATGAGCAGCACGTTCGACTTCTGCAGCTCGACCTGATCGGCCTTTTCCTGAGCCGCCGCATCGCGGCTGCGAAGACGCTTGTAATGGTTGTAGACAGCCACAGACAGAGTGCGCTTGGCGCGCTCCTGTCCAATCACATAGCTGTCGAGAAGCTCATAAAGCTCTTTGGGAGTCGGCAGCGGCTTCTCCGGCGCCGGAACGGCGCCGGCAGCGCCGTCAGCCGGCGCGGCAGCGGCCTTGCCGTCGAGCTCCGCGGCCATTGCACGGATGCATTCGTCGCAGAGAAGCTCTCCGTGAATCCCCTGAAAGAGCGCGCGGCATTCCGATTCCGAACGGCCGCAGAAGGCGCAGTGGCGCTGATCTTTTGTCGTCATGTGTCTCTAGTAGAAATGCGTTTTCTGCCTGCAGAATCGCCGCATCAAACAGCGGTCTTGACCTGCTTGGCCGCATCAGCCCTCGTCGTGAGGATCTGATCGATGAGGCCGTACTCAAGCGCTTCTTCGGCGCTCATGAAATTGTCGCGATCCGTGTCGCGGACCAGCTCTTCATAAGTGCGGCCGGTGAAGCCCGCCATCATTTCATTCATCTGACGCTTGATGAGCGTGAGCTGACGCGCGCGGATTTCCACATCGCTCGCCTGGCCCTCGGCGCCGCCGAGGGGCTGATGAATCATGATGCGGGAATGCGGCAGCGCATAGCGCTTGCCCTTCTCGCCCGCCGCGAGGAGGAAGGCACCCATGCTGGCAGCCATGCCCATGCAGATCGTGCTCACCTTCGGACGGATGAACTGCATCGTGTCATAAATGGACATGCCGGCCGACACTGAGCCACCCGGGCTGTTGATGTAGAGCGAGATGTCCTTGTCGGGATCTTCGCTCTCCAAGAAGAGAAGCTGCGCGACGACGAGCGAAGCCGTCTGATCGTTCACTTCCGAGGTCAGGAAAATGATGCGGTCGCGAAGCAGCCGGGAGTAAATGTCGAAGCTGCGCTCCCCGCGGCCAGAGCTTTCGACGACGATGGGCACTAAGGCGGACATGCTGATGTAATTCCTTCTCTAATAGAGGACGCGCGCTCTGAAGCGGCCTGAGCGAGGCCGATTCTGACGCAATGCGGCTTTTCATTATGGCTGAGCGCCGAGAGATCCGCTTGACAGCGCTGGCGGCAAAAGATGCCGCCTGTCAAGACAGCAAAGGCGCCTCGCGTCGACTACGACGCAGGCGCCTTGCGAGCTGGCGCACCGGAAACGCACCCTTGCGGGCTTCATCAGTCTTCGGTGCAGGCCTGCCGCTTGAATGTCAGGCGGCAGGCGAAGGGAATCGAGACTTCCAGTCGATTAGAAGTCGCCCTTCATCAGCTTGTCGAACTCGACGGCGACATCTTCAGTCTTGGCCTTGGAGAGAGCGTAGTTGGCGACGTTCTCCTCGCGGATCTGATTGAAGAGGCGCTGGCGGCTGCTCTGGTCGTTGAGGATGTAATCCTGAACGCTCTTCGGATCTTCGTAGGACGAAGCGTATTCGGCGGCGACAGCCTTGAGCTGATCTTCCGTCGGCTGCAGCTTCTGCTCCTCAACGAGCTTCTCGACGAAGAGGCCCAGGCGGACCTGGCGTTCGGCTTCAGCCTGGAACGTGTCGGCCGGGATCTTGTCGAGCATGTCCTTCGCCATGCCGCGCTGGCTCATGAAGTTGCGATAGTTCGCAAGGAGCGTGCGGGACTGATCGGCAACGAGCGTCTGCGGAACAGCAAACGTCAGCTTGGCGTTGATGGCCGGGAAGACTTCCGACTTGATTTTGCCTTCAAGACGGGCCTTGACTTCGCGCTCGAGGTTCTTCTTGATCTCTTCGCGCATCGCGGCGACGCCGCCCTCGATGCCGAGGTTCTTGGCAAACTCGTCGTTCACTTCGGGCAGATTGGCGATTTCAACCTTCGTCACTTCCGCTTCGAATTCGACTTCAGCGCCCTGAAGATCCTTCGGACCGTAGTTTTCCGGGAACTTCACCGGGAAGGTCTTCTTCTCGCCCTTCTTCATGCCCTTGACGCCGGCTTCAAAGTCCGGAAGCATCATTTCGCGGCCGAAGACGAAGACGTGGCCCGTAGCCGTGCCGCCTTCAAAGGCTTCGCCGTTCTTCGTGCCCTTGAAGTTGAGCGTCACGCGGTCGCCGTCATCGATGCCGTGATCGTCAGCAGCGTCAGAGTACGTCGCGCGCTGCTCGCGCATCACCTTGATCGTGCGGTCGACAGCCTCGTCGTTCACTTCGCAGCTGTAGCGCTTGAAGGACATCTCCGAGAAGTCGACAGCCGGGATTTCCGGCATCACTTCGAACTTGGCCGTAAAGCGCATGACGGCTTCATCGTCGCTCTTTTCAGGAACGATCTGGGGAGCGCCGACGATCTGAAGACCGGATTCGCGCGCAGCGTCAACCCAGGCCTGGCCGACCTTTTCATTAAGCGCCTCATCGAAGGCCTGCATGCCGTACATGGCGCGGACCTGCTTGGCCGGCACATGGCCCGGACGGAAACCATGCATGCGGGCAGTGCGGCCGTAGCGCTTGAGATGCTGCTCCATAAGCGCATTCACTTCAGCGGCAGAAACCTGCAGCGCCAGGGTGTGCTCGAGCGGATTCACCGCGGCATTCGTTTCAACAACGGGAGCGGCAGCCGGGGCCTGCGCCTGTTCGGCGGCCTGCTGTTCGGTCTTTTCTTCAGTCATCGCGAGTAGCTTTTATTTTGATGTTCAGCGCACCGCCGGCCGCCCTTGCCGGTGCGGCCGCGCGAAAAAGCGCAGAACGAGTTGCGCAAAACCGCTCCCCCCGCCTCAAGCGAGGTGGACGGCTCGGAAATCGGTTCACTTCGCGCCGAAGCGCCAGCAAAGCTTGCGCGCGGCGACGAAATAGAAGTGACGCATTATAGGGCAAGGGCTTGAGCCCTGCACCCGGCAGAATGCTTCGAAAAGTTCGCTAAACTGGCTTCCCCTTTGATTTTTTTTCTGCGCTATGCGCAACGCCGCTTTCGGGAGGTCGCGCGTTCATGCTCTCTTACCGCCTACGCCATCTCGCCGCATCCGCTTCGTCGCTATCCGTCTGCGCGCTGCTCTGCGCCTGCGCAGCGCCGGAACGCCCGACAAGAACCTTTTGGGATGCCGGCTCAGCCTCAGCGCTTACTCAGCAGCAGCAAGCCGTGCGAAAAGAGGCTGAGCTCATCGGAAAGCGCTATCTGGCCGCCTGCGTCTCTCCTCGCCACCGCGCGTACTTCCGCAAAACCGCCTGCCTGCCGAACGGCATCACTGCCGAGATGCTCGCAGACCGAACCAAGATCACTAAGGAGCAGAAGACAGCCGCCGAAGCCGTTTTCAAGATTGCCGACTCGCTGAGCGAGGAAATGCGCGCCGTCATGATCCGCACCGGCGTGCCTCGCTACATCGAGCTGGCAGAGGATTCCCGGCAAAAAACCGATCCTGTTGTCAAGATGCTTCAGAGCGACCTTCTCGAGAGCCGCATCACTTGGGGTGAATACAACACGCGACGCCTTGCACTCGGCGAAGAAGCTGCACGTGAGGCCTCGCAGCTGGGACGCACCGGCCGCTCTGCGATGCGGGACGCCGGCTCTGCCGAAGAGCCAGAAGACAACTCGCTTGCCGCCGATGAGATCGATGCACCGGAAGAAGGCGACGCTGAATAAGCCGCCAATGAACCGCCCCGGCAATATTGTTTCGAAAGGTGCGCAGATTTGTGCCGCATTCCGCTAGAATGATCTTCCTTTCGTGCGAGAGTGGCGAAATTGGTAGACGCACCAGGTTTAGGTCCTGACGCCGCTAGGCGTGTCGGTTCGAGTCCGATCTCTCGCACCACAGAATTGAAAAGCCGCCTTGAGCTGCATGCTCTTGGCGGCTTTTTTTGAGCTTGCTGTCCGGCTTCAGGGCCGGCAGCCTGTGCTGAATCTCAGCATGATGAGGCACAAGCTGCCGACGGATTTAAAGCGCCGTTAGGCCTTGGAAGCTTCGTCCTTCTTGGCGCCGCAGCAGCACTTGCCCTCTTCATGGTCATGGTGGTGGCCGCAGCAGCATTCGCCTTCTTCGTGATCATGATGGTGGCCGCAGCAGCATTCGCCTTCTTCATGATCGTGATGGTGGCCGCAGCAGCATTCGCCTTCTTCATGGTCATGGTGGTGACCACAGCAGCATTCGCTCTCTTCATGATCGTGATGGTGGCCGCAGCAGCATTCGCCTTCTTCGTGATCATGATGGTGGCCGCAGC
>CAJKSP010000043.1 GCA_905202595.1 uncultured Sutterella sp.
GCGCGATTCCTCTCGCGGCTGAAGCCGCGAGTTTCCTCGCGCATCTCTATGAAAATTCGCTTTTCGACGATTTTGACGACTTGGAACGCGCCTTCTTCCCGGTCATGCCGGTCGATCGCAGCGTCTTCGGCCATCGCGCGTCGCGCCTTATGCGCACTGACGTTCGCGAGACGCCGAACAGCTACGAATTCGACATCGATCTGCCGGGCTTTGCGAAGAATGAAGTCAATGCCGTTCTCAAGGACGGCTATCTGACCGTTTCCGCAAGCAAGGCCGTGTCGCACGATGAAAAGAAGGAAGGCCGCTACATCCGCCGCGAACGCAGCACGGGTGCGTGCAGCCGCAGCTTCTACGTCGGCGACAATGTGACCGAAGCGGACATCAAGGCGAAGTTCGAGAACGGCATTCTTCAGATCTCAGTTCCGAAGAAGGAAGCCGCGAAGCCTGAAGAAAAGGCCATTGCGATCGAATGACCGCCTGATGCTTCAAGCCGTTGAGCTTGTCTGAGCGCGCTTCGGGGCAGCGAGAGCTCTTCCAGGCAAGAGCGGACCTGCTGCGTCGGACGGCTTTGACAAGAGCGATAGACGGGCGCGCCAAGCTTGCAAAGGGGCTTGGCGCGCTTTTTGCTGCCCGCGTTCAGCGCGCCGCAACATTCTTTTGCATCTTTCTCCATGCGTCTGCGCCTTTAGCTTCTTTATCAGCGGAGCGGAAGACATAGAATTCGTCTTCGACCTCTTCATCCGCCGCTGAGAAGAGCACCGCACAGCATCTGTGCGATCCTAGGCATCAAGAGACTCTTCCTGCTGCGGCCCAGCCACAGACTTTTTCATGACCGAACAGAAAACCGCCGACCAGCCGGCTTCCGACGGCTGCCCCTCGCCCGCCTGCCACAGCATCTGCGGCGCCGCAGATCCTGCCGAAGCGATCGACCCCGTTCTTGCGCGGGCGAGCGAGATCTTTAACCGCATACTCACTTACGGCCAAGCGGCGGCGCTCATCGGCATCGCCCTTGCTGCAGTGGCTGGGATCGCGCAGCAGATCTACTCCATGGCCTCTGCCGGCAAAGTTCAGCTCGGCGAGCTGCTGATGCTCTTTCTTTATGTCGAGATCATTTCCATGGTGAAAGGGGCCGTTCTCGGCACGCGCGAGATTCCGATCCACACGCCGATCGCGCTGGCCATCGTGGCCGTATCCCGCTACCTTGTCGTCGACGTGGAGCACATCAATCCGGACTACATGCTTTTCACGTCGGCCTCGATCTTCGTGCTCGTTCTTGCGCTCTGGATCATTCAGCGCCTCTGCCACGCGAAGGAGCCGGCTTTCTTTTCGATCGCCGCATTGAAGCGCCTTGCCGGCCGCAAGCGCGAATAGCGCCGCAAGGCTTCTCCGTCCCCTTGAGACAAAAGCCGCGCTTCGCATGCGAAGCGCGGCTTTTTCAGCATCGTTCCTGCCGAGCAGGTTCAGGATCAGAGCCAGCCCTTGGCGCGGAATTCCTTCATCTTGCCGATGATGTAGGCCATGTCGTCGGGCATCGTGTAGCTGAGGCGGCACCAGCCGTCAGCAGGCGGGAACGGACGGCCCACCATGATGTTCTCGGCCGCCATGCGGTCGGCAAAGGGCTTGAGCGGCGCCTTGAGATTGAAGAAGATGAAGTTCGTCTGACTCGGCAGATATTCAATCTTGAGCTCGCCGAGCGCCTGCTCGATCATGGCGCGAACTTCGTCGTTCACGCTGCGGGACTTCTTAAGGAACTCAGGATCGTTGAGCTCGCTCAGCGCCGCCTCGATCGCCGGCACATTCATGAAGATGTCGTAGGCAATGTGCTCGCGGACCTTCTTCACCAGCGCAGGGCAGGCGTAAGCAAAGCCGAGGCGCAGGCCTGCCATTGCAAAGAGCTTCGAGAAGGTCTTGAGCACGATCACGTTGTCGAGCCCTTCCTTCACAAGCACCTTCATCGAAACGTAGGCAGGATCAGCCACGTACTCGGCATAGGCCTCGTCGAGCATGAAGACCGTGTCGGCCGGCTTCGAGCGGATCCAGTCTGCCAGCTTCTTGCAGTCGGCGATCGTGCCCGTCGGATTGTTCGGGTTGACAAAGTAGACGATCGAGGGGCCCTTGTGATCGGCAACGGCCTTCTTCATGCCGTCGATGTCGATCGACCAATTCGGCCCCATCTTGACCTTGACGACCGGAATGCCGTTGCGCTGTGCGGCCATTTCGCCGTCGGAATACGTCAGCTCCGGAATGACGAGCTGCACGCCCGGCGCCTTGAGCGACTCGATGGAGGCGCGAATCGCTTCGGCCGAGCCCTGCGAGAGCGCAATTTCTTCAGGCTTGCCGCCAATGAAATCGGCACAGGCCTTGCGGAGCACTTCAGCCTTGGCAAACGGATAGCGGTTCATGTTCGGAATGGAAGCTGCCACCGCCTTGCGCGCATTCTCGGAAAGGCCCAGCGGGTTTTCGTTGAAGCTCGCAATAATCGGATGCTCTTTCGTCGGGGCCTTGAACGAGCTGTCGGCCGCAACGGCAGCGCGGCTGCCCATCATGCTCGCAGCGCCCGCCGCCAGCGCAGCGCTCATTACCGTACGTCGGCTCATCGTCATCATAGATCTCCTCCCATGCTTGAAATCTTCAGTGCGCCGCCTCGCAAAGCATGCGTCGGCAGCCGCCTTGAGATCATTTTTGCCTCAAGGCAGAGAGGGTCGGTACCGCTGCGAGCGCGATATTTGTTCGGACAAAGCCTCTCTAGGCAAATCTGCCAGTCGGCTCCTACTAGAAAGCGCCTAAAAAAAGGAGCGGCTGCGTTCGAATTCACCCGCTCCCTGGTGCGTCAGCCGAGGCTCGGCGTCTGCGCAGGATCCTTTGCTTCGTCAGGAGGCAGAAGCCTCACGTCGAATCTCGAGCCCCAGTCGCCGGAAGCAAGCGTCACGCGCCAGTCCATGCGCCGGCAGATGCGGCTCACGATGGAGAGCCCGAGGCCTGCGCCGTCTTCAGCGCTTGACTCTTCGCCAGCGCTGCCCCGCCGAAAGGCTTTGAAAATCAAAGCCTGCTCGCTATCCGGTATGCCGGGCCCCGTATCCGCAACGGAAAAGCCCCAGGCCTGCTCCGTCACGGTGACCCCGCCATCCTTGGTGTAGGCGATGGCGTTCTTGATGAGATTGTTCATGACGGCGCCGAGCATGACGGGAGAATATTCGCCGGGACACGCCGCTTCCCGGCAGGCATCAAGGCGAAGGCCCTTTTCTTCGGCCTGCGGGCGCCAGACGCGCATCAGCCGCATGATCGTCCCCTCAAGGCTTGTCGGAGCGGCATTGCCGCTCTCCGTCCCTGAGAGGCGCGCAAACTGCAGGAAAAGCGTCAGCAGATCGCGCATGTCAGCTGATGCCCGCTGAATTTTGGCGACGCGACCGCGCTGCTCGGGCGTGAGCGGAGACATTTCGAGAAGCTCCGTGCTCGTCTCAATGATCGTCAGCGGCGTGCGCAGCTCATGGCTGACGTCGCCCGTAAAGCGCTTCTCACGATCAAGCGCCTCGTGAAGGCGCTTGAGGGCGCTGTCGCAAATTCGGGCGAGCTCCCCCACTTCATCGTCCGGCAGATTCCTTTCGCCGACGGGCCGATAGACAGGCGACGCCGCGGCTGCCCGGACTTCTTCAGAGAGCTTCTCGACGGGCCGCATGATTCGCCGCGAAAGCAGCCAGCCGATAACCGCAGCAAAGAGAAAGACGATCGCCACAGAGAGGAGAACGACCTGCTGGAACGTCCGCTCCTTCGTTTCGAAATTCTCCTGATCGCGAACGATCATGAGGTCGCCGCCCTTCCAGCGTCCTCGATAGACGAAGGCGGCGGGCGCCTCCAGATATTCCGTATAGCCCATCGGCGCGCTGCGAAGCGCCGGCGGTATCGGCTCAAGAAGCGGCGAATCGCCGTAGACCCGAGTCGAAGGCCCTTCGCGCGGTACTTCCCCTTGCTCGAGGAGCTTTGCTGCAAGATCGAGCTCGTCCTCCATGAAGCCTGCGATGAGATTCTCTTCAGCAAACTCGATCGAATGCATGAGAGAGCCGGCGTAAAGCATCGCCACCGTAGCGATGAGCAGCGCAAACGCGTACATGACGCGCTGCGCAAGGCCCGTTCGGCCGCGTGAAGAAAGCTTCGCTCCGGAGGCTGCTCCGTTTGTGCCGGACGAAGCGCCGGCGTTCTCTTTTGCATCCGTTTCCGTCATGAGTTTCCCGATTGTCGTGAAGCTGCGCAAAGGATCCGCGTGCAATGCCCGCCAGCAGCGCCTTTCGGCTGGCCCGGCCGATCTCGGAGATTCCTGTCAATCAGCCGCCTCGCCCTGAGGCGGCTCGATGGACCAGCCCAAGCTGGGATGCGTGCGGAGCATCTTTGCGCTGAACGGCTTGTCGATGGCCTGTCGAAGAAGATAGAGATTGCTTCTGAGGCTGTCTGACGCAGGCGCATCTCCTCCCCAAACCGCCGCCTCAAGCCGCTCTCGCGGCAGCACGGCAGGAGACGCGCGCATAAGCTCCTTCAAAAGCGTCAGCCCCGTCGGATTCAGCCGAATTTCGCGTCCTTCCCGCGTCACTTTCATGGTCCGCAGATTCATCGAGAGCGGCCCCACGACCAGCAAGTCCGAATCGGCGCCGATCGAACGCCGCAGAAGCGCCTCAACGCGCGCCGCCAGCTCGCGAAGCGAAAAAGGCTTGACGAGGTAGTCGTCAGCCCCTGCCGTCAGCCCCTCCACCCGGTCGTCCACCGTATCGCGAGCCGTGAGCATCAGAATCGGCATCTTCGAGCCTCGGCAGCGAAGCTGCCGGCAGACCGTCATGCCGTCAAGTCCAGGGAGGCCCAAATCGAGAATCAGCAGATCCCAGCTTTCGCGCGAAAGCCGCTCGAGCGCTTCCACGCCGTTTCGGCACGTGCCGCACTCCCAGCCTTTAAGCCGAAGATATTCGCCGACATTGGCGAGGATGTCCGCATTGTCATCTACAACGAGAATGCGCACGGGCATTGCTGAGCTTCTCCGCAAAAATCGAAAGGGCCATCCCTGATGCGGGGTTCAGCCGAATCAGGGCTCCGGAAGCGCACAGACGTCTGCTTGTTCGTCTGCGGCCTTTTGAGTGTAGGCGCTGGAGAGCGCCGAGTTCCTCAGAAAGCTCCGCCTTTTGTGTCTCATCAGGTGCTTTGACGCCGTTTTCACACCCTGTTGACGAGGGTTTGACGCGTCCTTTGTACCGTGGCAGTGCTGGGCAAAGCGCCGTCGGCACGTCCGCCGCGCCGCATGGCCCGAATCTTCAGCTGGACTCCTGAGATGAAGCCTGCCGTTCGTTCATATTCCATCCTTCTTCTGATTCTGGCGCCGCTCTGGCTCTTCTGCTGGCTCGCCGTCAATCCGCCGCATGCGCTCGACATGGCGCTCGCGCAGCCCTTCTTTGACGGCGCCGCCTGGCCGCTTCACAGCCAGGCCTGGATTGAATGGCTGCTCCACAAGCTGCCGAAGTTCCTGACGGCGTCGGCTGCCGTCTATGCCGCAGCCATCGCGTTCTTCGCCTGGGCCGAACGCCGCGACGCCAAGATCTGTCCGCACCGCCGCTTCAATCCGGAATCCAACGCACTTCGGCTCTCGCGTTCGCTCTACATGCTCGGCGCCATGCTCCTCTGCGTTCTGGCCGTCTGGTTTCTCAAGCGCACGACGGGCGTTGCCTGCCCGTGGTCGCTCGAGGCTTTCGGCGGCTCGGCCGAGATGACGGAACCCATCTTCGGCCTTGCCTTCCGCAGCGGCTCGTGCTGGCCGAGCGGCGCGGCCGGATCCGGCTTCGCGCTCTTTGCCGCCTACTTTGCGCTCAGAGACGCCCGCCCCCGCTTAGCCAAAGCGGCGCTCGCCGCAGCGCTCCTGCTCGGCTGGAGCGCCGGGCTTGGCCGCATGGCCGTCGGCGCCCATTTTCTGAGCCACAACATCAGCTCCATGGCGCTCGACTGGCTCCTCTGCTCGGCGACCTACCTTCTAGCATTCGACCGGCGCGGCGCCATTGAGCGCCTAAAGGCCATGCTGCCCCGCATCCGTCTCCGCCTCCCGCGGCTAGGCCGCAAGGATGCTGAGGCCGCTCCTGCCTCTGCCTCACCGCTTTCCTTCGCCGGGTACGTCGTCTTCACTGCGCTCTGGTGGACGATCATCTGCGATGCGCCGCTCATGCTGAAGCTTGCCGGGATCGGCGCTGAAGCGGCGAACGCCTCGGCTCTTTCGCCGGCCTTAGCCGCAGCTTGCGCCGCCGCCTTTGCGCTCGTTGCCGCGGCGCTCGTCTCTGCGCTTTCGCTCTTCCCCGCCCCGCTCTGGCGGCTGCTGATGCTGGCGCTCCATACCGGCGGCGCCGTTTCGCTGACAGCTTCCGTTCTCTACGGCATCGTCATGACGCCCGACATGATGAGGAACTTCTTGGCCACAGACGTTCACGAGGCGGCCGGCTACCTGTCAGCCCGCACAGCGGCAACATTCCTCCTCGTCTGGATCCCCGGCATCTGGGCGACGCTTGCCGCCTCTCCCGCTGCGCCGAAGCGCCGCGCAGCCGGGACGCGCCGCGAAAAAATCCGCGCCGCTGCCTTCACCGCGCTTCGCCGGACCGGCGTCTCCGCTGCCTGCCTCGCAGCAGGCATAGCCTGCATCGGGCTCAACTTCCAGGCCTTTGCCGGCGCCATGCGAAGCGACAAGAGCCTTCGCTATCAAATCGCGCCCGTCAACGTCTTCTATGCCGGCATCTGGACGGTCGCCCGCGATGAAAGCCCGGACGGCCCCCGCATCCGCCTGGTGACGGATCCTGCTCCCCGCATGGCGGTCAAGCCCGAACGGCCTGCGCTCTTCGTGGTCTTCGTAGGCGAAACGACGAGAAGCGCCAATTGGCAGCTTTCCGGCTACGCTCGGCAGACGACGCCGCGCCTTGCGGCTGAGCCTTCGCTCATCAGCTTCCCGAAGGTCTCGACGTGCGGCACGTCGACTGATGTGTCGCTGCCGTGCTTCATGAGCCGCATCGGCCGGCGCGACTACAACCGCGGCCGCATCCTTTCAGAAGAAGCGCTTCCCGACGTTCTGCAGCGCGCTGGATGGAGCGTCGAGTGGATCGACAATCAATCGGGCTGCAAGGGCGTCTGCGCCGGCGTGCCGTCGCGCTCTGCAAGCGCTGCGCTCGGCGGCAAGGACTTATGCCCGAATGGCCGCTGCTACGACGGCATCTTCGTGAAGGAGATCGAAAAGGCGCTCGCTGAAGCAGAACCCGGCAAGCCCAGAATCCTCTTCCTTCACATGATGGGCTCGCATGGTCCCGCCTATTCGGAGCGCAGCCCTGCTGCCGACAAGGCCTTCGGTCCGGAGTGCACGGCGAGCGATCTTGGCAGCTGCTCGCGCGCCGAAGTGGTGAATGCGTACGACAACAGCGTGCGCTACACGGACAAAGTTCTCGCCGCATCCATTGATGCGCTTCGCCGAGCGGAAAACGTCGACACGGGCCTTCTCTTCCTCTCGGACCACGGCGAAAGCTTGGGCGAAAAAGGTCTCTACCTCCATGGCGCGCCCTACTGGATGGCGCCCGAGGAGCAGGTGCAGGTGCCGATGACGCTTTGGCTTTCGACCGGCTTCAAGAAGGACTTTCGGGTCGATGCTTCCATTCTGCAGCGCGCCTCCTCAGGCCCTGCCACGCAGGACCACTTCTACCATACGGTGCTGGGTCTTCTGAAAGTGAAGAGCTCGACCTACGACGCGCTGTACGACCTCTCGAAAGCGGACTTCGAAGGCGCTTCAGTCCCCTCAGCGCAGTGACAAAGCCTGGAGGCGCTTGCAGGCCTCAGCGACGAACAGCGCTCTGCGCATGCCTCGGGCCATAATGCTTGGCATGCCGAAAAAAGATTGTTCGCCGCTGGAGCCGGCAAGGCCGGCCGAAGCGAGCAAGCCAAGTGAATCGAATGCGCCTGGGCCTGAGCTGCCGCCTCAAGCTCCCGTCTGCAGGCTGACGCTCTCCGCGTCCGTTCTGCAGCGGATCAGACGCGCAGCTCGGCTTGCCGCCGTCCGATTCAAGCGCCGCATCAAGCGCTCCGCTTCTTGGGGGCAGAAGCTCCGCCTTTCATCGCTGAAGGGCGCGCTTTCGCTTCATGACGGCGCCCTTTTTGCGGCAGGCCTCTTTTCATCAGGCCTGATCTTCTTCTTCGGCCTGTTCGGGCGGCCCGCCGCTGCCTTGGCGTTCACAGCCGTTCCTGCCGCTGCTGCCTGGGGCCTCAACCGCTTCAAGCGCAGCAGAACCGGCGAGCCGCTTGTCTTTTCAGACGCGCTGCTCACGATCGGCGCGCTGCGTAGCGGCGCCGCAGGCGCCAAAGCCTGCCGCCGCGCTGCCGAAGTGCTTCTCCTCGCCGCGCTCATCCCGCTGTTTCTTGCTGCGCTCTTCCTCCGCATCGAGCCAGCCGCAGCATCCGCCTGGCCCTGGCGTCTTCTTCTGACGCTTCTGCCTCTTGTGCTTTGGAGCGCAGGGCTCGCGCTTCTTCTGGGCTCAGCCGCCTTTCGGCAGACGCTCCTGGCCCGACTGCCCCTGACCTTCGACGCCCGGGCAGATGCCGCCCGCTGGGGCGCCGCCGGCGCCATGCCGCTTCATCTCGCGAGCCTGATCGAACGCGGTCAGGCCGTTCTGGATGCCGTGAAAAAGCCACAAGCCGAACCGCCCGTCGTGATCGATCCCAAGCGGCTGCGCCTTCACGGCGAGCCTCGCCACCTTCTCCTCATCTGTGCAGAGGGACTTGACCTCAGCGCCGCCTTGGACGGAGCGGCCCCCCTTGCGCCCACGCTTGCTGCTCTCGCACGCCGGTCTCCTTCAGGACGACTGGCCGGAGAGCGGCCGCCGGCCGCCGGCGGATTCGAATTTGAAGTGCTGACGGGACTTTCTGCCGAAACGCTTGAAGCCTGGTCCTTTGCCCCGCTGCGGCTCGCGCATGCTGAAAAAGTCCAGAGCCCTGTATGGACCGAACGGCGCATGGGACGTCGGACGGCCGCCTGGCTGCCGCTTGAGGCCGATTGGCTCAGACTCGAAGCGGCTCTGCCCCATCTCGGCTTTGAAGCCGTCTGGGGGCTTGAGCGCATCAACCGCTGGCACAGCGCCGCCTACGGCGGCCAGTTCCCGCGCCTTCCCTGCGGACTGCCGGACGCTGAAGCGCTCCTCATGAGCGCGGCCGACTTCCTTGAATCCGCCAAAGATCCGCATTTTCTCGATATCGAGCTGCCTCGGCCAGCCTCGCACGAAGCGGCTCGCGAGCTGCTTGCGAGCCTGGATGCCGGCACGCGGCGCTTTGTCGAACGCATCAGCGGCCGAGAGCTGCTGGTGAGAGGAATGCTCTGCGGCGGCGGCCGCTGGCTCTTCTTGAGGGGCGGCGCTCAGCATGAAGATCGGATTCTGCCGCGCGAAGCGCTTCTCGCCGAACTTTTCGGCAGCGCTCGCCGGCCGGCTGCGGCGCATTCCGAAGTGTTGTCTGAGGAATGAGCCTGAAAGAGCTCGGCTCCGTATAATCAGCACGTCTTCAGCGTCAAGGAAGGCACCAAGCTGTGCCGTTCAACACCATGGGCCGCTCGCTCACCATTGCGCTCATCATCGCCGCCGTCCTTTTCTGGGCGGCCGGCCTCTGGACCATGTCGCCCTTCCTCTTCGGCAGCCGGCTCGCCGCCGCCTGCATTCCGGCGCTTCTTGCTCTCGCCATGCTTGGAGCGCTCGCCGCGACACGGCGGATCTTCTCTCAGAACGAAGCCGTGCGCCGGCGCTTTGCCGGCGTCCTCGCTGCCACCCTTCTCATCGCCGTCGCGACGGTCTACGCCGACGTCTACCTCTTTCACGGAGCCGTGCTCCTGAAGGGCCTTGCGCTGCTGCGCCTCGACATCTTCGTCGACTACCGCTTTCCTCTGATGGCGGGCTTCGCAGCAGGCTGTCTTCATCCAGCGATTTTTGTGCTCTGCGGCATGGGGCTTCTGCTGCTGCCGCCGCCCGAGTGCGATTATTCGAAGCAGTTCCGGCGCTAGCGCCGGGCATGCAGCCCGGCACCGCAGCCCCTTCGACTCTGCCGCGCATCCGTCCCGATAAAATGTCGCCTCTGATTTTTTCTGAGGGAGACAAAGATGGGCATGCGCCGGACGTACGGCAATACCTGGTGGGGCGCGCAGTGGCTTCGCGCGCTGGAGCGCGTCGATCATGCGAATCGTCTGCCGCGAGGCAAGACCTACTGCACCACCGGCCGCATCGCGCAATGCGAATGGAATCCGACGACGCTTGCCGTTGAAGCGCTGATCGACGGATCGGCGTACTTCCCGTATGAAGTCTCGATCGCCATGGAGCGCCTCAACGAGCGCAAAGCCAAGCAGCTCATCGATGCCATCGCCCGCGATCCTGAACTCGTCGCGCAGCTTCTCGACGATCAGCTGCCCGAAAAAACAGCTGAGCTCTGCGAGTCCCTCGGCATTGAGCTCTTTCCGTCTTCATGGCGGCAGATGAGGCTCGCCTGCACATGCCCCGACTCCGCTCATGTCTGCAAGCACATCGCAGCGCTCTTCTACAAGCTCGCCGACATGATCGACGCCGATCCGTTCCTCATCTTCAAGCTGAGAGGCGTCGATCTGAAGGCGGAGCTCAAAGCGCGCGGAATCGACGTCGAGCAAACGGTGACCGCTCGCGCGCCTGAGATCGGCATGCTTCTTGACAGCGCCGCCGGCGGCCGTCCCGACAAGCCCATCCTTTCGGAAGAGGCGGCGCTTGAAGCGCTTCGCAGCCTGCCCTACCCGGCGCTGCCGCGCATGAAGGAAACGCTCAGAAAGCTCCTGCCTGAATCGCTCGATCTCGGCCTTGCGCCCAGAATGCGCGAGGCGCTCCTTGCCGCACTTGAGAGAGCGGGCCGAGAGGCCAGAAAAGCGCGCGAGCGCGCGGTGATCGACGAATCGCGCCGCGATGTTGAAGGCGAAGAAGCGCTCGACGACCATCCGGGCCGGCAACTCGTGACGGCCGCCGCGTGGCGCCTCACCGCCGAAGAAGCAGCACGCAATGCCTTCCACGGCGTAATGCCTGAGAGCTGGCGCTTCACGATTGCCATGGGCTGGCGCGAATCCGGCGCCCCGGATCTTGCCGCCTGGCGCAAAGTCGTCTCCAAGCAGCAGCGAGAAGCTTCGGAGCGCGTGTCGCTCCTTGAGGAAGACAAGGGGAATTTCTTCCGCCGGCTGCTCCTCCTTTCTGCCAAAGACGTCCGCGAGCTCCCGCCGGAAGCGGAATGCTGGCGCGAAATTACGCTGGCCGCCTCGCAGCTGCTGACGGCGGGCGCGGTGGTTCCAGCACTCGCTGCCAAGCCTGAAGATCCGTCCGGCAAGGCCTCGCTCGCCATGCCGCGCCTTTTCTGGACGCCCGCCTTGCGCACAAGCGAAGTGGCTGAGCTCTTCGACGCGCTCTGCGACGGCTGCGGCCCCTGGACGGGGCGCCTTTTCGAAAGCGGCACCGTCAAGGCTGGTCCGGCATTCGTGCGCGAATCCGTCTATCTGGCGCTCTCCGCTGCGATAAGCGGCCTCGTCTGGGAATTCGCCGGCAGGAGCGCCAAGCAGGACAACCTCTTTCTGCTTGACGGGCTCTGCGGCGACGTCTCCTTCGCCGACGGACGCTTCCCAGAAGAGGCGCAGCGCGCGCTCGAGCGCTACTTCCGCGCCTTCCTCCTTTCGGATCTCTATCCCTGGCGCCCCGTGCTCACCGCCCGCGTCGCGCAGGACGGCGTGAAGCTCAATTTCGGCATTTTGGCCAAGAACGCCGACGCTCGCGCGCTCGCCGCCATCGAAGCCGAGGAGACGAGTCCCGAAGGCGATGCCGCGCCTGCCGTCCGCTCCGGCGCGGCGCAGCGCGCAGAAGGCAAGGCGCCGGCACGCCCGATCATGCTCAAGCGCCTGCTTGAAAATCCCGCCTATACGAATGACCGGTTCGCCGCGCTCTCGATTCTCAAGACGCTCGCCGAAGCCTATCCCGAACTCGACCGCATCCGCGAAACCGGCGGCAAGCCGGCGACGATCGAAACCGCTCAGATGAAGGACTTCCTCTTCGAGGCGGCACCGGTGCTCACGCTTCTCGGCGTCGCCGTCATGCTCCCTGCTTCGCTCAAGCGCCTTTTGAAGCCGCGGCTCATCGCACAGGCGGGCCTCGGCAAGTCGAGCGCCAAGAGCGTGCTCTCCAAGGACGCGCTCGGCGCCTTCGAATGGAAGGCCGCCCTCGGCAGCCGCGTCTTGACGAGCGAGGAGCTCGCGCAGCTGATGGCGCATTCCGGAGAGGTCGTGCGGATCGGCGACGACTTCGTCTACGTCGACCCGGACGAGCTTGCGCGCATGGCCAAGCTCATGGATTCGCCGCAGCCCTCCTTCCTCGAAAAGATGCGCGCCGTGCTCACGGGGGAATATGAGGGCGCCGAAGTTTTGGCTTCGGCCGAACTCAAGGCGCGCCTCTCGGCACTCACCGCCGTCGAGGACGTGCCGCCTCCTGCGGGGCTTGCCGCAACGCTTCGCCCCTATCAGCAGCGAGGCTATGCCTGGCTCATGAAGAATCTCCGGCTCGGTCTCGGCGCGCTCATCGCCGACGACATGGGCCTCGGCAAGACGCTCCAGGTCATTGCCGCCGTCGCAGAGCTCAAGGCCGAAGGCGAGCTCGACAATCCCAAGAAGGGCAAGGCGCTCGCGGTGGTTCCGGCAACGCTCCTCACGAACTGGGTGCGAGAAATCGGCAAGTTTGCGCCGCATCTGACAGCGGGCGTCTATCACGGCGCGAGCCGTACGCTGCCGCCCGCTGATGCGCTTCCCGACGTGACGATCACGAGCTACGGCACGCTTCGGCGCGACGCCGAGCTCCTTGCCGCACGCCGCTGGCGCCTGCGCATCCTCGACGAGGCGCAGGCCGTGAAGAACGCCTCGTCGGCGCAGAGCACCGCCGTGCGCGCCGTGAAGGCCGCCTCCGTCATCGCCATGACGGGCACGCCCGTGGAAAACCGGCTGATGGAATACTGGGCGATCTTCGCCGCCGTGCAGCCCCGCCTTCTCGGCTCCGCATCGGACTTTCAGAAAACCTTTGCCGTGCCGATCGAGTCTGAACACGACTCGAAGGCCGTCGACGCCTTCCGACGGCTCACTGCGCCCTTCATGCTGCGCCGACTCAAGTCCGACAAGTCGATCATTGCGGATCTGCCCGAGCGCACGACGCAGGACCGCTTCACGACGCTCACGCCCGAGCAGACGGCGCTCTACGCGAAGGTGCTGGGCGAACTCATGCAGAGAATCGAAAAGGCCGAAGAAGCGGAAAAGAGCTCGGCCAATCCGGCCGAAGCCAAGACTGCGCGCCGGGGCCTCGTGCTGAAGCTCATCATGAGCCTGAAGCAGATCTGCAATTCGCCCTCGCAGTTTCTCAAAAAGCCTGCCGCACGCCCCGACTCAGGAAAGGCGGCCGCGCTCCTGGAGATTCTCGACGCCTGCCGCGAAGCCGAACGCAAGGTGCTCATCTTCACGCAGTTCCGCGAAATGGGCGAGCTTCTGCAGAACTGGATTGAAGCCGCCACCGGCGAGCGGCCCGACTTTCTGCACGGCGGCGCGACGCTCGAAGCGCGCGCAAAGATGGTCGACCGCTTCCAGACCGACCGCAGCGTGCACGCGATGATCGTGTCGCTTCGCGCCGGCGGCACGGGGCTCAACCTGACCGCCGCTTCGGCCGTGGTGCACTATGACCTCTGGTGGAATCCGGCCGTCGAGCAGCAGGCGACCGACCGCGCCTACCGCATCGGCCAGCGCCGCGACGTCCTCGTCTGGCGCTTCGTCACGCAGGGCACTTTCGAAGAGCGCATCAACGAAATGCTGGCGCAGAAGCGCGAGCTCGCAGACCTCACGGTGGCGACGGGCGAAACCTGGATAGGCGATCTCTCTGCTTCGCAGATTGAAAAGCTCTTCGCTCTCGACCGCGCCGCTGCTCAAGGATGAGAAGGCTTGGGCTGCGGCGCCTGCCCGCTCAGGCCTGCGGCTGCATCACCATTTTCAAAGCACGACTTCAAGCGGTCAAAGGCATGCTGCATGCCCTTCAGCCTCAATCCGCGGACTGAGGCTGAAGTCGATGGTCGGCGCAATGGGATTGCCGACGGGACCGCCGATCAGCTGCTGGCTCGCTAAACTCGTTTCATTTCCGCGTGCGATCTGCCTGCCGCAAGCTCGGCTGCGGACGAAGCAGCCAAGCTGCGTTCTCAGCGCGCGCGTCTTCATCCGGTCAAAAAGGAGCCGCATTCATGCTCACCCCTGAAAACAATGTGATTCTGAGCCTCATCGGGCCCGAGCCCAATCTCGTCACGCCCAAGCTAGCTGCGCTGGGCCGCGTGGTCTACCTGAAGGACCTTGCCGGCGAAGAGGAGCGCATTACGACGGCTGTTGCGGCCTACAACCAAAAGTTCCCCAAGGCGCTTCTCGACCGGCTGCCCAATCTGCAGATGATCGCCGACTTCGGGGTCGGCTTTGACGGCTTTGCGCTCGACGAAATCATCCGCCGTGGGATCCGCCTCTCCTACACGCCGGGCCTCCTTTCCGAGGACGTCGCCGACTACGGCCTGGCGCTCCTCTTCGCACTCGCCCGCAGAATTCCGCAGGCCGACCGATTCGTCAGGTCCGGCGAATGGGAGGCCGGCGGCGCCTTCCCGATGGGAACGCGCTTCTTCGGGAAGCGTATCGGCGTGGCAGGCCTCGGCCGCATCGGACGGATCATCGCCAAGCGCGCGCAAGCCTTCGACATGGAAGTCGGCTACACCGCGCATTCCAAGAAGACCGACGTGAGCTACCCGTTCTTCCAAAGCCTCAAGGATCTTGCCGCCTGGTCGGACTTTCTCATCCTCGTCATTCCGGGAAGCGCAGAAAACCGGCATCTCGTCAATAAGGAAGTCCTTGAAGCGCTCGGACCGCAGGGCTTCCTCATCAACATTGCCCGCGGCTCCGTCGTCGACACCGAGGCCCTCATTGATGCGCTCGAGGCCGGAAGCATCGCCGGCGCGGCGCTCGACGTCTTTGAGTCCGAACCCCGCGTGGAGGAAGCGCTCCGCCGCTCTGGGAAGACCATCCTCGCGCCGCACATCGGCTCGGCCACGACCGAAACCCGCGAAGCCATGGCCGATCTCGTCGCGGAGAACATGCGCCTCTTCATGGCCGGAAAGCCTGTGGCGACACCTGTCCCCGGCACGAGACCCTGAGCCGGACGCCGAAGGCGCTCGGAAGGCAGTCCGAGCGCCCTTGCGCGCCTTTGAAAGCAGAAAGTCGGCCGTCGGCCTTCTTTCTGCACCGTCGTTTCCGCTTCGCTTTTCCCAGCTTCTCCGCACGCATCATGACCGAGACATCCCGTCCGCAATTCTTCAGCTTCATCCCTCGCGGCAACGACGACTTCGAGCGCCGCGCTTCCGTCTGGGGCGACATCAGCTTCGGCCCCGAACTCGAGGGCGCAGCGCTCGCCGAAGCGCAGCGCAAAGCCGTCGTCGCCTTCGGCGGCGGGCATCTGCACCTGCCGGCAGACGCGCTCGACCGCATGCCGAACCTCAAGCTCATCGTGAGCCGCGGCGTCGGCTACGACGGCTACGACCTCGAAGCCCTGAAGAAGCGCGGCATCCGCCTCACCAACACGCCGGGCGTGCTCTCGGAAGACGCCGCCGACTATGCGCTCACGCTCCTCTTCTCGCTCGTGCGCCGAGTGCCTCTTGGCGACCGCTACGTGCGCGAGCGCCGCTGGACGCGCCGCGAGCCGCTCCCGCTCGGCGTGCGCTTCTTCGGCAAGAAGCTCGGCATTGCCGGACTCGGACGCATCGGCCGCATCTGCGCCGAGCGCGCCGCAGGCATCGGCCTGCAGGTAGCCTACTTCGACCGCTCTCAGAAGCCGGGCGCGCCCTGGCCGTGGTTCGAAACGCTCGAAGCCCTGGCGCGCTGGGCGGACTTTCTCGTGCTCGTGCTGCCGGGCGGCAATGCGACGCGGCACGCCGCAGATGCCAAGGTCCTGGAAGCGCTCGGGCCCCGCGGCTGGCTCGTGAACATCGCCCGCGGCTCCGTCGTCGATCAGGAAGCGCTCATTGAGGCGCTTCGCAGCAACCGCATTGCGGGCGCTGCGCTCGACGTCTTCGAAAACGAGCCCGATCCCGATCCGCGGCTCCTCTCGCTTCAAAACGCCGTCCTGTCGCCGCACCAGGCCGTGCATACCGAAGAGACCATTCTGGCGATCAACGACCTCGCCCTTGAAAACCTCGAGCGCTGGATGCGAGGCGAACCCCTAAAGACGCCCGTTCCCGGCCTGTAGGCTCCTCCAGCGCTTCGACGCGGCCGGCGCCTCGATGCCGAACCGGCCGCAAGAGCGTGCCGACTGCTCCGGCATTTCTCCTTTTTCCCCTTTCTCCCGCTCTCCCCCTATGCCGCAATACCTCCTTGCGATGGCGATCTTCGGCACCATCGGCCTCTTCGTGAAGTTCATCACGCTGCCGAGCGCGCTCATTGCGCTCTGCCGCGGCATCATCGGGACGCTGTTCCTGCTCGGCGTGCTGACGCTTCTCGGTCGGCGGCTGAACACCCGCGCCATTGCAACAAACGCGAAGCATCTCTTCATCGCCGGCGCAGCGCTCGGACTCAACTGGATCTTTCTATTCGAGGCCTACCGCGCCACATCGGTCGCAGCGGCAACGCTCGCCTACTACATGGCGCCGGTGATCGTGATCCTGCTCTCGCCCTTCATCCTCAAGGAAAAAGCCTCGGCCGCCAAGCTTCTCTGCGCCGCAGCGGCGCTCCTCGGGATGAGCCTCATTGCCGGAGTCTGGGAAGGCTCGCTCGCCGCATCGGGGCTGCGCGGCATCGGAATGGGACTTGCCGCCGCGTGCTTCTACGCCGCCATCATCTTCAACAACAAATTCCTCAAGGGCCTCGATCCCTACGACTCGGCCATCGTGCAGCTCGGCGTCTCCGCACTGGTGCTGCTGCCCTATGTCGCGGCGACGACCGACTTCGGCACGCTCAGCCTCGACTGGCAGACGGCCGCCCTTACAGCCGCCGTCGGCATCATCCACACGGGCGCCGCCTACTGGCTTTACTTTTCCGCGCTTCCGAAGCTCGAGGCGGCGCGCATCGCCATCTTCTCCTACGTCGACCCGGCCATTGCCATTCTGCTCTCCGTCTTCGTCCTTGCCGAACCGATGAGCGCTGCAGGCGTCGCAGGGGCCGTTCTCATCCTTGGCGCGGCCATCGCTTCCGAATTCGTCGGCAAACCCAAAGCGTGACAGCCGGCCGGCAAACCTTCCCGCTTTCCTTTTTCTCTTTTTGCGAAGCTGCCTCCATGCTCATCGCACCTTTCTTTTCCGGCTTGGCCGCGAGCGGCGGCCTCATCATCGCCATCGGCGCACAGAACGCCTTCGTTCTTCGGCAGGGTCTGAAGAAAGAGCACGTCGGCCTCGTCGCCGCCGCCTGCATTTTCGGCGACGTCTTCTGCACGACGCTCGGCATCGCCGGCATGGGCACGCTTGTCAAAGCGCATCCTTTGGCGCTTGAAGTCATGCGCTGGGGCGGAGCGGCATTCCTCTTCGCTTACGGCATCCTCGCGCTCAGGCGCGCGCTCGCCGGCGGCGCAGCGTTAACCGCCGCGCGTCCTGATGCGGCGCCGGCTTCTGCCGGACGGGTGCTTGCCGCCTGCCTGGGCTTCACCTTCCTCAATCCGCATGTCTACCTTGACACGGTCGTGCTGCTCGGAAGCATCTCTGCACAGTTCGAAGGCGCTCAGCGCTGGCTCTTTGCCGCCGGCTGCTATTGCGCAAGCGTCGTCTGGTTCCTCGGCCTCGGCTTCGGCGCGAGGCTGCTGCTCCCGCTCTTTCAAAGTCCCAAAGCCTGGCAGGCGCTTGACGGTCTCGTCGCGCTCTTCATGTTCGGACTCGCCGCCGCGCTCGCACTCCATCCTCTTGCGTAGCAGAGAAAAAGACGAGCTCAAAGCGCTCTTTTCTATAATGCATAGCTCCTTTAAAAGCCACTTTCGTTCGCCATGACAGACAGCGACCGCGCAGCCTGCGCCCATCCCGCCCCCGTTCTGATGCCGGAGCCTCAGCACACGCTCCTTGGGAAGTCGACCGTGTATTCCGACACGTACGACCCGAGCCTTCTGACGCCCATTCCCCGCTCTCTCGGGCGAAATGCCATCGGACGCAGCGACTTCCGCGGCTGCGACGTCTGGCGGCTCTACGAACTCACGTGGCTGTCGCCCTCAGGCGCCCCCCGCACGGCCGCCGCGCGCCTCGTCGTGCCGGCCTCGTCGCCGTCGATCATTGAGTCAAAGTCGCTCAAGCTCTATGCCTTCAGCTTCACGCAGACGCCGTTCGCCTCTGCTGCAGAAGTCGAGGCCGTCATGACGAGGGACTTGTCGGCCGCTGCCGGCGCGCCCGTACAAGTGACCGTCGGACGCCCCGCCGACACCGTCGGAACGGCTGGCGAGCTCCCGGGCGAACTCATTGACGGCGAAGCCGAAGGACTCCTTATTCGCGACTATGAAGTGAATCCCTCGCTGCTCGCGTTCGATCCTAAAGAAGACTTCGCGGAGGAAACGCTCTCCACGCGGCTTTTCCGGTCGCTCTGCCCCGTGACGGGCCAGCCGGACTTCGCGAGCTTCGTCATCCGCTACCGCGGACAGCGCTTCAGCCGCTCCGCGCTCCTTGCCTACCTTGTCTCTTACCGCTGCCATCGCGGCTTCCACGAACAGTGCACGGAGCAGGCCTTCGCCGACATCTCCTCTCGGCTGCATCCTGAGTTTTTGGAAATTCAAGCGCTTTTCACGCGCCGCGGCGGCATCGACATCAATCCCTTTCGGTCGTCGGAGAAGGATGCACCCTCGAGAATCCTGCGAGAGTGGCGTCAATAAATTTCAATCGATACGCCTATTTTCTATACCTTTTCAGGTAACCCTTTCAGGTAAGGTCTAACCCAAAGTCAACCCCGAATGTTCCCCATAAGAACAATCGATACATGCCTGCCTGCATTTGCTAAAGATCAATTTCTTCTGGGTTGAAGGGATCAAACTCTATTTCAGGAGCGCAGAGAGCAGCGCACTTCCGCTCTGCTGAGCCCTCTGCCATGCATGACCAGCATCTGAGGGCAGCGCTTCGAAAGGAGAGTTTCACATGTCCAATATTTCTCGCCGCACGCTTCTTGCGTCGTCCCTCGTTGGTGGCGCTGCCATTGCAGCCTCGCCTTTGATGGCGGCTGAAAAGGCTCCTGCGAAGTGGGATGAGACATTCGATGTGATCGTGATCGGCTCCGGCTTCGCCGGCTTGGCTGCCGCCATTGAGGCGAAGAACGGCGGCGCCAATGTGGTCGTTCTCGAAAAGATGACGTCTTTCGGCGGCAACTCCATCATCAACGGCGGCATTCTGACGGCTACGGGCTGCCCGCAGCAGAAGATGCACAAGATCGAAGACTCCGTCGAGCTTCTCGAAAAGGACATCCTTGTCGCAGGCGAATACCTTAACAACAAGGAAAAAGTCCATGTGCTCGCGTCGCACGCCCTCTCGAACTTTGAGTGGTGCGTCAATACCCTTGGTGTGGAGTTCCTCCCGGACGCCATCGGCCAGGAAGGCGGCCACAGCGTTCCGCGTTATGTGACGACGAAGAACGGCTCCGGTTCTGAAATCGTGAATAAAGAGCTTGCCATGTGCAAGAAGCTCGGCGTTCCGCTTCGCAACCGCACCTATGTTGAGAAGATCATCCGCGCTGAAAACGGCAACATTCTCGGCTTGAAGGTTCGCACCGGGTATCGCTTCCCGCGTCAGGATTCGGGCAAGGTTCAGTATCTGCGCGCCAAGAAGGGCGTCATCCTCTGCTACGGCGGCTTCTCGGCTGACGTGAAGTTCCGCATGTACCAGGATCCGAAGCTCAATGAAACGCTCGACACGACGAACCAGCCGGGCGCTACTTCCGAGCTTTGGCGCGAAACGGCCGCTATCGGTTGCCTGCAGGTCCAGAACGACTGGATTCAGTGCGGTCCTTGGGGCAACCCGGGTGAAAAGGGCATGGGCCAGGGCTGGACGTTCAACCAGACGGCCGGCGCTGAATACGGCGTGTGGGTCAATGCAGCCGGCAAGCGCTTCGTCAACGAACTCGCCAACCGCAAGGTCCGCGCCGACGCGATCATGCTTCAGCAGCAGAAGGGCCTCAAGTGCTATGCGCTCTGCAACGAGCCCAACTGCGCTCCGTACAAGAAGCAGCGTCCTGGCGTTCTCGACAGCCTCGTGAAGAAGAACCTCGTCCACAAGTACAACACGCTTGAGGAAGTTGCCAAGGGCACGAACATTCCGTACGACGCCCTCAAGGCAACGGTTGATGCCTTCAACAAGGCTGTAACCGAGAAGAAGGATCCGGAATGGGGCCGCTACATTAACAACGACCAGGTTCCGATGACGGAAGGCCCGTGGTACATCGGCGAATGCCAGCCGAAGGTTCACCACTGCATGGGCGGTCTCGTGACCGACATGGAAGGCCGCGTGATCGACGTGCTGAACGACAAGCCGATTCCGGGCCTCTGGGCTGCCGGTGAAGCGACGGGTGCTGTTCACGGCGCCGTCCGCCTCGGCTCCGTCGCCATCCTTGACTGCCTCGTGAACGGCCGCATCGTCGGCACGAACGCTGCCAAGGCGAAGGATCTTTAATAAGCAGTAAGCAGGCTGCGAGCTG
>CAJKSP010000044.1 GCA_905202595.1 uncultured Sutterella sp.
TCGGAGCCCGAAGCGCCTGTCGATTCTAAAGAGGCGCCGCAGCGGCAGCTGAGCGCGATCCTTTCGGCGCGCTAAGGCGCCGGATAGACGAAGAGCTTCTGCGGATTGACCGAGAGCCAGGCGCGGGCGCCTGGTTCGGCGCCTTCGGGAAGACTCGGCGCATTGACCTTCAGCAGCCGCTCGCGGCCTTCGCGCATGCAGCTTTCAGGAACTACGGTCACGCGTACGAAGCTTCCCATGAAGTGCGCGTTGCGCACAACAACGGGAATGCCGCCCGCAGCGGGTTCCTCGCCGAAGGAGAGCTTCGCGTCTTCGCTGCGGAAGAAGACGAGGGCGCGGCCGCCCGTGAATCCGGCCAGACGCTCGCGGCTGGAAGCGGAGAGGCTTGCTGCATCGGCTTCAACGCCGAACCAGGCAAGGCGGCCATTTGCATAACTCGCTTCCACTTTGTTGGAGCTGCCGACGAAGCCCGCAACGAAAGACGTCGCCGGACGCTGCCAGACTTCTTCGGGCGTGCCCACCTGATGAATCAGACCGCCTTCCATCACGACGATGCGGTCGCCGAGCACCATGGCTTCGTCCTGATCGTGCGTGACGATCACTGCCGTAATGCCGAGGCGCTTGAGGATGACGGCAAGCTCCTCGCGGACCTTGTGGCGGATCTGCGCATCGAGCGCGGAAAGCGGCTCGTCGAGGAGCAGCACGCGGGGACGGATCGCCAGGGCGCGCACGAGCGCGACGCGCTGGCGCTGGCCGCCCGAAAGGGCGAGCACGCTGCGGCGGCGGTATTTTTCAAGGTTGACGAGCGAGAGCATGCGAGAGACGGTCTCGTCGATCTTCTCCTTCGGCTCGCCGCGGATCTTGAGGCCGTAGGCGATGTTCTCCTCCACCGTCATGTGGGGAAAGAGCGCGTACTGCTGGAACATAAACCCGATGCGGCGCTTTTCGGCCGGCACGTGCGTGAGATCGGCGCCGCCGATGACGACGCTGCCTCCTTCGTCCGGGGTTTCGAGGCCGGAGATGATGCGAAGGAGCGTCGTCTTGCCGCAGCCCGACGGTCCGAGGAGCACCGTGCGGCAGCCCGGCTCGAGCGTAAGCGAGAAGGGCTTCAGCACAAGCGTGCTGCCGTAGTGCTTGCTGATGTTCTTGAGCTCGATCGACACGGAGTCGGCGATCGGCGATTCATTGGTGCTGGTAGTCATGATTCGGTTCTCCTTGCCGCTTCAGCGGGACTCTTCTTTGGCTTCGCGCGCGAGGCGGGCGAGCTGCCGGCGCTTAAGCCAGCCGGGAAGCGCCTGCATGAGCGAGAGAAGAGGAACGAGGATCACAAAGAAGACGAAGGTGTAGGCGCTGCCGACCTCGAGGCGCATGGAGGCATAGGCGTCGGCCATGCCCACGGGGAGCGTGCGGGTGTAGGGCGTCTGCAGCATCCAGGAGATGTTGAATTCGCCGAGCGAAACCGTCATCACCATGAGGCCGCCGGCGACGATGCCGGGCATGGCGACCGGCACGACCACCTTCATGAAGGTCGTCCAGGCCGAAGCCCCAAGAGTAGCTGAGGCTTCCTCATAGGCGGCGATCGGCTCGATGCGGAGCACCGCCAGCACGCTTCTCACCATGAAGGGAAGGCAGAACATCACGTGGCCGCAGAGGATGAAGAGCGAGCTCTGCCGAAGCCAGCCCCAGCCGCCCCAGATGAGGAGGATGCCGAGGCCGATCGCGAGGCCCGGGATCGAAAGCGGGAGGATGAGCGCCTCTTCGATGAGCGCGGCCCAGCGCTTGCGCTCGTTGCGCATCAGCACCCACGCAGCCGGGACGCCGATGATCGTGCAGATGACAAGAGCGCCGACGGCGAGGCAGAGGCTTCGCACGATGGTGTCGCCGTAGAGATCGAGCACCTTCAGGAGCCAGTCGGCGGTAAAGCCCGCCTTGAAGCCCCGGAACGAGTTCTTCATGAAGGCCGTGAAGGCCATCTGGACGACCGGGACGAGGAAGAAGAGGAGCGTGAGGACGGTCACGGCCGCCTGCGCCCACTGGACCGGCGTCCATTTGGACGCGCAACTGAATCGAGATTTAGACATGAAGCTCTCAGCCTCCCTCTTTATTCGGCATGAACGCTTCGGCGCGCCGCCCAGCGGGCGGCAAGCAGCATCGCCCAGGTGATGAAGCCGAGGACCACAGCAAGCATGGCGGCGGCGGCGATGTTGGCCGACAGCGTGAATTCGGTGTAGATCGTGATCGGCAGCACGCTGATGTCGGTTGCAAGCGTGAAGGCCGTGCCGAAGGCGCCCATCGAGGTTGCGAAGCAGAGCGCGCCCGTCGACACCAGCGCGGGCATGAGCGCCGGGAGCGTCACGTCCTTCAGAATCCGCCAGGACGAAGCGCCGAGCGTTCTCGCCGCTTCTTCATAAACGGGATCGACGCGCTTCACGGCCGCCATCACGGTCGTGACGACGCGGGGAATGGAAAAGTAGACGTAGCCCGCGAAGAGACCCGCCATGCCGTAGGCGAAGACGAACTTCCCGAGGCCGAGGGACGAAGACGCCCAGGAGGCAATGCCGTTGCGGCCGCCGAGCATGATGATCATGAAGCCCACGACGACGCCGGGGAAAGAAAGCGGCAGCGTCATGAGGCTCACGATGACGCTGCGGCCTGGGAACTGCGTGCGCTCCAGGAAGAGTCCCGTGAAGGCGCCGAGGAGCACGCTCACAGCGGCGACGCCGACGGAAAGCAGCACCGTCGAAACGAGACTCTGGAAATACCGCGGATTCGTCAGGATCTGCGCGTAGAGCGCAATCCCTTCGTCCGACGAGACGGAAGCCGGCAGGAGGCGGATGACTGGAAGCACAAAGAAGGCTGCCATCACGACGAGCGCCGGAATGAGAAATACGAAGTGGCTCCGCTTCATGAGCAGGAATCCATGAGAAAAGAGTTGGGGGAGGGAGTGCGCAGGGAAAAGCGGAAGAAAAAAGCGGGCGGACGGGACCGCAACAGGCCGCCGTCCGCCGAAAACCCCGCTGCTTGCAGGAGATATCAGCCCTTCACCGACGCAAGGTAGGCGTCGCTGAACTTGCCCTGCACTTCAGCGAGGCGGGCATAGTCGATGCTCCCCGCACGGGCGTATTCGGAATCCGGGAGGAAGCGCTTGGCCGCTTCAGGCGCGATCTCTTCGAGCTTGCCCACCACCGGGCGCAGGAAGTTCTCGGCCCAGAGGCGCTGGCCCTTTTCCGAAATCAGAAAGTCGATGATCTTCTTGCCGTTTTCCATGTGCGGCGCGTTCTTCACCAGCGTCATCACATAGGGAACCTGGATCGTGCCTTCCTTCGGAATCACGAATTCGATCGGCGCCTTGTCGACCCAGCGGGCGCGATAGGCGTCAAAGTCGTAGTCGAAGAGGATGGGGATCTCGCCCGAGAGGCAGCGGGCATAGGCCGTCTGCTTCGGCACGATCGGGCTGCGCTCCATGAGCGCCTTGTAGTACTTGAGGGCGGGCTCGAAGTTGTCGAGCGTGCCGCCGTGCGCCTGGTTCACAGCCATGGCGCAGGCATAGCCGACGAAGGCCGACGACGGATCGAGGAAGCCCGTCATGCCGTCGTACTTTTCATCGAGCAGATCATCCCAGCCCTGCGGGACCGGCAGGTCGCCCAGAGCGTCCTTGTTGACCATGAGGCCGACGGTGCCGCTGTGAATCGACACCCAGGCGCCGTCAGGATCCTTGAGGCCATCCGGAACCTTCTTCCAGCCTTCGCCCTTGTAGCTCTCCGCGAGGCCCTGGTTCTTGGCATTGATGGCAAAGGAAATGCCGAGGTAGGCCGCATCGGCCATCGGATGCTTCGCTTCAGCGATGATCTGAGAGATCGACTGGCCGGAATTCTTGTTGTCGACAGGCACCTCGATGCCGATCTCGTCCTTGATGAGCTTGAGCATCGAGCCCCAGCCCGCCCATTCTGCCGGGCAGTTGTAGATGACAGCGGACTTGCCGGCTTCGGCGGCAAAAACATTCGAAAAGCCGAAGCAGGGCGCAGCGAGAGCCGCGGCAAGGGCGCCGCGTGCAAATTCACGACGATTCATGAGACTAAGCCTCAGAGATTTGCAAGTGATGGTTTTCAAAGCGAAGCGCAGTCTAGAAACCGCTCGTGAAGCATCAGTGTCGGCTTTATGACATTTCGATGACGCCTGGAATCCTGATCCGCCGCGGCCGCGCCTTCAAAGCCAATCGCCCGAAGCGGCTGCCGTTGAAAAATGCCGCTTTCGAGGTCAAAAGCGGCAGAAAGCGTTGAGTAGAATCGAAGAAAGAAGGCCCTCCGGCCTTTGCATCTGCTGGGAGCACATCATGAAGAGACGCCGTCTGCTTGCCCTCGTGCCCGCCGCATGTTTGGCGGCCATCACGCTGTCCGGCTGCCATCCTTTCCATCGCCGGCAGCCGGCGCCGCCGGCAGGCGGCCGTCGGCCTGAACCTGCACCGGGACCGGGTCCTGCCGGCAATCCGCCTCCGCCATCTCGCGGCCGCGGGAGCCGCTGGTAGGAAACGCCGCGTCTCTTCGGCGGCTTTCGCGTCAGGCTTCAGCCGCTTCTGCTTGCGTCCGGCCGGCAGCTCTTGCGAGCGACGCCCAGGAGAGCTTGCCGCCCTGAAGCAGGCGGCCGGCGGATTCCGCTGAATCGAAAGCGCCGGGAAGTCCCAGTGCGGCGGCCGCAGCGGCTTGCGATTCTGAAGGCTTCTCAAGCGCCAAGCGGCCGTCGTCGCCGAGATGGGCCGAGAGCGTCTGAACGTCCGCGAGCAGGGCCTGGGTGGATCGAGACGGCTCAAAGTCGCCGTGCAGCGCGTCGCCGAGCGCTCGCTGATGGTCCATCCAGGAGAGCATCCCTTCTGCGAGGAAGGCAATGAAGCCAGCCCCGCTCCTCACGCCGGGCTTAGGCGCTGCGTAGTCCGGCAGCGTCCGAATGAGGCTCGATACGCGGCCGGCAACGCCCCGCCAGCTTGCGGCCATCCGCCGCCACCCCTCGAGCGCCTTCTTCAGCGGAAGCTCGGCAGGTGCGGCGAGTCCGAAGAACCCGAAGCCGGCCGCCGCTTCATCAACGGCGGCTTCATCTCGAAGAAGCGGACCGCGATCCGCCGGCCGGCGGAAAAAGCGCTTCGAGGCCTCCGGAATCTGCGCCCAGCCGATGCGGCCGAGCCGCCAGGCCTCCTCAATGGCCGCGAGGTGCTGCGCAAACGCTTCGCACTGATCGATCTGCATCTGCGGATCAAAGAAAACAAAGGCTGCGCAGCCCAGCTTGCGGTCCGACCCGGATCCCGGACAAGGCTCGCGGCCTCGGGAGCCCGGGTACTGACGCCCGAAGCAGCGCGCCTCGGGCATGTAGGCGGCAAGGCTGCTTCGAAGCTCTGCGCCATGCGCTTGGATGATCTTTCGGAGCGCCTCGCTCGAGGCATGCGTTCCCGTCGACATGTCGAGCGCAATCGGAATGCCGGTGCGGGCGCCTCCCGTGAGCTGCGCCCAGACGCTCTCCGCCCCGTCGAGCAAAGAGGGCTTTTTGGCCAACAGGGAGAGGCTCTCCGGCTCGCCCGTGAGGCCGTTGGCCAAAAGCCTCATGCAGGAGCAGACAGGCCCCGAATCGGCAGAAGGCCAGCAGTTGCCGAGCGATGCGCCGGCAAGCCACACAGGCTGCTGCCCGTCGGCAGAGCGAAGTTCGGAGAGGCGGGCAATCCGAAGCTTGCCAAGGCGCTCCATGGCTTCGAGGGCGCCAAGCCGCTGGAAAAAGGCTTCAATGCGAGGGACGCTGTCAAAGCCGGCCTGCTGAAGGGCTTCAGCGGCAGAGGCGCCCGGCGGAAGAAGAGCGAGCTCAGACGCTAGAAGGAGCGCTTCTTCAGTCAAGGCGGACGTGCATCCAAGAGCGAGCAGGGCGTCGTCAGCCAGACGGCTCTCCCGCAGCGCGCCGGCGCAGAGAATCAGGCCGCCGGCCGGAAAAGGGGCAAATCCCGAAGGCATCTGCCGACATAGAGCAGCAGAATGATTTTTCGGCATAAGAAAACGTGTATACGTTAGACGCTCCCAAATTATGCACGCTTCAGGCATCTATGGCTCACGCCTTCCGCTGAGGGACAATGCCTATTGAGAAGCATTCTGTGCAGAGAGGATGCGGCGCGAGGCCGCAAAAGAGCCTATGACTTGGATTTTCTACATTGCCGCCTGGCTTTGCGTCTTCATCGGCATCGGCGGCGCCGTCTGGAGCGCTGTCAAAGCCGCTGAAGCCTTGAGCCTCAAGCGGAACGGCATTCCGACAGCCGGAGAAATCATCCGCATTGATGCGGAGGAATTCACCGTTCGCAAAAATGAGGCGCCGGAAATTCGGCATCGCTACTACGAAGTGGTCCGCTATCCGTCGCCGCAGGGCGGCATGCTGGAAGCGCGGCTCTTTGCCAAATATGAAGATGCGCATCCGCCGATGCGCCCCGTGGGTTCGATCGTGACCGTGCTGGTGAGCCCGCGGGATCCGTCCCGCATCATTGAGGCCGCAGGGCATCGCGAGCTGGCCGGCCGCATTGCCGGCGTCCTTTTTTCGATCGTTTTTGCTGGCGCCGCCGGCTTTCTATTAGTGCGCACCGGGTTTTCGCTTGCCGCAGCCTCGGCGGAAAGCCGCCTCGGCGCCGCTGCGGTCGGCTTGACCGCCCTGGCAGCTGCCTGCGCACTTCTCTGGATCTGCCGCCGACGCATTCTCTTCAGCCTTCCAGCTGCAGAAGAGCGAGAGATCGTCATGACGGGCGGCCTCGCCGCGAGGCTCCCGGAGATGAAGCCCTTCAGCGGCCGCGTCCGGTGCCGCATTGACGGCGCTGAAGCGCGTCGGATTTACAAGAACGGAAGGCTTGTTCAAGAAATCAAATGGGAAGGGTGAAGAGAATCGCCTCCTGCCTCCTCGCACGAGCACCCAAACCTTACGACGCAGACATGAAGACGAAAAAAACGGCACTGTTCTTCTAGAGAACAGATGCCGTTCGGAGATGGAGGGCGCCTTTTGAAGGCCCCTCCAGAGGCTTTGTCAATTTTTAGAACATAAAGTCTATGCGCGCCTGAGCGGCAAGACTGGAACGCTCCTCATTTCCCCAATCGTAGCCAAGGCCAAAGCCGAGACGCATCGATTCGCTTTCGGCTGTGAAGTCGATATGTGTGCGGACGCGAACATCGTCAGCGATGGTGAAGTTGTAGCTGTCAGCGGCACCGGCAAAGCGGGCCTCTTGATCAATGTCTGTTGACCCCAATGCAGGTACAACAGCGACGCCGAACGCCGGCTTGAAGGTCAAGCCCGACGCGCCAGTCCAGCTTGTATGAACGCGCATGCCCACAGGAATTTGAACAAGCGTGGCATCAGCCGAGCTCACCGAAGCGCCATGTTCAGTTGCAAGATCTCCTCCTCGTACGTGGTAAAGATCAGCACCGACAAAAGGCGTCAAGGTAGCTGGGCCGATGGAGAAGTCGCGCTTTGCCTCGAGCCCCAGGCCATAGACGCTGGTTGTCGCATCAGCCTGAACCTGAGCCGCCCCGCCCACAGACAGATCGCTCTTCAGAACCGACGCCGACGCGTCAGCCGTCAAAACAAACCCGCCGAAGTCGCGCTGAGCGTAAAGAGCCGCACCATAGTTCGAGAAATCGTCTTTGGCCGCTACAGCATTGTTGCGCGTCGAGCCAGTGCCCGCCGCCAGCACAAAGCCCAGGCGCAATTCGTCAGCTCCGCCCTGAGCGCCCATGACGAAGCCAGCATGCTCGGTCTTCAATGCAAGCGACTGAGCGCCAGTCGACAAGCCGTCGATTTTGGTCTTTCCGCCGGTCAGCGAAATCCAAAGCCCAGCTTGGCGAGACTCGTCTGCATGGCCCCGCAGCGCCGTCTTCATTTCATCAGCACGATCGAGCGCTGTAGTGAAAACGCCGAGGGTTCCGGCAGGATTCATTGCGGCATCAAAAGCCGCTGCTGAGAGCGCTTTATTTCCGTCCACGCGCTGAAGCAGAGCGTTCGCATAGGCATATGCTTCAGTGCCTGCCTGCGACATGGCCGCATCCGCAAGCTTGTCGCCCTGAAGCAGCGCTCCGTACACGCTCGCAGCGCTCTGACGCTTCACAGTGACTTTACCCGTCGTGTCATTGACCGTCAGGTCAAAGAGGGGATTAGCCGATCGAACATCTGTCCAGAAACTACTATTGCTGTCAACGAGCGTATAGGTCGAACCATCCGCAACATTGAGCAGCACGGCTGTAGAAGATTCGTCGATCGAAATGCTGCCTGAATCCTCAAGGCGAAGAAGCGCATGAGAGGAAGCGACGTGAGCCATATCGGCAACAAGCAGCGAATTGGCCGCGAACCTGATCTCGTGAGTAGTCGATTCAGGCGCTTCAGAGAGCGATCCGTCTACGACAAGAGCACCATTTGCGGCGACAGTGGTCGGCCCGGCGAGATACGCCGCTGCCGTATAGCCAGCCGGCCCCCAAGAAAGGCCCATGCTTGCAACTGTATCAGCCAGAATCGAGGCATCGTTCGTACCGAGAACGACAGCACTGTTGCGCCCGGCAATCAGCTTGCCATCAACAGTTGACGAACCCCAGGTTTGAAGCGAGGCGTCTGCGATGCTGTTGCCGCCTTCAGTTTTCCAATCCGGATCGAGGAAGACGGTTGCGCCATTGAGCTTCGAATCGTGAGTCAGGTGGAGCGCACCGGCAGTTTCGTCGGAGCCGACTTTGATCAGGAGCGATGATCCGCCGATGAGCTTGGTCCTTAGAGAAGCATCAACGACATCAAGGGAGACTTTGTTCTGACTGCCACTGGCCACCTCGATCGCATTCACGTCAAAGTCGCCGCCCGTAACCGCAATAGCTCCATTGACCAGATTGACATTTGCGTTCAACGTTCCGCCGGAAGCAACGCCTGCCTGTCCCAGCTTGAGGGATCCCTCCCTAGACTCGTCACCAACTTTGACCTCAAGAGAAGCGTTTTCGCGCTTGGCAACGAGCTGCTGGCTTTCGTCAGCAGAACCGACAAGCGTAAGAGACTTCCCATTGATGATTTGAATGGAAGCTGCCTCTCCGTCAAAGCTCGTCATATCGATGCTGCGGACGCCGACATTGTACGAGCCGGAATCATCCTGATTGGCACCGCTGGGAGCAGAACCGCCAATTACAACGTTGCTTGAGACTTTGACATCTGTACCAGCATGAACGCCGGTGCCAGCAAGCTTGTTGAGCGTGATGTCGGCGCCGGGAACAGTCGAAGCCGTACCAAGATAAACAAGCTCGACATTCGGATTTGCATTCGCCGAATGCAAGCTGGCATTAGCAGCTTGAGCGAATTCAAAAGTGTAATTGTCGTCTGTGAGGACGATGGATCCCTTCTCGCTATGAAGCTTAGCCAGCCCTGTATAGGTCACTTCAGTGCCGGTGCCGAAAGCCTGAGCAGCTGTAACGGCAATGGCGCCGCCGCTCAATGTGGTATTCGCAAGCGTATCGCTGCCAAGCGTAAGGGCAGAAACATCCACCGTGCCGCCGGCTAGCGTGACCTTGCCTGCAAGATACCCTGTGGAATCGGTAAAGGCCTGTTCTCCGCCCGTTTGGCTGTAGGCGCCTTTAAAGTCAGAAAAGTTCGCGGAGCCGAGAACGATGGATCCTGCGTTCTGGATATCCCCTGTAAAGCCGGCAATGGCGCCATTGAGCGTAAGGCTGCCATCCACTAGAAGAGTGCCGGAGCCTTGGATCGCCTGATCGGCCGTCACCGTCGCATTCCCGCTGAAGGAAACGTTGGAGGAGCTGTCCATGAAAATGCCAATGCTGTGGCTGGCAGCTCCTGCAGCGCTAAGAGACGTATTCTGAGCGTTGAATTTCAGGTTCGTGCTGTCTGTGGCATAGACGCCGTATACATTCTGGCCTGTTCGGGATTCCGCACTAATAGTTGTTTGAGCGCCTTCAATAGCAATGTCTGAACGGTCAGCCTTAATGCCGTAAACGATATCGGTCACGCCGCCGTCTGTGGACAGATTCTCAGCACGAAGATTGACGGTCTTTCCTGCAGAACCGAGAGTGACCAGACTGCGGTCTTGGTTGCTATCGACTTTATTCGCCGCGCCGCTGAAAGTGACGCCGGAGGAAAGCGCCGCCGTATACTTTACGCGTTCGCCAAATTTATTTTGCTTTTCGGTTGCGGTATGAGAAGCGCCGGATGCAAGAACATCCACGTTGCCTAGCAGTCTCAATTCAGAGCTGCCAGTCAAATAGTCGTTTGTATTTTGGCGATACGCAACGGAATTAAGGATGCCGACAGCATTCCAATAATTGTCGTCCACTTCGATGAACGTGTCGGTTGCTGGTCCAGCCAGGAAATACGCAACATCGTTTTCTATGCCGTAGGTAGCCGCATATTCAACTTCGTCAGCAGCCTTAGGATCGAATTTAACCTCTACCGTTTTATTTTCAACATCGATAGTTGAATAGTCCTGACCCGCTTTGACGTTGATTGAAAGCTTCTTCGAATTAATCTCAGTCGTAGAGCCAAAAATGCCCATGGCAGCTGTGCCATTGGAATTTTCTGAATTGCCGTCAAAGTAGCCGGATCCGTTTACTTCAATTTTGAATTCGTCTACATTATCAGTTACGAATAGATAGGTGCCATTCCCTAGATATCCAATTGAATTCGAATTTCCAATTCCGTCTCCGAGAATGGCCGAACTAATAATCGCAGTACCTGAATTATTAAATAGTACGGTATGATTTCCAAAATTATCAAATCCTAGGCCATTGGCTCCATAGGGACTGCGAGCATAAAGAGAAACATCACCGCCATTAAAATTGAGCTGACCTGTTTTTTTAGTATTGTTCTCGTAATTGCCAGCATTGAGAATCACAGACTGTGCGGTATAGTTCTGGTTCTGGGAAAATAAAACAGTCTTTGATCCATTGAAATTCACTTCACCGCCCCACATCTGAACAGCATTATTCCATGTGGATGCAAAGCCTTCGATGCGAATATCCGCATTGCCATTGAAAGTTGATGAACCCTGCTGGGTATCCATGGCAGTAGAATAGGTATTGCCTCCTTCTGTGTACTTGACGTTGATGATGGTTGAACCATTCACCGTCAAATGTCCATTCACATTGCGAAGCCCGCGCAAGCCACCTAATTTCGAAGGGGCTTCTGCTGTAATCGTCAGCTGATTATCAATCTTGTAATTGACGTACTGGTCTGGCAGCTTACCTTCTATATCAAGACCATAAAGGCGATTTGCTACCGAATCACCGTCATCTGTGGCAGAGACATCGATCTTTACATTACCCGCCGTGCCGTCCTGCGTAATGAGCTTGCCAGTCCAATTGGTCAAGCGGCTAGAATCCGAAGTTGATTCATAGGAACTTGCTGCTATGGACGTGCCGTCAATCTCGCCGCTGGCTACGATGGACCAATTTGCCGAAGCTGCATTAGCGGCCAGCAATGCCAGAGCCGCCGCCGTTGCCGCAACACTTGCCTTGATGCTCGTGCAATGACTAGTTTTCGATAGTTCGTTCACAACCATGTAGGTGCCGCGCGCACTGTTCCATAGAACTCGATAAATAGGATTCATAGGGACTCTCTCTTGCAATTAACGGATGCGCTTTGATTACAGAACGTATCAAATAGACATTTCGACATCCATTTTTTTGGTTACGACGATAGTCCATCTGTTTTCAATTTTCTTGCCTTAGCGTTTTCCCTATGTTTTATGGTTTGTGTAAACGGTTCTATCTAATTGCATGAAAACAAAGAAAGTTTTTATGTGCTTGAAAACCAGGACAAAGACACGCTCACAAGCGGTAATGCAACAAAACAACGCAAAAAGTTGCCCATTTTTAGGCAATTTTTATCCAGAGTCGGATGAAATCCGGACTTAAAGACTGGAGGAGAAGCAAACATTAAAAAATGGGATTGAGTAGCTCTAAATGCTCGTCGTGCGAAAAATGCTGCAATTTGAGCGGAAGAAGGCAGCAAAAAAACTGTTTAAGCAGTTTCGACTGAGCGGAACTCTGGGCCGTCTTGTCTTGCCTCGGCGTTGATGGTTGCAACTGGACGAATAGCTTCGCCGCGGGGTGTTACAGCACAACCGCATCAGGTGCCGCATCGGCGACATTAGTGCACTCTAGATCTACAAGAACGGCGGGCTGGTCCGCGAAATCCAATTGAATGAATAGAGCAGGGCGAGCACAAAGCAGACGCCTCGTCGCCCCATCCCGATATCCTCCCAACGTGCGAGGCCGAAACCGGCCTCGCACGGACAAGCAAGCCTTTTCAAAGGCTCGATCTTGATCGAAGCAAATAAATGCTTAGAACTGATAATTGAAGCGGCCCGTAACAAGCCAGGTATTTTCAACGTCGCCGCCGAAGGCCCGCTCCACTTTAAGCTGCAGTCCATAGGAGCCGCCACAACTGACAGCGCCGCCGAAGCCAACCAACCCCCACGTGTCTTTGTCGCCCCATCTATCGGTGCGAAATTCTAAGCGGCCAAGCACGCTTGTCGCACGGTCAGCGTGACTGACATGCCGCGCTGAGAATCGTAATTGCAACTCTTCAAATAAGCGCCCAGAACTTAAGCCTGCAGATCGACGAATAGGCCCGTGCTCTCGTAAAGCATTGCTAACAAGCTGATAGCTCCCTCAACTATGAACCTCAGAATCATTTAAAACGGCGTTGCAGCCTGAGGACTATGAATGGTCTTCACGCTGCATGGCAGCAATAAAAAAACCGCCGGCACTCGATTTTGTCTTCGAGAGCAGGCGGCTAAAAAATCAGTTCCTCAGCAAAGCATCAAAAGAGAATCTTTGCTTCTGAAGCTATTTCTCATGACATCCAGCAGAAGAGCACTTCTGAAAGTTCTCCATATGATGGCAGCCGTAGCAGGTTGAGAACGTCGCCTGCTTGGGCTTCTTGCCGTTCGCGAGCGGGATCTCGTGCTTTTCGTGGCAGTTTAGGCAGTTGGGCACGATCTGACGGCCTTGGTGCGGATTGGCGCTTTCGCTGTCTAGATACTGGTGCGGCTGCACTTTGTCGCCAAATTCATCCGTCCAGTCCTTCGTCTGACTTCGCAGCGCTTCATAGCTGCCGCCGTGGCAAGCCAAGCACTGCTGAGCTTCCTTCGGCACCATCTCTTCAGCCTGTGCGGCGAAAGCTGCGCCCGCAAGGATCACTGCGGCTGCCATGAGAAGAGCATTCTTCATGATGAAATCTCCTCGTCGAAAGGCATCAGCCCTTGAGCTTTGCGAACACGCCGCCCAGAACGTAGGCCTGGACAAGACCGCGAGAAAGGCCGTGCATGGACGAACCGCCCGTGATTTCGCCTGCTGCATAGAGGTTTGGAATAGCTTCGCCGTTCCAATTGAGCACGCGGCAGTCATTGTCGACATGCAGGCCGCTGTAGCAGTCGTGCAGAGTCACGGACGTCCAGGCTGCGTAGAAGGGACCCTTTTCAATCTTGTGCTTCGGCGTCGGCTTTTCAAAGTCGTCATCCTTGCCGGCATCAACAAAGCCGTTGTAGCGCTTCACCGTTTCCGCAAGGATCTTCGGATCCATCTTGTGCGTCATCCACGGGTTGGAGTTGATCTTCTCAGCAAGAGCCTCGATCGTGTCGGCCTTGAAGAAGTACTGCGGGTCGACCGACGTCTCGTTGATGCGCATGCGCTCGCGCTTCACAGCCTCGCTGTCAAAGATCGCCCATTGCGGGCCAGACGACCAGTCAGGCGCATGAGAGCCTTCATTGATCTGGAGCGCCGCCGGGATGAAGTTGATCGGGTTGTACTTCACTCGGTCGATGTTCTTGTAGCTCGCATGCACATATTCCTTGCCGTCCTTGAAGAAGGCGGCGTTCGTGCCGTCCATAAGGCCGCGAGTCGAATTGGCCGTGCCGTAGCTCGTCGTCTTCGCCGAATCCGCCGTCAGACCGGCCGAACTCGTCTCTTCAAAGAAGCGCTTGCCGACCCAATTCACAACGATGGCGTTCTGCCAGTCGCGCAGTGCAACGCCGGAATGCTTGATCAGCGGGAAGAGCGGACTCTCCGGCGCCCAGCGCAGATACGTATCCCGAACGCCGATGACAGCGCCGCGGGTGAGCGAAATCGAACGCTCGGTGCTTGCGTTCATCAAACCCCAGAGCGCTGCGCCGCAGCGCATGGCTGCGAGCGTGCCCGATGCGTCCTGCGGCGAATACTCGCAGGCTGCAGAGGCGAATTCAGCAGTGAGGCGCGGATCGACCATGCGGCGGAAGTTCACGTTGTCCGTGTAGCCAGCAGTAGCGAGGACCAGTGCCTTGCCGGCATGAACGGCGATTTCGGCCGCCTTCGATTCGACATTGCCGTCGCTGCGGAAGCTCTTGAGCTCGGTACCGTCCGGGAGAACCTTCGGCGTGCGCTTTGCGCGGATGCCGATGCACTTGCCTGCCTCGACGACGATGTCGGTCATGTAGTAGTTGAGCAGGAACTTGACGCCGGCTTTGCGAGCAGCGTCTTCAAGGGAGCGCATGAGCACCGTGCCGCTCGTTCCGGCAGGCGCTTCAGCGCACGCCCCCTTCGTCCAGCTGAAGTGCAGCTCGCGCGGCGCGCTACAGCCTGCGCCGTATGCGCCGGCGTTGTCAGGCTTCTTGTCGAGGAAGGGCACGCCGATCTTCACGAGCCAGTCGTACGTCGGCACCATGTTGTCGGCGAGCATGCGCTGCATGCCGCGGTCGTTGTAGCGATAGTCGGCAAAGCCGTTCGGCAGCGTCACCGACCAATCAGTGAGGTCCTTGAAGACCGTCTCGGGATCATCCTTGATGCCGTACTTCTTCTGCATGGCATTGCCGCCGCCGAGAAGCGTGTTGCCCTGAGAGATGATGGCGTGGCCGCCGATGTCGTAGTTGGCGTCGACAACCAGAACGGACAGTCCGGCTTCCGCAGCGCGGATGGCTGCCGGAATGCCGGCTGCGCCGGCGCCGACGACGATGACGTCGGCATCAAAATCCCATTTGGCAGGCGCTTTGGATTCCGCTGCGGCTGCGGGGAGGGCCGCACCGGCCATCAGACCGCCTAGAGCGGCGGAGCCAGCGATGAAGCTGCGGCGAGAAAGCTTGTTGGTCATGATGAATCTTCCTTTTTTCGTGAGGTTTCTCTCTCTAAGCCTGACCCCAGCAAAACCGCGTGCAGGATGGTCTGACTCCGGCAAGCGGCGCTGAAAGGTCGGCAGGGACGCGGCACAGGCAGAGCTCTGCCTGCGACTGTCCGCATCAGGAAGCGGCTTCGCAGATCATTCGAAGCGAGGGGGCCTCGGACGGTCCGCCGAACCGCCGCCTGCTGAGGCTTCATGTTCGCGGCCGAATTGCTCGAGCAACATGAGCGGCGTCAGCGCGGAATCGATAAAACGAATGCCGAGTTCGATAGGGTGATAGCGTCAACTCTGACCAGAAAAGCAACAGCTGGCATCGGCTCAGAGCACGGACCAGGCGCTCGCAGCGATGCCTAAAAAGGAATTCATTGCTGATGCCGCAAGACCGTCTCCGCGATTCACGGATCACAACAAGCATGCTGTCCTGCAGGAAGAGGGCGCTTTGGAAGCGTTCGCTCGCTTTAGGGCTTTTGATCGCCCTGACTGCTGCGGGACTTGAGGCCCCTTCTGCCGCAGCGTCTGCTTCAGATGAAGACTCCACCGTCGGCGCGGAAACTGCGCAGCGGACGGAGCAGCCTCTGACAGTTTTCTCAGCCGGCAAGGATGCAGCCGCCGAGAGCAACGCAGACGGCGTCTCCGGCGCTTCCTTCTCGCTTTTCCAGAGAAAGCCGCTACGCATCGGGATCATCAACCTTTGGGAAACGCCAGAAACATCGCTCGCGCTTCACAACACGCTGCTAGCCATCCAGAAGGCGTTTGCGCCGTACCCTGTAGAAGTGAACGAGTGGATGCCGTCGCGCTACCTCGAGCATGAGATCGTCACAGGCGGCATAGACGTCTTCATCGCGAGCTCCGGCTTTTCCATGCGCATGCAGAAGCACGGCGTCGTTGCGCTGGCCACTCTTATTACAGAGAGGCAGCCCGACCCGAACAATGGCATTGCGACAACTTTCTTGGTGCGCTCGGACGATTCCCGATTCCAAAAGATCGAAGACCTCCAAGGCACGCGACTTTCAGCAAGCTATGAAACGGCATTCATGAGCTATCGGACAGGACTCGCAGAAATAGCCAAGCGCGGCTTCGATCCCGACCGATTCTTCAAGGACATTCACTTCACAGGAGACAGCGAGAACAGCGCCATCGCCAGACGGCTCGACACTCGCCAGGCCGACGTGGCCATGGTGCGCGCCTGCTGGCTGGAGAGCCTTCCGCAGTCGGAACGCAGAAAGTATCGCGTGCTTGAACCTCAGCCCAAGGACGTTCTGCGCTGCGAGCACACGTCCCGCACCTACCCCAACGTCATGGTGTCGATTCTGCAGGGCTCGGCGCCGGGCGCGGCTCATGTCATTGCGCGCACGCTTCTCTCGATCCCTGAAATTGCCCCAGGACATCATTGGGGCGTAGCCACAGACCTGCGGGCGGTCGACCGGCTCTATCGAGAGCTCAAGATCGAGAACTATGCCTATCTGCGCGAACCGACCTACAAGCGCTGGGCGGCGGAGCACGCCGCCTGGCTCGCCGCTGCGGCGATTCTCTTTCTAGGACTCATCGCACACAGCTGGCGGACAACCTATCTCGTCCGCAAGCGCACGGCAGAGCTGAGGCGCACGATCGCCGAGCGCGAAGAAGCGCGCTGCCAGGCGGAGGCCATGCATGAGCGAATGGCGCGCATGCAGAAAGCAACGGTGCTGTCGCAGCTCTCGAGCCTCATCGCGCATGAACTGGCTCAGCCGATTGCCACGCTGCAGTACTACGCCGAAGGCATGAAGGATCTCCTTGCCGCGCCTGTCCTCAACCGCCGAATGCTCGAAATCTGTTCCAAGGGCCTTTCTGCCGGCATCGAGCGCACAAAAGCCATTGTGGGCAAAGTGCGCGGCTATTCGAAGAGCCGTGTGCGCCGCGATGCGCCTGCCTCTCTGATGAAGGCTGTTGCGTCAGCCAAATCAGCCATAAGCCCGGATCTTCTTGCGAAAGTTAGCTTTCTCTGGGATCAGCAGACGTTTGCGGATTTCTTCGTCAGAGGAGATCCCTTGGAAATTGAACTTCTCTTCATCAACCTTCTAAAGAACGGCTGCGAAGCTGCCGCACAGCGGGCGGCTGATGACGTCAAGAGGGGCTTGGCCTCTCCGGAAGCTCCGTTTGTCCGAGTCACGGCAATGCGTCTGACGGAAGAGGGCGGGGCTGAAGGAAGCGTGGGGTTCATTGAAGTGACAGTTGAAAACTCCGGCCGTGCGCTTTCCGACGCGGAATTCGCAACGCTCACGACGCCGCTTGTCACGTCAAAGCCCTTCGGACAGGGACTCGGCGTTCCAATTTCCATATCAATCGCCGAAGCTTCCGGCGGTCATCTGACTTTCGAACGTCGGCCCGAAGGCGGCATTCGTGCAAAGGCATCCCTTGTGGACGCGCACTGATGATCCAGCGGCAGGAGAGAAACGGAAATGATGTCTTCAAACGCTTTGAATGCTGAAGCGGCTGCACTTTGGGAAGATGCCGCTTCGGCCTCGAACCCGGCCGAAGCGCCTTCAGATCTCGCCCGCTTGCGGCGCACTTCGCTTATCCGCATCGTGGATGACGACGGCCAGGTGCGCGATGCGCTCTCCTTCATGCTGGCCTGCAAAGGATGGCAGACGGCGGCCTACGAAAGCGCCGCAGCTTTTCTTCGCGACTACGCTTCCGCACCTCCGGGCTGCCTTCTCCTCGACATTCGAATGCCCGGCATGACGGGCGTTGAGCTGCAGGAACGCATGAAGGCGAACAGAATGACGCTGCCCGTCATCTTCATCACGGGGCATGCCGACGTGCCGACAGCCGTGCTGGCGCTGAAGCGAGGCGCCTTTGATTTTTTGGAGAAGCCGGTTGACGGACCAGCGCTGGAGTCGGCCATCGAAGAAGCCTGCCGCGTCAGTGCATCTGAAGCGGCAGGCCGGCTCACCCCTGAAGAAGTGCGGGCTGTCATTAAAGCCATGAGCCCGAGAGAGCGCGAAGTACTGGCGCTCCTCTCATCCGGCGCTGCATCGAATCGAGACATGGCAGGGCGCCTCGGACTTTCGGAGAGGACTGTTCAAGGACATCGGCTTCATGTGTATCAAAAGCTTCGAGTTCATTCGCTGAAGCAGCTTGCCGAACAGATGGAAAGCATTGGTTTTTGTTCCGAAGCTGCGCCGAATGCCGGGAAATCGTTCTTGAATGATCGCACTTGAGACTTGATTTAGCTTCAGAATCCTTGTGAGAGGCGCCCATCAATCATCGATTAAATTGAAATGACTGATTAATTCAACGTGATCTTCACCACTAGCAATTTGTAAAGAGAAGAGGCTCTTGGAGCCCGCACCCAGCATGTAATTTACTCAAGAGCTGCGGAGATGACTTTCTCAAGGCGTCATTCTGAACGGCTACTCGGTGCATGTCGGCAGCAAAGGGGAGTTCCAGATCCGTAAATTTGAAGGCGGTTGACCAAGAACACTTCGTTATAAATTGGTTGTCTTTCTGTTTAATCTATTGTAAACCACTGTTTACAATATTTAGTAACCCTGTTCCAAACCAAGCAATTGACTGTTCCCACAGAAGAAGATCGAAATCCTTTCTAAAAACAGTCTATTTAAAACAATAGGATGACTAAGCCTTTGAAAAAAGTCGGCTAACTTTGTCCCTTGCTTTGTGTCTTGTTGCGAACGGACTTCCGAAGCTACGGCAACGTTAACTCGCCTACGACTTACCAATTTGTAGGAGTGCGATCAATGCTGTCTCCCAAACGCAGCGACCAGACGGTCCTGATTCCGGCACTGCAAAAGGTCGAAGTGTTCTTTTGTTCCTCAAATCGACTAACAGCCGAGGAAGCCCAGAAAATCCAGGAACTGCTGGTTCATTGGTGGGCCAACCGCGAACCGACGGACACTCAGCGAAGGGCGGACGTGGGCCCGATGCCGCTGCCGGACGTGAAAACGGCACACGCGGAGTGGCAGGACATGGTGGGCGAGATGACGCCGGAGCAGAGCGAGAAGCATTCGGAGGACTTCATGGCCTGGCTGAAAAAGATGCAGAAGGCGCGGAAGTATCCGAAGCCGGAAACCGCCTGGGAAGAGCTGTCGATTATTCTGGAAACGTTCAAAAAAGTGACGGGACGACCGGGATACATGAAGCAGCTGGGACCATGGTATGGGCTTCTGGACATAGATCGTATGCCGATTTGGGACAGGAAAATCGACAGCCGTCCGCTGTGCAAGGCAAAGAATCCGGATTTCCCGAAGGAGGAAGAACTCCGGAGCGAGTACGAGAAAGCCGTGCGCTCGATCGACTTCCTGCGTCAGTAGATCCAAAGACTGCTGAGTGGTTGGCGAAAAATGTATTGATTCTCTTGCTTTCTGCTCAGCAAAATTTTCCTGGAGATCGACCAGAAATGACAGACGCATGTAACCAAGCAGTAATGTCGAACAAGACTAGAAAATTTAGAATTTAGCCTTAAATTTAATTCAACATAATAGTAGTTATGTTGAATATCGAGTTTTTAGGCTGCTCCAAGGCTTCCAGACTGTCTGTGCCCGCTGCCGTCTAGCCGCACGGATGCCGCATGGAATTTTCCCGCCAAGACTGAATTCCCCTTTGGGCTTCGAAATTTGATCTCGTTTCTGGCTGTGTTAGGCGTGTCCTTCCTTCTTTCTTTCGAGACGCTGTGAACAGGATGTCGCTCGTCAGTGAACCGCCAACCATCGCATGTACACTCGCCAGTCCGTTTTCCATTGACAGCCATAAAGCAGCTAGTCCGACGCTGTACGGCATGTTCAGCCAGCAAAGCCGATCTTTAACGCCGCTGTCCTATTTGAGTCGCGTTCTCCCGCAGGACTTCGGTTTTTTTAGCAATGTCGGCTTGCAGAATCCGAGAAATTCTTGGGACATTTTGCGCATGGCGCGTAAACAAGCGGCCTTCCTACACTTGTCTGGCTTTTGAGGCTTCATTGCCGCAGTTGTCCAACCAGCTCGCAGGCGGCCGCAGACCAATGGCCGTTTGATGCATTTGGCGATGGAGCCTTCTTCTCCGCCGCAAAAAGGAACCATAGACGATGACGAAAATGAACCGCGCCCTATTTAAAGCTTTGGGCGCCTCTGCCGCACTCTGCACGCTGGCCGCCGCCGTGCAGGCCGCTGATGTGGAGCTCTACGGTCAGATCGACACTGGCCTGCTCTATATAGACGCCGAGGATGCCAATCCGACGCTCTCGATGAATCCGAGCAACGACATCTCTTCTCTTTGGGGCATCCGAGGCAAAGAAGCCTTCGCCGACGGCAGCTACGTGCGCTTCGTGCTTGAGTCCGGATACGCCGGCGACACCGGCATGATTGCCAACGATTCTCGCGCAAACGCCCTCTTCTCACGGGAATCGCTCGTCTTCTACGGCACCTCGTCGGGCGATGAATTTGCATTCGGCCGCACGGCTGGCTTTCTTGGCAGCACTGGCTCTTTTGCGCAGTGGATGTACACGGGCATGAATCCGCTCGCCTCGAACTCTATGGACGCAGCCCTCGCAGGCACGTTTCAAAGCTCGCCCATCATGGACAACACGATTACGTTCAAATCG
>CAJKSP010000045.1 GCA_905202595.1 uncultured Sutterella sp.
CTGCATGACGGCTCAGTAGGGAATCTCCGCCCTTCAGGGCGGAGAGGATGTCAAGCTTGTCGGCGAAGCTGCCGGCGAAGGCGACCCCATTGAGCTGATTGATTTTGCAGGGGAAAGCGGGACGCATACGGTGACGGTCGGCGGCAGCCTCGCGCTCGGCCTTGCGGACGTTGAAGCGCTGAAAGGTCAGATTTCTGCGGATGTTGCTTTGGGCGAGGGTTCGTCTCTGACGTCCGAGAACGGGGACTTTGCACTCAAGAAGGTGACTGCAGAGAGCGGTGCTCAGATTGAAGTGCGTTCCGGCACGCTCAGCGTGGATGAGCTCGCCTTTACCGCCGATGAAGAGCAGGAGAAGACTTCGACCATTCGTTCCGCCGAAGGCGCAGCGATCGCCGTTGAAGCGCTCAACGCCGCAAGCCCGAACCATACCCTCCAGTTCGAGGGCAATGTGTCGGCAAAGACGCTTTCGGGCGAGGGCACGCTGCTTGTCGGCAGCGAGAGTGCAGCAGCCACGGTTGCCGTCAATGAGCTCAGCCACAGCGGCGTCATCTTCATCGATCCGCCGTTTGAAGAAGGCCGGGGCATTGAGGGCGGCTCGTTCTTCACGGCGCAGTCGGTCGGCGAGAGCGGTCTGGCTTCCGACGTGATCGTCGGCCGAAACTCGGTCTTCGTCTTCGGCGGCACGAAGGAAGAGGCCATTCAAGGCTTCCAATCGACCAAGAAGACATGGGGAGACGGCAGCGATGAAATCGGGGCGCTGTTCTACATCGCCAAGCCGCTGAAGGTCGGTTCAGGCTCGGTGACGGTTGACGGTGCGGCAACGCAGACGAGCTATGAAGCAGGTCAAGTTTCGAAGGCTGAAGAAGGTCAGGTTTTGCTTGCCCGGAACACGCTGACGCTTGTCAACGGCAATGCGCTGACGGAAGGTCCGGCGATTGCTGCGAAATCTCTTACTGCTCTCGACGGCGCTCAGTTCGGCATCCTCAATCTGTCGGCGGGCGACAAGCTGACGGTGTTCGATGTTGACAGTCTGGACATTGCGAACAAAGACACGTTCTTCGTCAACTTCAACTCGCTGGTTGACGCTCAGTTCACCGTCAGCGATGGCTTAGTCAAGGTTTCAGCTGAATCTTTGGCGGCGAAGGACGTGTTCCCGGATCTGACATTCGGCGCGCTTCTTGATGCGGCGAATGTTCATGGACTTGATGAGGATTCGACAGACCGCGGCCTGCAGTTCCTTTCGCGACTGGCGCAGCATGAAGCATTCGGCGTCGCGGACGCGAAGGAAGCGGCTGCCGTCGGCAATGAGGCGGCAGCGCTCGCCGCGACCGCCGGCGTCTACAACGTGGCGCTCGATGCCTCGAAGCTCATGAACCGCACGATCGACCGCCGCATGACGCTTAAGGACGGCATGACCCGTCCGCAGAGCGCCGCTGGGGCCACGGTCTGGGCGGACGTGATGGCGACGACGAATGAAGCGAAGTCGCTCTACGGCCACTCCGGCTACTCGGTCGACCTCTACGGCGCCATGCTCGGCGCAGACGTCGAAGTCGGCCAGGGCAAGGCGATCGGCGCCGCCTTCACGGTGGGCACCGGCGACGGCGAGACGAAGGATGCGGCGATGCGTGTTGACAGCGATGCGGACTTCGTCGGCTTCTCGCTCTACGGCAGCCATCAGATGGGCAGCTTCATGGGCAAGATCGACGCGGGCTGGATGCACACGAAGTCCGATCTTTCCGCACGTGCATTCGGCATGTCCGTCGGCGGCGAGATTTCGGCTGACGCCTGGACGGTCGGCATCGGCGGCGAATACCGCTTCGAGGTCGGGTCGTTCGGGATCATGCCGCATATCGGCATCCGCTGGACGCGCCTCGATGTGGACGGCTATGACGGCGTCTTCAGAACCGAGAGCGACGCGATGAACGTCTGGACGGCGCCGATCGGCGTGGCCTTCTCGGGCCGCATCCAGGCGGGCGGCTGGAAGCTTGCACCCTTCGTCGACCTGTCAGTCGTGCCGAGCTTCGGCGACGATGAAGCGGCGAGCCGCGTTCGCTGGGGCGATGCATCGGCGGCGATCAGAACGAAGGTTGTGGACGACGCGCCCTTCCAGGCGGCGCTCGGGCTCAGTGCTGAGTGCGGCAGCTGGACGCTCGGCGCATCGTACGACCTCGGCATCGGCGGGGATGATCGCCTCGACAATGCGTTCACGCTCAAGGCCCGCTATGCCTTCTAAGCGCGGCTTGGCTGCCTGACGGCCGGCGGCCGAGCTCCCGCGAGGCGGCTCCTTTGAAAGGGAGCCGCCTTTTTTCCCTCGTCATGGCGAGGCTTCGGCCGCCGATGTCCGGCCCATGCGCTCGGGCCGGAGGCGCTAAACTCTGCAGACCGGCTCGGAAAAGCTTGATGGAGAGCAAGGCCGGCCGCACAGAACGCAAGAAAAGAAGCAGGGGGCGAACATGTTCAGCATTCGAACGGCGACGAAGGACGACGCCGACATCCTCACGGAAATTGAAGCCAAGAGCTTTCCGCCGGCCGAGGCGGCGGGCAGAGACCGCTTCGTCGAGCGCCTGGCGCATTTCGGGGACGACTTTCTGATTCTCGAGCGCGACGGCAAGCCGGTCGGCCTCGTTGACGGCATGGTCACCGACCATCCGACGATTACGGACGACATGTATGCCGATGCGTCGCTGCACAATCCGAACGGCCGCTATCAGAGCGTCTTCGGGCTGGCCGTCATTCCGGAGGAGCGCCATCAGGGCTTTGCAACGCAGCTGCTGCACGCCTTTATCGACAAGGCGCGCCAGGAAGGCCGCATCGGCGTGATCCTCTGCTGCAAGAAGCACATGATTCCGTTCTACAGCAGCTTCGGCTTCGTCGAGCAGGGCGTCTCCAAGTCCGAGCACGGCGGCGCCGTCTGGTACGACATGACGCTCCTCTTTGCGCGCGCCGAAGGCCAGGAATAGCCGGCCTAAAAGCCCGCTTCAAAGGCGGGGGCCATGGCGGCGATTTCTCTCGGCAGAGCCCCCGCAGCGCGTGCAGCCTTTTCCCAGCCTGCGGTTACGCGGCGCATCTCGAAAAGCGCGCTCTTGGCGGCCGGCGTGGAGAGGCCGAAGTAGCGCGCGAGCGCAATGCAGTCGTCCGGCGATCGAATGGGCCGGACGCCGTCGAGCGTCAGCCGCTCGGCGCCGGGCAGCGCAGCGGGCGTGAAGCCGAAGGCAGGCGCGAGGCGCCAGCCGTCCCGCCAGTGTTCGGGATCGCGGCAGAACTGCCAGCGCTGCGCCTTGTCGGCGCCGCCGGTGAGTGCAATGAAGACCATCCGCCGCCAGGCCTGCGACAGGTCCGCCGAGGGCTTGGCGCCCTCGCGGTTGAGAATGTCGGCAATCGAGAGATAGCTTGCGCCCGCACTGCTCGAATAGCGGGCGGCGCGCTTCGGCGCTTTCGCAAGCGCCGCCGCAGAGAGGAGAAGGCGGGGCGCCTTTACGATGCGTGAGTCCGGATCCGGCGTCCGGTCGATGCGCTCCGTGAGCAGAATCGTTGAAGAGAGCGAGCGACGCACGGAGAAGGGAGCAGTCGCGATGCCGCAGCGCTGAGCCAGCGTCATCAGGATGCTGCGCCAGAGCGGCACGTCGATCGGATCATCATAGCGGCGGAGCGTGGCGGCGCAGAGGCTTTGCTTCGAAAGGACCGTGATCATCGTGTGCCGGCCTGGGAGCGATATGCCGTCCGCGGCTGCCGCGAGCTCGCTTGGCTTGGCTCTTCCGCGCTCCCATGCATGAAAGGCGTAGAGAAGGTCTTCCAATTGCGCCGATTCAGACGGAATTTTCCCCGAACGGCCTGCGGCAGAGCCGTTTTGAAGAATTTCGATTCCGCCCGGACGACCCGCTTCATGAACGAGGGCAATGCATGCCGCTTCCATCGGGAGAAGCCCAGACGGCGGGGCTATCCCCGCTTCACGCAGAAAGGCTGACCCATCAGGGGAAAGGGCCCGCTCAGAGAGAAAGGCAAATGCGCGCTCGCCTCTCGGGAGCGGAATCGGCTGACGGCCTGCGGCGCCGAAGGCGCCGAACGGCAGATCGGCGCCAATGGGAAAGCCGGTTCGGAGCCACGCCTCGTCGTAAAGAAAATACGGACGAGTATTGATGACGAGCGCAGAGGCGTTTTGAACATTCAAGACAGCAGAACGGACGTCCAATTCAGCGAGCGTTCGTTCAGACGGCGAGGCGATTCGTCCGCGGCGGGAAGCGGGAGCCGAATGTGCCCCTTGATCGAGAGGCTCGCCGGAACTTGCACTGGCAGACGGATGCGGCACGCAGAGGCGCCCGGCCAAGGGTCGGCCGGGAAGGCCGTCCAGCCGAATTTCATATTGAATTAGATCCGAAGTCTTTCGGCGGCGAGGCATATCGAACGCTCCTATGAGCATCGGCGCAGATGAGGCGTCGATGACAGGGTGCTGCAGCGGACTGACAGGCAATCAGAATTGGAAGGAGGAGGGCAGGGGACTTCTCTCACTCGCCTTTTCTCATTCGAACGCGCTGCGGAAGGCGAGCGGCTTCATTCATGAAGCCTTCCGGATCCGACTCAGGCGAGCAGAGCAGGCCGAGCGGCGAATCGAAGCCGAGCGCCTGCAGCACAGCGGCAATGCTGCCGATTGCAACGCCGCAGTCTCCTTTCTCAATTTTGGCGAGCGTGTTGAGAGAAATCCCGGCGCGTTCGGCGACGACAGCCTGGGTAAGTCGCCGGCGAAGGCGCGCATAGCGGAGGTTGGCGCCGAGGGCGCGGACGTCTTCCTCGACTGAAAATGATGCTCTCATACCCATCTAATCCTATAGATAAACCGATATAACACGCAGGAATATGTGAATTATAGCGTTTTATTCAATCATCAAGCCGGATGGGTCTTCCAACGCGTCGATGGCCTCGAAAAGCCTGTAGACAACTTACTGACTGATGCAGATATAAATCTATTAACACGCAGAATAATAGAGATAGCCGAATTTAGACCGCATTATTCTGTGAATAATAGTGGATAAAAAATTTCTTCTGCGTAAGATTTTGACGCAAAAAATCGATTTCTCCGTATCTGTAATGAGGCTTTGAAGCACGACGGATGGAAGTTTTTGGGCAAGCGCTTTCAAGATTTCATGCGTCCGCTGCTTCGCCATTTGTGAAGCAGCCTCGCAGAAAATCCCTGAGGTCAAGCGAACAGGCCGGCAATCATCTGCTTGAAGCAGTCAGAGAAGCGCAGATGGCCGACGTTCAAGACTTCGACTCTGATTAACGCTGCGATGCTGGTTCGTGACGCCTTGTTTCAGATGCTATTCAATGCATAGACTTTCTATGGCCTGCCGTTTTCAAATTCATTATTGAATGCACATTTGAATCGCAATTGAATCTATCTGGCAATTTTTTAGGCGCAGCTCTGCGTCATTTTGAGAGGATTCTGAGGAGGCTGTGCATCGCATCTCAGCTGCAGAAGGGCGTATTGTGCCTGATTTCAGCCGCTTCTGCTGATTGATTTGAATCGCCCTTTGAATGACAGAGTTCGCTCCCAGGGCTCTCTTTGAAGCCGAAGTGCCTTTCGGGCTTTTTCGGCCCAGAATCCGCGTTCAGCTTCGCTTTGCCGGACCGCACGCGCTGCGAGCTCTTCGGCTGTCTGCTTTCTCCAAGCGAACGCGAGTCTGTCATGCAGCGCTGCCGAATAAACGCTGCCCTTTCTGAGGGGCTCGCGCGCTGACGGGTGAAGTTCTGCTCTTCAGGGGTTCTGTTCTTCAGGGCCTCGCTTTGCGCCCCTGCGCCTTTGTCAATTTTTGGCATGCAGGGATCGCTTTCGGAGCGAATTCGGCACTTTCTGTCGGCGTCTCCCTCTCCCGTTATAGCAGGCAAGCTCTCTCTCTCTTCACATTCCGCACTGCCCGTTTGCGCCGAGCGCTGCCGTCAGCGGCTTCGCTTTGTCGCGCGCTTTCCATTTAGAAACAATCCGCTACATTTCCATTCGCTCCGCGTCCTCAACGCTTTTTCGCGTCTAAGGCTTCCCTCTTAGGTTCATACCGCTCCGGAGCTCATGCAAACGGATGACGCCAGCGTTCACTTCGGGCTTCAAGGGGCTGTTTTCACTTCTTTTCATCCAATGGAGCTCAGGGATTTGCCGATTATTGGTGTTTACCCCTATTCAGAGCACCGTCGACAGGCCTTTCAAAAGTTCAAACTGCGCTTTGATCTGCAGAGTCGTTGCGATGCCTGCGGGACTGCGCTGCGCGCAAGCAGCGCGGGCCGTCCGGATGGGACGGATGAGAAGCCTTCGGACGCTGCAGGCGCGAAGGCTTTCTCGTCTGCGCTCACCGGCCTTGCGGCCGCTGAGTCCCGCCTGCGCTCTGCGGCGTCGCGCACATTCTGTTTTTAGCTTTGTCAGGAAGCGGGCGCCGGCGCGGAGAGGATCTCCGCCCGAGGCAGCCGGCTGAAGCGCGCCGAAGAGGCGCCCGGCGGCTGCCGCCTGACCGCCCGACTTCGGAGGAATTCAAAAGATGACCACCAGCAAGCCCATCGCCGAGCAGTGCATGGACGACTATCGCCTTGTCATGGGCGGCCGCGAACTGAAGCCGATTGTCCAGGGCGGCATGGGCGTTCACATCTCGACTGCCGACCTCGCGCTCGAAGTGGCTCGCCTCGGCGGCATCGGCACGCTTTCCGACGCCATGATGCCCGACGTCGACGACCGCTGCTTCGGCACGCACTTCACGGCGCTCAAGGCGCGCAAGTACAAAGGCTGCAGCGGCCTCGACCCGAAGCCTGAGATCCGATTCGATCCGGTGGACGTCGAACGGGCGACGAAGCTCTACGTCGAGGCGGCCATGAGCCGCAAGCAGGGCGACGGGATGCTCTTCATCAACTGCATGGAAAAGCTCACGATGAACGACGCCCACGAAACGCTGATGCACCGCCTCAATGCGGCGCTCGATGCGGGCATCGACGGCATCAGCCTCTCGGCGGGCCTTCACACCTCGTCCTTTGCCATGATGGAGGACAATCCGCGCTTCCGCGACGCCAAGCTCGGCATCGTCGTCTCGTCAGTGCGCGCGCTCAACATCTTTCTGCGCCGCACGAAGAAGACGAACCGCCTGCCGGACTTCGTCGTCGTCGAGGGGCCGCTCGCCGGCGGCCACTTGGGCTTCGGCATGGACTGGGCGAACTACGATCTGACGACGATTGCGCTCGAGGTCCTTCAGTTCCTGAAGGACAACCACCTCGAAAGCATCCCCGTCATTGCCGGCGGCGGCGTCTTCACGGGCACGGACGGCGTGCGGCTTCTCGCGGCCGGCATCTCCGGCGTGCAGGTGGCAACGCGCTTCACGATCGCCAAGGAGTCGGGTCTGCCTTCGCCCGTGAAGCAGCGCTACTTCGAAGCGCAGAAGGACGATGTCGTCGTGAACGGCATTTCGCCCACGGGCTACCCGATGCGCATGCTTTCGTACTCGCCCGCCATCAACGCCGACCACAAGCCTCAGTGCGAAGCCTACGGCTACATGCTTGACCGCGGCGACTGCCAGTACCTCAAGGCCTATCGCGCAGCTGCCGCGGCGCATCCCGAAGAGAAGCGCCATGCGATCGCGGAGAAGACCTGCCTCTGCTTCCAGATGCGCGCCTACAAGCTCTGGACATGCGGCGCAACGGCTTGGCGCCTCAAGGAGACGAGCGTGAAGCTGCCGGACGGCACCTGGTACGAGCCGCCCACGGCGCATATCTTCAACGACTATCTCCTTTCGAAGAACGACGAGATCAAGCTGCCGGACGTGCCGCCTGAAGTGCTTGCCGAGCACAGTGCAGCAAATGCCTCCAAGGCGGCTGCGGCATGCGCGGCCGCTTCGTTGGACGAAGCCTGATTTCGTTCCGTGCGGCTGGCGCGCCTTCGGACGCGCTTAGACAGACGGCCGCCGCCTCATCGCTGAGGCGGCGGCCGTTTTTTCACTCTCATTTGCCGTTCGCTCTAGCGTCTTCTCGCCGCCGCTGCGGCGACGCGCGCAAGACCCGCCTGCGCGCAGATGACGCCGCAGAGAATCATGGCCGCCCCCATGAAGCCGACATAGGACATGCGTTCGTCCAAGATCCAGAGACCGCCGATCACCGCAGCGAGCGGCCACACGTAGTAGTAGAAGCCGCAAGTCTCTGCGCCGAGCTTTTTTTCTGCGGCGAGCCAGAGGCTCGTTGCGACCGCAATGGCGCCGACCGAGAGATAGAGGAGGTTCGCGATCACGACTGGATTGGTGAGAATGAGCCCTTCGGTCTGCGTTTCGGCGAAGTAGAAGGGCAGCGACGCGATCGTGCCGTAGCCCACGGTCTTTCTTAGCGCCACGAGTCCCGGCAGATTCGCCATTGTGCGAAGCAGCAGGGAATACACTGCAAAGCCTGCGGCGCCTGCGAGCGCGAGCCAGAGCGCCAGGGGCGGCAGCTCCATCATGACCGACTGGTCGAACCAGAGCAGAAAAAGTCCCGTCGCTGCGGCAACGGCGCCGAGGCCTGTCATCCAGTGCAGCTTCATGCGAAGAACCGGCGCCGCAATGAGCGCCGTCATGAGCGGGCCTGTCGCGACCGCAATGCTCACGGCGCTCGCCTGGCCGTAGGAGAGCGCGAGATTCTGCAGTCCGAAGTAGCCCGGCATCATGGCTGCGCCGAGGATGAAGCACTTGAATTCGTCGGCCGCACGTCCGGCGTAGAGCTGCTTCGGGGCGATGAAGATGAGCGCGCCGTAGGCGAGCACGCCGCGCAGCGCGAGCACTGCCCACGGTCCCATGCCGTAGATGTAAAGCTCTTTGGTCGAGATGTTGGTGAAGCCCCAGCCAAGCGCGAGGATGAGGGCCAGAAGGTGATAGGGAAGCTTGCGGGCCGATGCCATGTATCGTTAATCCTTTGCGACGCCGGTACGGTTTTTTTTGCCGACGCATCTTTTTATTTTAAAGCGAGAGAGCTATTCGTCTTCCAACGCTTTGGGCGGCTTGTAACGGGTGATGAGGCTGCTGCTGCAGTCCCTTCGGGCAGAAAAAAGCCGCCCGATGCCTGACGGCATCCGGCGGCTCTTCAGCTGCAAAGAACGCTTAATGGCGTTTATCGGCTTTCTTTCAGGATGCAGCTTTCTTTCCTCGGAACATCAGCAGGAAGCGCATCAGGTTGGCGGCAAAGACCTTCCCGAGGAGAATGACGCCGAGGCAAGCACCGATCGTCGTCGGCACAGCGAGGGAACCGTCGCTGTTGCGCAGCGTAAAGATAACGACGCCCGAAGCAAGGAAATTGCCGATGGCCGCATCTGCCGTCATCTGGAATGTGGCGAATATGAGCGTTTCGCGCTCGGTCAGCTTGCCCTCCTGCTTGAGCGTGCGCGTAAGCGCTGCACCGGCATCCGTCGACTGAAGCGACGCGACGATGGAAAGCGCCGTATGGCCGGGAATGCCCAGCATCGGGCGCAGCAGCGGATTGAGAAGCCAGCTGGCAGCGTTGATGGCGCCGTAGTGTTCAAAAACGGCGACCATGGCCACGGCAAGCATGGTTGCCGGAACAAGCGTCAGCGCGAAGACAAAGCCGTCAATGGCTCCAGAGCCGCCCTTGCCGCGGAAGCTTGCCATGGTAGTGACGATTTGGCCGCCGGTATCAGACACGCCCGCAACAAGCTGCCCGAAGGAGCCCGAAAGCACAGTGAAGTCAAAAATGCCCCACCATTCTTCGGAAACCATGATGCCCGAAAAGAAGATGACGGCAACGATGAAGGAAATGAAGCCGCCGATGCTCGGACGGGGCGGGATTGCTGAGGGATCGAGCGGCTGAGGCTCATTGGCGGCTGGGGCTGCCTGTTTGTCTGCCATGATGGTATGTCCTGTCTTAAGGGGTGATTTTTGATTTGTTATTTCAGCCGTCAAAATCCGCCGCATGCCTATGAGGCTGTTATGACTGGCCGCCTTCGGGAACCTGGCACCGAAAACAAAATCAATTCATTTTATCGGCGGCGTGCACCAGGGTCATCCGAACTTTTGCTTAAGGCCGCAGGTGATAGCTTTTATCTGCGCTATCCTTGACGCACCGGCGGCTCGACGTGCTTCAACCGCTTCAGGCACAGACAACTTCGCCCTTGAACGTATGCTTCTCGACGCACTTCACCTCAAGCTTCAAATGGCTGCTCATCCTCGGTTCTACGACACCGTGGGCGCTATGCTCCCGGGCGTTCCGGGCCGCATGGGCGTGCCCGCTGCCAATGTGCGGGCGGCCGCCAAGGACGTCATCCGCATGGGCGAGAGCCGCGAGCTCCTGAAGGAGGCGCTCGTGCCGGGGGCGCTCAAGACGCACGAAGTGATTCTTGTGATCGGCCTCGTCATTGCGGGCGACTGGCGCTTCAGCTTCGCCGAGCGCCTTTCGCTTGCCGAGCAGTATCTGCCGGCGCTCACCAACTGGGCTTCGGTCGACAGCTTTGCCGAATCGATGCGCGACTTCGAGCAGCACCGCGGGGAGGGGCGTCCCTTCATCGAGAAGCTCGCGTCGCAGAAGGACAACCCTTGGGCCGTGCGCACGGCGCTCGTGCTGCTCCTCTCGCACTACTGCGAGCCTGAGGAGGCCGACTTCGCCTTTTCGGTCTTCGAGCGCTCCGAGGTGCTCGGGCTTGCGGCCGAGCACTACTACGTCTCCATGGCGCTCGCCTGGGCGCTGTCGGTCTTCTGCGTGAAGTGCCCCGAAAAGACGGGCGCGTGGCTGAAGGAGATGACGGCTTCTGGGCAGCTCGACCGAACGACGGCTCGGCGCGCCGTGCAGAAGGTGCGCGATTCGTACCGCATTGCCGACGAAGTGAAGCAGCGCCTCACCGAGCTCCTCAAGGCGCCGATCGCCGGCAGCCAGGCGGCGGGCGCCAAGAAGCCTGCGAATGCCCACCCGACCGTCCAGCTCGCGAATCTCGCCAAGGCGTCGGCGGCGCCATCGGCGCTGAAGAGCGCCAAGGACCCGAAGGACGGGAAGTCCGCCAAGGATGCCAAGACAGCGAAGTCCGCAAAGCCGGCCGCGAAGGGCGCCGCTAAGGCTGCGCCTGCAGCGGCGAAGGCGGGCAGGGCGCCTTCAGCCGCAGCGAAGGCTGCCGGCAAGACGCCAGATCCTTCGGCGGGCGAGCCCCGCGTCTAGGCTGCAGCCTTGTTCGTGGCTTCTCGGCGCTGAACTGCGGGTGCTGCCTGCGCGTCCGGGGCCGCTTCGGCCTTAAGCGGCTCGGCGGCTTCCTTCTGCCTGTGCTGCTCGTTCTGCGCAAAGAAGCCGATCCCGACGCCCACGCCGCCGCCCCAGCTTCCGCCGCCTCCGACGGCGCCGCCGCCCACGCCGACATTCGTGCAGCCGGCGAGCGCGAGCAGGGCGCCGGCCGACGCCGCTGCGGCAGCTGCTTTTTTCCAGTTCCTTGTCAACATCCTTTTCTCCTTATTGGCTGAGACGTGCTCTGCGCTGGCGCGTTGAGCGCGTCCTTGCCTAACATGGCGGCCGCATTTCGGCAGAATCCGCCGCGAACATGTACTCTCTCAGTCAGAAAGCTTTAAGCTTTCTCGATCATCTCATTTTTTCAAGCCTGCGGCTCGGTGCGTCTTCCGTTCCGGAAGCCGGCGGGGCCTTTTTTCAGCCATGCGCAAGTTCTTTCAAGAATTTCAGGCCTTCATCTCGAAGGGCAACGTTCTCGATCTCGCCGTCGCCGTCATCATCGGCTCGGCGTTCTCCAAAATCGTCGACAGCGTCGTCAAGGACATTGTGAATCCGCTTCTCGGCGTCCTTGTCGGCCGGCCGGACTTTACGAACCTCTTCATCGTGCTCAAGGAAGTCCCGAACTATACGGGCCCGCGCACGTACGACGCGCTGGTGAAGGCCGGCGCAACGGTCTTCGGCTACGGCGCGTTTCTCACGGCGGTCGTGCAGTTCCTGCTCCTCGCCTTTGTGATCTTCTGGCTCGTCAAGGTGGTGACGACCGCTCGCGACCGCATTGCGCGCGAGGCGGAAAGGCTTCTCGCTGAGAAGGTCAAGGCGGACAAGAAGGCTGCCGACGATGCGGCCGCTGCCGCCGCCGCGGCGCCGGCGCCTCAGCCCGCTCCGGCTGCAACGCCCACGGAAGAGGAGCTTCAGCTGCTGCGCGAGATCCGCGATCTCCTCAAGGCGCAGGATGCCGCTGAGGGCGCCAAGTCCGCGAAGTCCTAGCGCTTCGAGCGGATCCTCAGGGTCCGCCGCAGAGAGCAGAAAGGCCGCGCCTCCCCCAAAAGGGAGTGCGCGGCCTTTCTTCGCTATGGACGCGTCGATCAGGCCTTGAACGCGGCTTCAAGCGCCGGGACGACCTGCTTCTTGCGGCTCATGACGCCCTCGAGCCAGAGGGGCTTGTCGCCGAGGGTCTTGCCGAAGCCGGCGGCGATCTTCGCGGGATCGTCGGAGGCCATGAGGAGGAGCGAGCCTTCCTTCATGATGTCCGTGAGGAGCAGCATGGCGGTGTGGCGGCCTTCGCCCTTCATGACGGCGAGCTCGGCTTCGAGCTCGGGGATGCGGTCCTCGATGATCTTGAGGTCGACGAGCTCGAGCTGGCCCACGCCGACCTTGGAGCCGGACATGTTGAAGTCCTTGAAGTCGCGCATGATGAGGCTGCGCGCCGAGCAGCCGGCCACGGCGGACTTCGCCGTGAAGAGCTCCATGCCGAGCGCTTCGAGGTCGGCGACGCCTGCGATCTTGGCGAGCGCTTCAGCGGCCTTGCGGTCAGCGTCGGTGCAGGTCGGGGACTTGAAGATCACCGTATCGGAGAGGATGGCGCAGAGCATGGCGCCGGCGAGGTTCGCCGGGATCTCGACGCCGAGGTAGTCGTACATGCCCTTGAGGATCGTGTTCGTGCAGCCCACCGGCATGATCACGCATTCGACCGGGGCGGAGGAAGTGACGTCGCCGAGCTTGTGATGGTCGACGATGCCCTTGAGCTGGCAGTCCTTGAAGTCGTCCGGCGCCTGCGCGAGGTCGGAGTAGTCGACGAGGTAGACGTCCTTGCCGGCGACGCTCGTGCAGATTTCAGGGGCCTTGAGGCCGAAGCGCTCGAGAACGAACTTCGTTTCCGGCGCGGGCTCGCCCTGCGCGCAGGGAACGACGTCGAGGCCGCGGGCGCGGTAGAGATGTGCGCAGGCGAGCGCAGAGATGATGCTGTCGGTGTCGGGGTTCTTATGGCCGAGAATGATGGCGGACACAGTGCCTTCCTTACAAAAAAGTTCTCAGAGAGGGGTCGGCGGCGGGCTGCCCCAAGGCGGCCGGCCGCAGGATGCTGCCCATTGTAGAGAATCGCGGCGGCCGTGCCAAAGCCCAAGGGCTGTCCGCTGCGGCCGCTGGGCTTTGTCGAAGGGACTCCGGACCCGCTCTCCCTGCGAGGCGCAGGATTCGGCAGAGGGCGGCGGTGCGAAGGGGCGCAGCTCGACTCGCTACAATGCCTGCAGCCTCAGGCAGCGGGCTGCTCTGCCGCTGCCGCACACAGAGGGAGATTGATTGCATGAACGACGCGCTTGAATTTTTGAAGTCAGCGGGCGTCTTTTATCTCGCCACGCTCGACGGGGGCCAGCCCCGCATGCGTCCTTTCGGAGCCGTCTGCGGCTTCGAGGGACGGCTCTACATCGTCACGACGAACGACAAGCCGGTCTACCGGCAGCTCAAGGCTTCGCCCAAGGCCGAAATCTGCGCCTGCGCCGGCGGCGCCTGGATGCGCATCGACGGCGAGCTCCAGGAAGACCTTCGGCGGGAGGCGAGGCTTGCCATGCTCGACGCCAATCCCGACCTCCGGGCCTGGTACGACGCCGACGACGGCCTGATGAGCGTCTTCTACTTCCGCTGCGGCGTGGCGCAGCTTTATGCGGCGGGCGCCGAAAAGCCCGAAGTTCATCCGCTTTGACCTTCAAGCGCCTGCAGGCGGCTGCTCCGAAGCCGGAGCGGCGCCTCCGCAGGCATTCTGCGAACTACTAGGACCCTGCATCATGATTCGCTTTGCTTCGGACTATCAGGAAGGCTGCCTTCCTGCGATTCTCGACCGCCTGATCGAGACCAATCTCGTTCAGACGCCGGGCTACGGCGACGACGAGTTCTGCGAAGCCGCCCGCGCGCGCATCCGCGAAGCCTGCGGCGCGCCGGACGCCCGCGTCTTCTTTCTCGTCGGCGGCACGCAGACGAATGCCGTCGCCATTCAGGCGCTCCTGAGTCCGGTCGAGGGCGTCCTCTCCGCGGAGACGGGCCATGTCACGGGCCACGAGGCGGGCGCCGTCGAGGCGCGCGGCCACAAGGTCCTGACGCTGCCGCAGGAAAACGGCAAGATCTCCGCCGAATCGCTCAAGCGCTGGCTCGACGCCTTCGACGCCGACGGCGCCAACACCCACATCGTGCAGCCCGGGATGGTCTACATCACCCATCCGACGGAAATGGGCACGCTCTATACGCTCGCCGAGCTCGAAGCCATCCGGCGCGTCTGCGACGAGCACGATCTGCCGCTCTACCTTGACGGCGCGCGCCTCGCCTACGGCCTCGCGGCCGAGGGAACCGACGTGACGCTCAAGGACATCGCCCGCCTCTGCGACGTCTTCTACATCGGCGGCACGAAGTGCGGCGGCCTGCTCGGCGAAGCGCTCGTCGCGACGAACGGCCGTCTCATGAAGAAGTTCTTCACGCTCATGAAGCAGCAGGGCGCCGTTCTCGCGAAGGGCCGCCTGACGGGCATCACGTTCGACGCGCTCTTCACCGACGGCGCCTACATCAAGGCGGGCCGGCACGGCGACGAAGCGGCGGCGAAGATCCGCCGCATTCTCGAAGAGCGCGGCTTCGAGATCCTCTGGCCCAACAAGACGAACCAGGTCTTTGCGGCGATTCCTGCCGAGACGCTCAAGCGCCTGCAGGAGAAGTTCGACATCTCCGTCTGGGCGCCGCGCGGCGACGGCAAGGTCATCTGCCGCTTCTGCGGCTCGTGGGCCACGACTGACGAAGACATCGCTGCGCTCGAGGACGAGCTCCTGCGCGATCTCTAGGCGACTCGGCCGCCTGCGCCCGATCGCATTTGCGCTCGCGCGCAAAAGCTTTTAAGGTTTTCCGCTTCAGCCGCGCTCCTGCCATCCGCTCTGCGGAGCGGAGAGGGCGCGGCATTTCATTTTTCCCTCTTTTTTCTCTTTTCTGAAAGGGGAGGCGTCCGTTCAGAGCGCCGCCGCCTTTCCGCAGTTTGGAACCAGCGCTTATGGCCGCCTCCTACCTCAAGCCTCTCTTCCGGTTTGCGATGCCTTTTCTTCAGGCGTCGCTTGTCAAGCAGATTCTCGTCGGGCTCGTGCTCGGCATTCTCTTTGCCTGGGCCTTCCCGGCGCAGGCCGTTCATGCGGGCTTTCTCGGCACGATCTTCGTGACGGCCCTCAAGGGCGTCGCGCCCGTCCTCGTCTTCGTGCTCGTCATGAGCTCGATCGCCAACAGCCGCGCGGCCGAGGGCGCGAGCCAGATCAAGCCGATCTTCTGCCTCTACATGGTGTCCACCTTCGGCGCGGCCGCTGCGGCCGCGCTCGCGAGCTACATCTTCCCGACGGAGATTTCGCTCGCTGCCGTCTCGAAGGCGGAGGCCGCCGCGCCCGCCGGCGTGACGGACGTGCTCACAACCCTCATTCTCAATGTGGTCGACAATCCGTTCTCGGCCATGCATGAAGCGAACTACATCGGCATCCTCGCCTGGTCGGTCGCCATGGGCCTCATTCTGCGCCGCGCCCGCCAGGGCACGCGCGAGATGCTCGAGGATGCGGCCGACGCCGTGCAGCTCATCGTGCGGATTGTCATCCGCTTCGCGCCCCTCGGCATCTTCGGCCTCGTGAGCCAGACCTTCGCCGCCGAAGGCTTTGCCGCCATGGCGAGCTACGTGCGGCTCCTCGCGGTGCTCCTCGGCGCCATGGCCTTTGTAGCGCTCGTCTGGAATCCGCTTCTCGTCTGGCTCTGCACGCGCGAGAATCCGTATCCCGCGACGCTCCTCTGCCTCAAGGAGTCCGGCATCCCGGCCTTCTTCACGCGCTCGTCGGCCGCGAACATCCCGGTGAACCTCGAAATCTGCCGCCGCCTTGGGCTGCCCGCCTCGACCTACTCGGTCTCGATTCCCGTAGGCGCCACGGTCAACATGGCGGGCGCGGCCGTCACGATTACGGTCATCACGCTTTCGGCCGCGCATTCGCTCGGCATCGACGTGGGCATCGGCATGGCGCTCTTCCTCTGCCTCGTGGCGAGCGTCTGCGCGGCGGGCACCTCCGGCGTGCCCGGCGGCTCCCTCATGCTGATTCCGCTTGCCTGCGGACTCTTCGGCATTGATCAGGACACCGCCATGCAGGTGGTGGCCGTGGGCTTCATCATCAGCGTGCTGCAGGACTCGTGCGAGACGGGCATCAATTCCTCTTCGGACGCGCTCTTCACGATTGCGGCCTGCCGCCGCGCCGAGCGCATTGCCCGCCTTAAGGCGCTGCAAAAGCGCTGATCCGCCGAATCGTCTCTTAAGGTTCCCGTGAGGTTGCCGGCCTACACTCGCCCCATCCGAGCGCTTATCGGACGGAGCGGGCCTGCCGGCCCCCGGCCGGGCGCATTTTCTCAAGCACTTCCATTCCAAGAAGGCCCGTCACACATGTCCATCATTCAGCGCATCATTCCTCTCGCAGCTGTTCTGGCGGCTGCGCCCGCGCTTGCCGCTGGTCCCGCTGACGTCGAAAGCATCGACGTGCCCAAGAGCGAGCCCATGGCGCAGCTCGAAGGCCATTATCAGGGAACGCTTCTTTCGATCGACGGCAAGACCAAGACGGAGGCCGAGCTCACGATCGATTCCTACCGCTGCTTCGTGATTTCCGCCAAGTCCGACCACGGCATGGAGACGGGCTTCGTGGAGAAGAAGGGCAGCAAGCTCTTCTTCGCCCGTCCGGAAGGCAAGGCTTACCGCGTCTTCACGATCGGCAAGGACGGCCTCGAGCAGACGGAGATGAACGGCAAGCCTGCGCCCAAGGACTGCTGCGTGATGACGAAGCGCTAAGCTTCGCGCGCTTGCAGAGAGCAAAAAGAAGGCCTTCGGCGCCGAGATGCGCTTGAAGGCCTTTGCTTTTGGAGGATCTTTGGAGGCGGCCGCTCCGCCAGGGGCGGCCGTCAGATGGTCAGTAGAGCCGGAAGGCTTCGGCGGTCTTCTTCTGGTCGCGCCCCCAGTGCGCAATCGCCACCTGCGCGAGGATGCGCGCTTTCTGAGCGGAAAGCGTGCCTGCCGGAATGAAGCCTGCGTCCTGCCATTCAGAGAGGCCCTCCGTCACGCAGCCTTCGCTCGTGCGCGACGCGCGGATGACGAGGACGCCTTGGGCGGCGGCTTCAAAGAGCGCCTTCTGCGCTTCTTCATGGATGGAGCCGTTGCCCGTGCCGAGATGCACGATGGCGTCGGCGCCGGCGGCGAGCGCCGCGCGCACCATGACGCCGTCGTCGTCGGCGTGCGAGGCGACGATGTCGACGCGCGGCAGCTTCGGCAGCGCTTCAAGCCGGTCGAGCGAGAAGGGCGTGGCGGACGTATGCGCCTTCAGGGGCTTGGCGAGCCAGACGATGTGGCTGCCGGCGATGAGGGCGGCAGCGCCCGCATTCACGCCGCGGAAGGCCGCGGCGTTCGTCGGATTCACCTTCGACGCGTCGCGGGCGCCGCAGATGATGTCGTTCACCGCAATGAGGACGCCCATGCCGGCAGCCTGCGGGTCGCACGCCGTGCGAACGGCATTGAGGAGATTGAGCGGGCCGTCCGCTGAGATGGCCGTGGCCGGACGCATGGCGCCGGTGAGCACCACGGGCTTTTTGGTCTTGAGGACGAGATTGAGGAAGTAGGCCGTCTCCTCCATCGTGTCGGTGCCGTGCGTCACGACGACGCCCGCCACTTCCGGACGGGCGGCAGCCGCTTCGATTTCCCGGGCGAGCTTCATCCAGATGCGGCTCGTCATGGACATGGAGTCGATGTTGGCGACCTGCTTGGCTTCAAGGCGCGCCGTGTCGGCGAGCGCCGGCACGGAGCTGATGAGCTCTTCAACGCGGAAGTCTTTGATCCGATAGCCCGTGAGCTGCGTCGGGTCGTCGCCCGAGGAGACGATGGTGCCGCCGGTGGCAAGAAGAACGACGAGAGGAAGTTCGGAAGAATTCATGGCAATGGGGCTGCCTTCGGATCGATCGCATTCGCCGCATCGAGAGAGCCGAAGCAGAAAAGAAATCAGTAAGCGGCGCAGCGCGGATCGTAGCATGCGCGCTGCCGCCTGATGCGCGGGGCCCGCAGAAGCACAAAGGGCGCCGATTGCTCGGCGCCCTTTGCACGAAGCGTCCGCTGTCGCGCAAGGCAGTGGATGCTTCCTTTTGACCTCGGCTTCCATCCTACAGAAAAGCGCGCGCCGCTCTTATGCACGCTTTTACTTAGGCCTCTGTCGGGGCGGTTTCTAAATTCTTTCAAAATCAGCATAGTTTGAAGCCGCTTAACGAGCTGTTTGAAAGAAATCCGCGCCCGCCGCAGCCGCTCTAAGCATCTGCGCCGTCTGCAGCGGAGGCGCTTCCGGAAGGCCTGCAGGCATAATGACAGCATCCGCCTCATTCATTCGGGAGCCTTGAGTGATCCGCCGTCTTCCGCCTTTTTTCGCTGCGCCTGCCTTCTTTTCATCGGTCCGTCTGCGGCGAGCCTCTGCAGCGCTTCTAGCCGCGGCGCTCCTTGCCGGCTGCGCGTCGCCGCTGCCTGGCGCGGGCGAATCCTCGTCCGCAGCAGATCTCGCGGCTGCCGAGCGCCGCGTCCCGGGCGTTTACGAAGGCACGCTCCCGTGCAGCGGATGCGCCGGCATCCGCACGGCGCTCTATGTGCGCGCCGTCGGCACCTACACGCGCGTTTCGGCTTATGTCGGACGAGACGGGGCCTTTGAAGAGGCCGGCTCCTGGCGCATCGACGAGGCCGATCCGGCGGTCGTCATCTTCGAGCCGATGGACAGGGCGGACGAGGTTTGGAAGGCGTCGCTCCAGGACGGCGGCCGGCTGCAGCTTCTCGACGGGGACGGAAAGCCCCTTTGCGGCGAAGAGGCGGGCGGCTGCGCGCTCCGCAAGCCTTGATTTGGCATTCTCGTCCGCTTGCATGGGTCAGGCCCGCTTCGGTCTTAAGCGTTCCTGCAGATTCGTCTTCCTATAATTTTCCCGCCATGTCCGAGCAGAGGCTGCGGCGAGCTGCTGGAGCTCGCCTCAGGCGGCCGGGCGACTATAAATGACGAGGGGCTGCCTCATAAGGCAGAAAAGAACGAACAATGACCATCCGCACGTCTCTTGACTTCCGCAGCGCGCTTGCCGCCGCTGCGGCTTCCATTTCCGCACTGCTTCTCTCGGCCTGCGCGTCGACGGGCGCTTCATCGTCGGCCATGCCGCAGGCGCCCAAGCCCCCGGTGACGGAGAACGTGAAGCTCGTGCAGTCGCTCGTGCTCCCGGTTGATACGAGCGTGACGCTCGCGCAGGCCTGGGCGCAGTACGGCGGCTGCAAGCCCGGCACGCAGGGCTGGGAAGAAGTGGAGCCCGGCCGCGTGCAGCTGAGCTGCAGCTTGGACGACGGCACGATCGTGCAGTTCGACTTCTCGGTCCATGCGCTGACGAAGCGCACGCGCCTCGAGCAGTTCACCTATACGGCCATGAACGACGCTGAATTTGCGGGCATCAGCCTGCGCGGCCCCGACGCCGAAGAAGCGCTCGCGCATATGTACCGCAACGAGCCGCTCTTCTGAGCGGCCGGGCAATCCGGCGCTGACGTCTGAATCCGTAGAAAAAGCGGCAGTCCGGCTTGGCGCCGGGCTGCCGCTTTCTTTTGCTTCGGTCTCGTCGGGAGCGGCGGCTCTTGGGGCTATCGGCCGCGAAGCGCCT
>CAJKSP010000046.1 GCA_905202595.1 uncultured Sutterella sp.
TCACGGATTACCTTGAATAACTTTGTGCCAAATCACCATTTACACGAAATTTCTGACATTCCTCTACAAGTTCATGTCCATAGCCCATTCCGCATCCAATCAGCCAGCGATCAGCATTGAATCGCTTTGCAAAACCTACCCAGCCGGCGCGCAAGCGCTGAAAGGCGTGTCCCTGGAGATCGAGCAAGGGGAATTCTTCGGGCTGCTCGGACCCAACGGAGCTGGCAAGACGACGCTCATCTCGATACTGGGTGGGCTCTGCCGGCCGACCAGCGGCCGAGTGAAGGTGCTCGGCGCCGACGTCGTGAAAGAGCGCCGCCGAGCTGCGCACTTCCTAGGGATCGTCCCTCAGGAAATCGTGTTTGATCCGTTCCTGACCGTTCGGCAGACGTTGGCTTTCCAATCCGGCTATTGGGGCATTCGCGGCAATGATGACTGGATTGATGAAATCCTTGAGAATCTCGGGCTGAGCGAGAAGGCGGATGCCTCGATGCGGGCGCTCTCAGGCGGCATGAAACGGCGCGTTCTGGTGGCGCAGGCTTTAGTTCACCGTCCGCCCGTCATCGTGCTTGACGAGCCCACGGCAGGCGTAGACGTCGAGTTGCGCGAGCATCTCTGGCAATTCATTGGCAGATTGCATCAGGAAGGCCACACCATCGTGCTCACAACGCACTATCTCGAGGAGGCGCAGTCGCTTTGCAGCCGAGTCGCCATCATGAAGAACGGCGAAGTGGCGGCGCTTGACCGCACCGAAGCGCTGCTTTCGCGCTTCGATGCTCGCGTGATGCGCTTTCGGCTCGAAGCGGGCGATCTGCCTCAGGCGCTCGCGGGCGACCTGATGCGCCGGCACGGCGCCGACATTGCGCTGCGCGTCGTTGATGCGACGGATGTCGCAGAGAAGCTCGCCGCGCTTCAGGCCGCCGGTGCGAAGATCGACAGGCTCACGGTGGAGGAGCCGGATCTTGAAGATGTATTCCTCGCCGTCACGGGCAAAGAGGAGGCGAAGCAATGATCTGGACTGCATTTGCCACGCTCTTCCAAAAAGAGGTCATGCGGTTTTTGAAGGTCTGGCTTCATACCGTGATTGCCCCGGTGTTGACGGGGTTCCTCTATCTCGTCGTCTTCGGCGAGGCGCTGAGCCGCCACCTGCCTGTCTATGAGGGTGTGAGCTATACGGCCTTCATCATTCCGGGCCTCATCATGATGACGGTGCTGCAGAATTCCTTTGCGAATACCGCCTCGTCTCTGATTCAGTCGAAGATCTCCGGGAATCTCGTCTTTGTGCTGCTGCCGGCCATTCCTGGGCCGGCCATGGCGGCAGCATATATTTGCGCGAGCTTTGTGCGCGCAGCGCTGTCTGGCCTTGGCCTCTATGCGGCGTGCGCGTTCTGGGCGACGCCGCCGATTGCGTCGCCTCTGATGCTCATTGCGTTTGCTTTCTTCGGTGCGATGATTATGGCTTCGCTCGGACTTATCACTGCGCTCTGGGCTGAAAAGTACGACCAGATGGGCGCTGTGATGAACTTCATCGTCATGCCGCTGACGTTTCTCTCCGGCGTCTTTTATTCGATCGAGTCGCTGCCGCCCTTCTGGCAGGCGCTCAGCCGCTTCAATCCGTTCTTTTATCTTGTGGATGGCTTTCGGCAGGGCTTTTTCGGCCGCGGAGCGACGGATGCCGGCTTGAGTCTTGTCGTGACGGGCTTTACAGCGCTCGCTGTCTGCGCTGCTGCGGTGACGCTTCTCTCCCGAGGCTGGCACATCAGAAACTGATGTGACGAATGACCCTAAAGAGTAAGCAGAACGCCTAGGTACTCTGCAATCCTTGGTGAAAACCCTGCATTTCGTGCCGCTGCGGCGCTAATATGGCAGGCTCGCCCCGGCGAAGCAAGCTCGCGCTGCTCTCTGGCATCTGCGCCGAGGCGCATAAAAAACAATAAACATCATTGGAGGATCCCACACTATGAAGTCTGTCCGCTTCGCCGTCCAGACCGCAGCCGCTGCGATTGTCGGCCTTTCCCTTTGTGCCGGCGCGTATGCCGAGCAGCCCGCCAACACGCTGATGGGCTGGACTGAAGGCGCTGAGGTGCTCGAGCCGATCCCTGAAACTCAGGGTCGAATCGACACCTTCTCCGGCGTGATCTTTTCGCAGGTGAAGTCGGTGCGCGCCATGCGCCAGCTGCGCATGACGCTTCTGGTGCCGCGCAATACGGCGAAGAAGCCGGCTGTCATTTACTTCCCCGGCGGCGGCTTCACGTCGGCAGACCATGAGAAGATGATTGAGATGCGCTATGCGCTCGCCCGCGCCGGCTTTGTCGTGGCGGCGGCGGAATACCGCGTCGTTCCGTCGGTGTATCCGGCCATGATTGACGATGCCCGCGCAGCAATCCGCTATGTGCGCGAGCACGCTGAAGAATTCGGCGTCGATCCGGCGCGCATCGGCGTCATCGGCGATTCCGCCGGCGGCTATGTCGTCGAAATGCTGGGCACGACGAAAGGCGAGCCTGAGTCGAAGGCTGCCAATGCCGACGTTCAGGCTGTGGTGTCGATGTACGGCATTTCGGATCTGATGACGATCGGCGAAGGCCTTGGCAAGGACATCGAAGCGATTCATCACTCTCCTTCTGTAACGGAAGCGCTCATTCTGAACGGCCCCGCCTTCAACACGCGTCCCGGCAAGACGATTGACGACATGGTTGATCAGGCGCGTGCTGCGAGCCCGATTGCTCATGTCGACGGCAGCGAGCCGCCGATGCTTCTCATGCACGGCGCTGCCGACAAGCTGGTGAGCCCGAAGCAGAGCCAGAAGCTCTTTGAAGCGCTCAAGGCCAAGGGCGCCGACGTCCGCTATGTTCTCGTTCGCGATGCCGAGCACGGCACGCTTCCCTGGTATCAGGAGCCGGTGATCGAGCGCATCAAGGCCTTCTTCATCGAGAAGCTCGGCAAGCCGGCCGCAGCTGGAGAAGGCAAGACGGAAAACCTCTAATTCGCGGGCGACCGCGCAGCCATGCGCCCGGGCGCATGGTGAGGAACCAATGAAAAAGAGGCCATGTTCGCATCAGCGGACATGGCCTCTTGAATTTAGCTTGGGACGAGAGCGGCGCTAGCTGCCGTTGACGCTGGCTGCAGCGGCGGCTTCCGAGGCGGCGCGGCGCTCGATCCGATCGAAGAAGGTTTCAGATTCGTCGGCTGTGCGGCGCGACTGGAACCAAGTGGCGACAAGCGGACAGGCAATGTTGTGCCAGAGTGCGCCCACTGCAGAAGGGAGGGCCGTCATGGGATTGGCGGCAAAGTGCACAGAGGCGAGCGCAACGCCGAGCGCCGAATTCTGCATGCCGACTTCAAAGCAGAGCGTCTTGCATTTGGCGTAGTTCATGCCGGTGAATTTGCCTGCAAAGTAGCCGAGGACCATGCCGATGGCGTTCTGAGCGGCAACACCGACAAAGGCGAGGAGGCCTGCCGTCAGCAGCTGGTCGCGCGTGGCGGCGACGACTGCCGAGACGATGAGCATCACGGAGAAGACGGCCACAATCGGAAGGCCCGCTGCAGCAAGCTCGATCTTGTCGCCGAGGAGCTTGTGCACGACAACGCCGGCGGCAATCGGGAGCACGATCACCTGGACGATCGAGAGGAACATGGAGTACGGGTCGATGGCGAGCCACTGGCTGGCAAAGAGGTACATGAGCGAGGGCGTGGCGATCGGAGCGAGGAGCGTCGTGCAGGAGGTGATCGTCACCGAGAGCGCGACGTCGCCGCGGGCGAGAAAGGCAACGATGTTCGAGGCCGTTCCGCCGGGCGCGCAGCCGAGAAGAAGAAGTCCCACCGCGAGGTCAGGCGGCAGATCGAGCGCCCAGCAGAGGAAGAGCGCCGAGAGCGGCATGATCGTGAACTGAGCGATGACGCCCACCAGCACGTCCTTGGGCCGGCGGAAGATTTCTTGGAAGTCGGCGGTCGACAGCGTCAGCCCCATGCCGAACATCACAATGCCCAGAAGAATGGTGACGTACGGACCTACAAGCACGAAGACGGAGGGAAAGGCAAAGCCCAGAATGCCGAAGACGACGACCCAGAGGGCGAAGGTCTTGTTGCAAAAGCGGCTGGTCTTGATAAGTGCGTTCAAAAGCGTCATAGGTCCGTATCTGCCGGCGACGTTATTGGCGTGCGCGCGGCCTCCTGAATAAGGGGAAATGCATGCTTGCTGTCATGACTCTTCAATGGCCGGCGGCAGCGCCGCGCGGCAATCCTGGTGTCGATGGCCGGCGCCCAAATCGGCAGCCGGTCTTCCGACTGTACGTGGAAAACAAAAGCTGCCGCTTGAGTTTTTGCCTCTTCTGCGCATCTTGTTGGCGGCGATCACGAATGGCAGGGTGAATTACCTAGATCTTTAGGATAAGTTAGGAGGTCTAAAACCTCAGAAGTGCAAATGTCGGCAAATGCAAAAGATGGTTGATCAAAGAATCAACTCATTGAAGAACAAATAAAACCGATTGCAAAAACATAGAAAATGCATTCTCAAAGCGTCGTAAAAATAAGGATTTTGCGGGAGGCTGCTGAATGGCTAACAATGCCATCCAAGACGTCTATTTGCCTAAAACGATCTTTTTAAGGTGTCCGTTGTCGACTGAGCAGGCAAGGCGGCGGCGACTTCTGCCATGCGATCCGCCGGCGGAAAGCGCTCTTGGCGGACGCCGCTCGCGGGATCGCAAGCGCCTCTTCTTTGGAAAGGCGGCGGTGATGAGGCGTCGCATCGAACCTTTGATTAAAAATGCGTTTCCTAGGTTGAACGGCTTATGCTCTCCACTACCGAAAAAGCTGTTCAGCGGGCGAAGATTGTCTTAATCCATTCAACGCACAGCTTTCCTGGAGAGCGGCATGACAAAGAAGCAATCCTTCCGCACTGACGAATCGAGCCTTGGGCTCGAGACGGCTCTGCGCGCCGTCTCCGGACTCGAGCTGCTTCGCCGCGAGCGCTGGTGGCGGGGATCGAACCCCGCTCCTGGCTGCCGGCGCACAGCTTGAAAAAGAAAGCGCAGGACAGTTGATCTACCGAAGGGCGGGCGTTCCAGAAGCGGCCGCCCTTTCGCATTTCTAAGCGCCTTGAAGGCTCGTCAGGAAAACGAACATCGGCAGGCCGCCGAAAGATCGCTCGGCCTTATCCGATTGCTCAGTTTCTTCACGCATGCAAAGGAGTCTTCAGATGCTTCGAATCCGCTTCAGCCGATCGAACTTCTCCCGCACGATCGCCGCAGCTGCATCCGCTGCCGCTCTTTCATTCGCTCTGGCGCCTGCGGGCGCGGCGCACGCCAAGGATTTGGTTGTGGCGCTCTCCGCCGCCTTCACCACTCTCGATCCGTACGACTCGCCCGACATGATGACAAAGACGGCCGGCCGCTCCATCTACGAAGGGCTGTTCCGCTTTGACGAGAACATGAATCCGGTGCCGGATCTTGCTGAATCGTATGAGAGGAGCGCCGACGGCCTTGTCTACACGATCAAGCTCAAGCCGGGCGTCAAATTCCACGACGGCACGACGCTCGATGCAGCGGCAGTGAAGAAGAACTTCGACCGCGTTCTCGATCCGGCCAATCATCTGACCCGCCGCGCGGTCTACAGCTTCATCGACCGCATCGACGTCGTAGATCCGCTGACGGTGCGCTTTACGCTCAAGTTTGCGCACGGCGGCTTCCTGCGCCGTCTGGCCATGTCGAACGCGATGATGATCTGCCCCTCCTACATCGACAAGTACAACAAGGGCAAGCAGCTGGCGTTCCATGCCTGCGGCACGGGTCCTTACGTTCAGGAAAGCTTCAATCCGAGCGAGCGGCTCGTCGTGAAGAAGAATCCAAACTACCGCATTCCTGGACTGCCGAAGCTCAGCCGCATCACATTCCTCCCTGTCATGGAAAACGCCACGCGCGCGGCGATGCTGCGCACGGGCGAGGCGGACTTCATTACGACCGTGCCGCTCGAGCAGATGGATGTGCTCAAAAAGGATCCCAACATCGTTGTGCAGGCGAAGCCCTCGATCGTGCAGAAGCACCTCGATCTCAACAACCACTTCAAGCCCTTCAACGACGTTCGCGTGCGCCAAGCGGTCAATTACGCCATTGACAAGGCGGCGCTCGCCAAGGTGGCCTACGGCGGGTATGCCGTGCCGCAGTACGGCCTGCTTGCCGAGACGTATCCGGGCGCCAAGAAGTTCGGACCGTGGCCCTACAATCCACAGAAGGCCCGAGAGCTTCTGAAGGAGGCGGGCTATCCGGACGGCTTTGAGACGACGCTCTACTCGGGCTACAACGACACGACGGCCTCGAAAGTCGTGCAGTTCATCGCTCAGTCGCTGCGCCAGGTCGGCATTCGAGCGAAGACGAAGCTGCTCGAGCCCGGCGTGCGAAGCGACCTCATCCTCAACGTCAAGGGCCCCGATGATGCGAAGCACCGCATGTTCTACATCGGCTGGACCGACGGCACGTTCGACCCGGATCAGATCCTGCGTCCGCTCCTGCATTCGCGCCAGGCGCCTCCCGTCTATATGAATACTGCTTATTACGCCAATCCGGAGTTCGACCGTCTGATCGATGCGGCGCTCGTTGAATCGGATCAGGCAAAGCGCGACGAGCTTTACGGCAAGGCGCAGGAAATCGCTTGGAATGATGCGCCGTGGGCCTTCCTTCTTTTCGAGATGAGCACGGGCGCAGGCCGCAAGGAGCTGAAGAACTTCGTGATGCGCGCCGATCAAACGTTCGACTATCGGTTTGCTGAGTGGACGGAGAGCGACGCCGAGAAGAAGTGATTCTTGCAGCTGCTGCGGCGCGAAAGGGCAGAAAGCTTTCGGAACTGTCCTCGCGTCCGGCTGATACTGCGTAGACTTACGGCATGGCGGGCGCAGAGCGCATGGAAAGGCGCTCTGCGCTCGGCCGCTTTGCACATAAGGAGATGCATTCATGGAAAAAGCCGCGCCGAAGAAGTCAAATGCCATCCAGGCGGACGGTGCAGCGGGCGGCGGCGAGCCGCATCCTGCCCGCGCTGCTGCGCATTTTGAATCCCCCAAGCAAGCTTCGCGCTACGTTCGTCACGCGATGTCGGCCTATGGCGCAAAGAGCGCTGAAGAGGCGGCGGATCGCTTCGAGCAGGCGCTTGATGAAGAGGCGAAGTCCCGCATTCTGCATGCACTTCTCGAACGCGAGGCCGAAAGCGCGCTCTCGCTTGAAGAGAAGCGCGCTTCGATTCACGAGCTCGTTGAGGATTACGACAGCGGCGAGTATCCCTACAAGCATCGCTACCCGGAAAAGCTCTACGAGGCGGAGCTCTTCGATCTGCAGGTCGAGCTCCTCAAGATGCAGGAGTGGGTGAAGCGCTGCGGCAAGCGCATCGTCGTGATCTTCGAAGGCCGCGACACCGCCGGCAAGGGCGGTACGATCCGCCGCTTCGTGGAGAACATGAATCCGCGCGGCGCGCGCGTCGTCGCGCTTCCGAAGCCTACCGAAATGGAGGCGAAGCAGTGGTACTTCCAGCGCTATGCTGCGCAGCTCCCCAATCCGGGCGAAATCTGCTTCTTCGACCGCTCCTGGTACAACCGCGGCGTGGTCGAGCCGGTCATGGGATTCTGCACGCAGGAGCAGACGGACGTCTTTCTCGCGGAAGTCTCGCAGTTTGAAAAGAGCCTCATCCGCTCGGGCATCATCCTCATCAAATTCTGGCTCTCCATTTCGAAGGAGGAGCAGCTGCGCCGCTTCAAGGACCGTCAGGTCAATCCGCTGAAGCGCTGGAAGCTGTCGCCGGTCGACGTGGCGTCGATCGACAAGTGGGACGACTACACCCGGGCGATGGAGGCGATGTTCCGCGCTTCTGACACGCCGGACGCGCCGTGGACGGTGATCCTCAACGAAGACAAGCGCCGCGGCCGGCTCAACGCGATCCGCGTGCTGCTGCAGTCGGTGAAGTACGACAATCGCGATCTCAAAAAAGTGGGCTCGATCGATCCGCTCATTGTGGGGCGCTCTGGGCTGCTCCTGCAGAACACCGAAGAGCGCCTCTTCACGGGCGCCATGACGGCCGCTCTGCGCCAGTCGCAGCGAGAGCGCTCAAGCGAGGCGCGCAGCCGCCGCGAAAAGGAAGCCAAGAAGCGCATCGCGAAGCTTGAGAGCGAAATCAAGCGCGGCATGCGCCGCAAGCTGCAATGAAGACAGGCGAATGGAAGAGAAAGGGCGGCTCTATTTTTGAGGCTTAAAATCGTTCTTTTTCCGATTTGCATCGGACGGTGGGCTCGGTGAGGGTTCTGCCGTCCTTTTTTCTTATGTCTGCTTCCAAGCTCTCTCAAGAAGCGGGGCCAAGCGTGCTGCGCGCCATCTTCACGCCGACCTTCGTTGCAATCTCGCTCATCAACATGCTCGGTCTCGCGGGCTACTACGCCGTCTTCGTCATCAGCACCCGCTGGATGACGGAGGTCTTCGGCGCGAGCACTGCAACGGCGGGACTTGCTACCGGCATCGTCGTCATCGGCTGCCTCGTCGGACGCTTCTTTACCGGCGCCATCGTTCACAGCTTCGGCTACCGATTGGTTCTCGGCGCGGGCGCGGCGCTTTATCTAGCGACGAACCTGGCGTACTTCGGATGCAGCTCCGCGGCCATGATCATGGCTGTCCGCTTCTTGTCGGGCTTTGCCGTCGGCGTCGTCGGCACGGTGACGGGCACGGTCGTCGCTGTGACGACGTCCGCTCAAGTACACGGCCGGGCGATTGCCTACTTTTCAATGAGCACAGCGCTCGCGCTCTGCTTCGGACCCTTCCTCGGCATCGGCTTGCTGGATCAGATCGGCTATGAAGGGATCTTCGCCGCGGTGTCTGCGCTGGCGGCGGCGAATCTTCTTCTGCTGCCGCTTGTTCGTGCCAAGCAGGAGCGCACGCCCGTGCACAAGCTTTCGCTCTCAGACTTCATCGAGCCCAAGCTCATTCCCTTCAGCCTGCTCGTCGGCGTCGTCTGCCTCGCCTGGGGCAACATTCAGGCCTTCCTCGCCTCCTATGCGCAGGCCTATGACCTCGTGGCAGCCGCGTCGTCCTTCTTCCTCGTCTATGCCTGCGCCATATTGGTTTCCCGTCCCTTCTCCGGAAAAATCTGCGACATGCACGGTCCGGCCGTGATCATCTTTCCGGCGCTCGCCGTGCTGGCTTTAGGACTGCTCCTGCTCTGGGGCGTGCAGGCCGACTGGGCGGTGCTCTGCGCGGGCGCGCTCCTCGGCCTCGGATTCGGCAACTTCCAGTCGGTTGCTCAAGTCTCTGCAATCGACATGGTGCCCCGCAGCCGCTATGCGCAGGCGACGAGCACCTTTTACATCTTCTTCGACTTCGGCATCGGCATTGCGCCTTATCTCTCCGGCCATCTCGAGCCCTATGCAGGCTTCGCAGGCATTTACGGCATCAATGCGGCCGTCGTGGCTGCCTGCATTGTCTGGTATGCGTGCCTGCTGCGCTTCGGGAAGCATCATCCCAAGCCGGCGCTCGGCGAAGCAGTGGACTTCAGCGGCGCCAAGCGCTGAGGACGATTTCCGCCTGCAAGCAGGTGCCTGCCGAATGCCTGCAAATCAGGTAGTCTTGGAGAGCGGGGCGCCGAAAGCAAGACCTTCGGCGCCTTTCTTCCGTTTTCCCATCCCCCATTTTCTCCGAGCAGAAGATCATGCCTCAAGATTCGAGCAGCACGAACGGCCTGGAGGACGGCTTTAGCCCCTCCGATCGCATCCGCGAGATCGACGCCCAGGTGGCGGCGCTACTTCGCGAGAAGGAGGCGCTCGCAAAGCGCCTCGCACCGAAAGCGGAGCGATACCCGTTCAAGCTCTCGGACAAGCGGCCGGTTGTCCTTATCGGCGGCTCGGGCGGCATGGGCCGGCTTCTGAACCGCTGGTTCACGGCATCGGGCGCCGAGGTCCGCATTCTCGAAAAGAGCGACTGGGACCGTGCGGCGGAGATTCTGAAGGGTGCGGGCATCGTCATCGTGAGCGTGCCGATTGACGTTACCTTGGAGACGATTGACCGCGCTGCGCCTTTCCTGGAAAGGGATGCGCTGCTCACCGACGTCACGTCCGTGAAGACGGCGCCCCTTGAAGCGATGCTCACGGCGCATCCGGGTCCGGTCTGCGGCCTGCACCCGATGTTCGGCCCCGATGTCAAGGACGCACGCGGGCAGGTGTTCGTCTACTCGCCCGGTCGCTTTCCGGAAGCCGCTCAGCCGCTTCTCGCGCAGATCGCCGCCTGGGGAGCCCGCGTCGTCGCCTGCAGCGCCGCCGACCACGACCGCGCCATGTCGATCATTCAGGCGCTTCGGCACTTCACGACCTACGTCTACGGCGTCTTCCTCGCGAAGATTCGTCCGGATCTCTATCAGATCCTCGACCTGTCGTCGCCGATCTACCGGCTCGAGCTCCAGATGGTCGGGCGCCTTTTCGCACAGGACCCGCATCTCTACGGCGACATCATCATGTCCTCCAAGGAGAAGGCCGATCTGATCGAGGCCTATGCGGACTGCCTGCAGGAAGAAGTGGCGCTGGTCAAGCGGCGCGACATCGACGGCTTCGTGAAGAAGTTTCTTGAAGCCCGCGACTATTTCGGCGAGCTCGCTCCCCGCTTCATGAAGGAGTCGGGAGCGCTCCTCAACAAGATCCGCCGGGATTAAGCGGCAGCGCCGCTGCGGCGCGCAGCTGCCGGCGCTCAAGCGTAAGATTGAGGGCTTTCGGGCGCCTGGGCGCCTTGAAAGCCTCTTTTATTTATTCATTTCTGCCTCCGCGCCGCGAAGCGCGAGCGTTCTGCATCATGCTTGAGAAAGGCTTGACCGCCATCGGTCTCCTCTGCGTTTCCAACATCTTCATGACCTGCGCCTGGTACCTGCATCTGAAGCTGCAGGCGGCGAAGGTCATCTCCAACTGGCCGCTCTTTGCGGTCGTTCTCTTCTCCTGGGGCATTGCGCTTCTGGAGTATTCCTTCATGGTGCCGGCGAACCGCATCGGGTTCGAAGGCAACGGCGGCCCTTTCAGCCTTGTGCAGCTCAAGATCATTCAGGAGTGCGTCACGCTCTGCGTCTTCACGGTCTTCTCGATCGTGGTCTTCCAGAGCCGCCTCAACTGGAATCATCTGGCTGCTTTCGTCTGCCTGGTCCTTGCGGTTTATTTTGTCTTCCGCAAGTGACGAAAAAGAGGCGGTCCGCCTGCGGCGGCCGCCTCTTCAAAGAATGGTCAGATAGCGTTCGGATTAGGGCAGCTCCGGATCCGCCGGCACGCCGAACCACTTCTCGTGGAGCTTCTCAAACGTGCCGTTGGCCTTGAGGGTCTTGAGCGCCTTGCTCATCTCGTCGGCGAGCGCCTGGTTGTCCTTGGCAGTCACCATGCCGAACTTGTCGGCAGTGGCCATGGCCGGGAGATGCACGACGTCGGCTGCGATCGACTTGTTCTGCGCCAGGATGTAGTCCGTCACGGGCTTGTCGTTCACGACGGCGTCGGCGTTGCCGGCCTGCAGATTGAGAAGCGCATCGCCGGCGCTGTTGAAGGTCGTGACCTTGGCGCCTTCAATCTTCTTGGCGAAGGTCTGCGAGGTCGAGCCGAGCTGTACCGAAATGCGCTTGCCCTTCAGGTCGTCGAAGTTCTTGATCTGGCCTTCAAGCTTCTTCGGAATCACGATGGTGAGGCCCGACTTGTAGAAGGGGATCGTGAAGCTCACGCGCTTGGCGCGCTCAGGCGTAATGGAAAAGCCAGCGGCGCCGGCATCGATCGTGCCGGAAATGATGGCCGGGATGATGGCGTCGAATCCCATGGTCTGCAGCTCGAGCTTCTTGTCCATGACCTTGGCCATTTCCTTGACGAGGTCGACTTCAAAGCCTTGGATGTTGCCCGTCTTGCTGTCGTAGAACTCAAAGGGCGGGAACGTGCCCTCCGTTGCAACGCGCCAGGTGCCGGCGGCGAGCGCAGAGCCGCAGAGCGCGGCGGAAAGGATGAAGGCGGCGGCAGCGCTGCCGAATTTCTTGATAAGCATGATGGGTGATCTCCTTTGGGGACCGAGAGCCTGGTCTGCAGCGCACGGGAGGCGTGCAATGCGGGCGGGTTCCCGACGCCCGGCAGCGGGCCGGGAACAACTGGAATAAAAGTTTGCTTGCGAGCGGCGTCTCGGGACGCAGGCGCCGCAGAAGCTTCATTCCTTCGGCTTGCGCCTCAGGGCTTCCCGTGCGCCCGCTCGTCCGTCGAGCTTCAACTTTAGGACGAGAGCGGGCCGGCGCGCGGCAGCAAAGGGTGCGGCAGAAAAGAAAAATGCGCATCTTTTTGCGTCTTGTCGGCTGAGGTCAGGAGTGATGACTAGTAGCTGATATTCGTGGACTTTTTTGCTGTTTTCATGACCGATTCGGCGGATATTTGGCGACAAATCGGCGACGCGCCGCGTCGTCGCCGGCTGATCGCTTTTGACGTGCGAAAACCTGCGGCGGCTGACCAGAGCTCAAAAGGGCGGCTAGAGCGTTTCCGAGCATCGGGCGACGCCGCTTCTGCGTAAAAGTCGGGGCGCTTACGCGTCTTTCGTCAAAAGGTGGCTTATCCCTCAGGAACGCTCTTCAAAAAGATTTTGCGTCAACCACTTCAGAGGTACATAATCAGCACTGTCCCAGCCGGGGAGGGTGCTTTTTGCCCCCGCTCAGGCATTCGGATACGCCCATCGAGGTAGGCGAACAGTGCTCTCCGCCGAGAAGCAGAGAGCGAGGCAAGGCGGCTTCGATGACGGCATCCGGAGAGGATTTCTGAAAAGAGAGACCCACACACAAAAGGCAAGAAAAAATGGCTAACACTCCTGCGTTCCGCTACGCGCCGATGTTCCAAATGGGCGAAGACAAGACCGAGTACTACCTCCTTTCGAAGGACGGCGTCTCGGTCTCTGAATTTGAGGGCAAGCCCATCCTCAAGGTTTCGAAGGAAGGCCTCGAGAACATGATGCATCGCGCCTTTACCGACGTGAACTTCATGCTTCGTCCGGCTCATCTGCAGCAGGTCGCCAAGATCCTGACGGATCCGGAAGCGAGCGAGAACGACAAGTACGTTGCCCTCACGTTCCTGCGCAACGCCGAAGTTGCCGCCAAGGGCGTTCTGCCGTCCTGCCAGGATACGGGCACGGCCATCGTTCACGGCGAGAAGGGCCAGCAGGTGTGGACGGGCTTCTGCGATGAAGAAGCCATCTCGAAGGGCGTCTACGACACCTACACCCAGGAAGCGCTGCGCTATTCGCAGAATGCGCCGCTTTCCATGTACGAGGAAGTGAACACGAAGTGCAACCTCCCGGCTCAGATCGACATCGAAGCCACCGAGGGCATGGAATACAAGTTCCTCTGCGTCGTCAAGGGCGGCGGCTCGGCCAACAAGTCCTACCTCTATCAGGAGACGAAGGCCGTCCTCAATCCGCAGAAGCTCGTGCCGTACCTCATCGAGAAGATGAAGACCCTCGGCACGGCCGCCTGCCCGCCGTATCACATCGCCTTCGTGATCGGCGGCACCTCCGCCGAGCGCACGATGCTCACCGTCAAGCTCGCGAGCTGCCACTACTATGACGAGCTCCCGACGACCGGCGACGAAACCGGCCGCGCCTTCCGCGACGTCAAGCTCGAGCAGAAGCTCCTCGAAGAAGCTTGGAAGATCGGCCTCGGCGCCCAGTTCGGCGGCAAGTACATGGCTCACGACGTCCGCGTGATCCGCCTGCCGCGCCACGGCGCGAGCTGCCCGATCGGCATGGGCGTTTCCTGCTCCGCCGACCGCAACATCAAGTGCAAGATCAACAAGGACGGCTTCTGGATTGAGAAGCTCGAGACGAATCCGGCCCGCCTGATTCCGGAACAGTACCGCAAGGCCGGCGAAGCCGGCGGCGTCAAGATCGACCTCTCGAAGCCGATGCCCGAGATCCTCGCCGAGCTCACGAAGTACCCGGTGTCGACCCGCGTTTCGCTCACGGGCAAGATCATCGTCGCCCGCGACATCGCTCATGCCCGCCTCAAGGAGCGTCTTGAGCGCGGCGAAGGCCTGCCGCAGTACTTCAAGGATCATCCGGTCCTCTACGCAGGCCCGGCCAAGACGCCGGAAGGCTTTGCCTGCGGCTCGATGGGCCCGACGACTGCCAACCGCATGGATCCGTACGTCGACCTCTTCCAGAGCAACGGCGGCTCGATGGTGATGATCGCCAAGGGCAACCGCACTCAGGTTGTGACGGACGCCTGCAAGAAGCACGGCGGCTTCTACCTCGGCACGATCGGCGGCGTGGCTGCGGTCCTCTCGAGCGACGCGATCAAGTCGATCAAGTGCATCGAGTACGAAGACCTCGGCATGGAAGCCATTTACGAGATCGAAGTGGTCGACTTCCCGGCCTTCATCCTCGTCGACGATAAGGGCAACGACTTCTTCAAGCAGCTGAAGCCCTGGAAGATCGCCTGCAAGGCTGAATAAGGCTTGCGAGCCTCCGTTCGGAGCGCCGGCTTCAGCGCGCAAGCGCCGGGGCTAGGCGCTCAATGAAGAACGGCGCGGCGCCGCATCGCTTGAGAACGCTTCCGGCGTTCAACAGGCGGCGGCGCCTTTTTTTGCATCTGCACGTCGGCGCTGCGGTGCTGGATGTGCATGGAGTTTCTTTTGAGGAGTTCGTCATGAGTGGTCAGCCTGGTGGCGATGTCAAAAGCGGCGCCAAGCCGCAAGGCGCATTGGGCGATTCTGCCGATGCCCTTTGGGAGGCGGCTGCAGGCTGCGCGGCGGGGAATCCGGCGCTGACGCAGGCGCTCGCAGCTGTCGAGAAGGACTTTCGGCTCTGGGCGGGCCGGCTTCTCGGCGAAGTCGACTTCAACGACTTCGGCAGCACGATGCACGAAAAGCCGCACTGTCTTCGCGTGCTTCTTCTCGCGCTTCTTGAAGCGTCGCTTGCCGGCGGCGGCGAGGCGCTGTTGCATTCGCTTGCGGCTGCGGCGGCCTTTCACGATGCTCGGCGCGAGGATGACGATCTCGACACCGGCCACGGCAAGCGCGCGAGCCTCTACTACGAGCGGTTCTGCCGGGAGCGGGGATTCACTCCCGATGCGGCGGCCTCCAAGACGATGGCTTTTCACGATTTGAGCGACATGATCGGCTTCGGCGCCGTGGCCGCGGACGGGGCGCTGCCGCCGCATGCGGCCGAGTGTCTGCGCTTCTTCAAGGACGCGGATGCGCTCGACCGCTACCGCTTCGGAGCTTCGGGTCTCGATCCCGCGTATCTGAGAACGCCGGAGGCGCGGCGGCTCATGCCCTTTGCAGCGGCGATCAACGGCGTGCGGCTTTGAGGGACGCGGCGCGAGCCGCTGCGCCAATCAAGCTCGCTCCTCAAATTGCCTTAGAAATGCCGCCGGCTCCGCTCCGTAGAATGAATCGGCTTTGAGGCGCTTCAGGCGCCAGGCCGCGCTGCGCTCGGCAGCAGAGTCAGCAATTAGTTTGCAAGAAGAAAAGAGAAGTCAAATGCGCACCCGCTATGTCAATTTAAGAGGCTTTACCGGCCGAGCCGGCGAGCCGCTGCTTTCGTCCTTTGATGTCGTCGACGGCCGCTTCGCTGATCCGGAGCCGGGCGCGTCGCCAGACCGCGTGGTGGATCTGCAAGGCGCTTTCGTTTCGCCTGCTTTTGTCGACGCCCACTGCCATCCCGATCTCGTGGCCGGCATTCTCAATCAGGTGCCCTGCGTGCCGCCGGCAGTCTCCTCCATCGACGAAATGGTCGAGCGGCTGCGGGAGTCGCCGGCCGCGCAGTCAGGCGAAGGCTGGATTCTTGGCTGGGGCTATGACGAAAGCCTCCTGAGCGACGGCCGGAGCCCGTCGCGCCATGATCTCGACCGCGTCTCGACGACGCAGCCGGTCATGATCCGCCGCTCCGACTGCCATACCGTCTGCGTGAATACGGCGGCGCTCCGCCTGGCCGGCGTGACGGCTGAAACGCCGGATCCGGCGGGCGGCCGTATCGGGCGCGAAGGTTCGGGAGAGCCCGACGGCATCTTCAGCGAGGCGCCGGCGCTTGCCGTCATTGAAGCGGCGCTGCCGAAGGGCGGTGCGGACGACGCCGTGAAGACGCTTCTGCCGCTGCAGGCGCACTACTGCGAGCGCGGCATTCTGGCGGTGACGGACATGATGGGCCACCGCACGGGCGGTGCGGACGATTCGCTCTTCCGTTGGCGCGAAGCCGAGGCGGCGGGACTCTCCGTCGACTGCCTCTTCTACGCCATCTGGACGGGCGGCGAAGATCCCTTCGGCATGCCGGAGATGACGCCAGAGGAAACGACGGGTCGCAGCCGGTACGTCGGCGTGAAGCTCTTCGCCGACGGTTCGATTTCAGGCCGCACGGCGGCGGTGCGGGAGCCCTACAAGTTCGAGCTCGGCGAGCAGCCCGAGAATCCCTGCGGGACGATGACGCTGTCCGAGCCCGTTTACCGCGCTGCCGCCGCCTATGCGCGGCGCAACGGCCTGCAGGTTTCGATCCATGTCATGGGCGACCGCTCGATTGACGCCATCCTCTCTTGGCTCGAGGACGAGCCGGGCGAGTGGGTGAAGGGCGCGCCGTCGATCCGCCTCGAACACGTGACGCTCTTGCGTCCGGAGCATCTGGAGAAGATGAAGTCGCTTCGCGTGAAGCCCGCCCTCACGACGCAGCCTATCTTCCCCTTTGCCGAATGGCGCTCCTACCACGCCAATCTCACGAAGAGCGTCTTTGCCGACTGCTACCGCATCAAGACGATTGCCGATGCCGTCGACGCTTTTGCACTCTCCTCAGACGCGCCGGCCACAACCTGGGCGGATCCCGATCAGGTCTTCACGTCGATCTACGCGGCCGTCACGCGGCTTGACAGCGACGGCGGCGCCTTCAATTCCGACGAAGCGGTTGATCCGGCGACGGCGCTTTCGCTCTATACGAGCCGCGCAGTCAAAGTGATGCCCATCGAGGGCTACGGTCGCATTGCGGCTGGGGAGCCTGCGCACTTCATCGCCATGACGGGCAGTCCCCTTGAAATCGCGCCGGAGAATCTGGACAGGATCCGCACGGCGGCCGTCTGGCGCTCGGGCGAGCTCATTTGGACGGCGTCTGCCTTCCGCTCGCACGATCGATAAGTCTTCCATATGACGGTGCTCCTGCGGCCTCTGGATGAGCCGATTTTTTAAGATTGCAGGAATTCTCCGTTATGAACAGCCAAAACCAACAGGAATTGGCACAACATAACGGAGAATTCCTGCATGCACCTCATTGACCTAGAAACGACAAAGCCCGTGCTGAGAACACGGGCTGAGTCAATGATGCAAGGAATGGTGATGAGCAAAGTCCCCCTTGCTTCGTGTCAGATCCTACCACAGCAGGTGACGGTCTCGATTGACGG
>CAJKSP010000047.1 GCA_905202595.1 uncultured Sutterella sp.
CCGGAGATCCCCCGGGGGCGCAAGATTCACCAAAAGTTCCGAAGAGCCTTTTTTTCTTCGCAAGCTTCAAGAAAAACTCAAAGCTCTCCGAATAAATGCCAACGCATTTCATCTAGCAAATATGACTGAAGATCCCCATAATGCGCGCATTGACCAAATCGACCCAGACATCTGACAGTGAAGTTAGAACAAGTCTGGCCTCAAGGAGAGTTCAAATGAAGTTCTGCATCAAGTCCGCCGCCGCTACGCTCTGCGCCGCCGGCCTCATGACAGCCGCTTTTGCTGCCGACCCCGCCTTCGACGCCGTGGTGATCGGCTCGGGCGGCGCTGGCCTCTCGGCTGCCGTGACGCTTCACGACCTCGGCCGCAGCGTCGTCGTTCTTGAAAAGATGGGCATGATCGGCGGCAACACGCTGCGTGCCGAAGGCGGCATCAATGCTGCCGAAACCCCGGAGCAGAAGAAGGCCGGCATTCCCGACACCATCGATCAGTTCATCAAGGACACGATGAAGGGCGGCCACGACATCAACGATCCGGAACTCGTCCGCATGATGTGCACGCACGCCAAGGATTCGGTGGCTTGGCTTGAAAGCCTCGGCGCCGACCTCTCCGTGGTCGGCCGCGCCGGCGGCGCCAAGTATCCTCGCGCTCACCGTCCGACTGGCGGCGGCCCGATCGGCCCGGTCATCGTGAACACGCTCTACAAGGCCGCGAAGGACCGCAAGATTGACATCCGCACGAACAGCAAGGCGGTCGACATCATCACGGCGAAGGACGGCTCTGTTGCCGGCGTCAAGGTCCAGTCCAAGGACGGCAAGACCTACACGATCGACACCAAGGCGGTTGTTCTCGCGACCGGCGGCTTCGGCGCCAACCAGGAAATGGTTTCGAAGTACCAGCCCAAGCTCAAGGGCTATGCCACGACGAACATGCCGGGCGCTACGGGCGACGGCATCATCCTCGCCGAGAAGCTCGGCTCTGCTTTCGTCGACATGAACCAGATTCAGGCTCACCCGACGGCTGCTCCGTCCGGCGAACTCATTTCTGAATCCGTCCGCGGCGACGGCGCCATCCTCGTGAACGCCGAAGGCAAGCGCTTCACGAACGAGCTCCTCACCCGCGACGTGGTCTCGCAGAACGAACTCAAGCAGCCGGGCAAGTTCGCCTGGATCATTTGGGACAACGCCACCCGCAAGACCGCCAAGCTGATGGACGGCTATGAAAAGCTCGGCCTCACGGTCAAGGGCGCCACGATTGAAGACCTCGCCAAGGCGACGAACCTCCCGGTCGACAACCTCAAGGCTACGATTGAGCGCTATGCGGGCTTCCAGAAGGCCGGCAAGGATGCCGACTTCGGCCGTCCCGACATGCCGCAGTCCCTCCAGAATCCTCCGTACTGGGCCGTCAAGGTTCAGCCGGCTGTCCACCACACGATGGGCGGCGTGAAGATCAACACGAAGGCTGAAGTCCTCAACAAGGAAGGCAAGGCCATTCCGGGCTTCTTCGCTGCCGGCGAAGTGACGGGCGGCGTGCATGGCGGCAACCGCCTCGGCGGCAACGCTCAGGCCGACATCGTCACGTTCGGCCGCATTGCCGGCCAGACTGCCGACGCCTACATGAAGACGCTCAAGTAATTTCTTCCATCTGGTGGTTCACCCAACCATAGATCTCCTGCTGGCGGTCTTCGGCGGATGTCCAGGCATCCGCTCCCACTGACCTGCTGGCTTGAACGGCCGATGGCCCGCTGCCTTTTCAGCGAGCTGTCGGCTTTTTTTATGCTCTGCTGCAGCCGCTCATCCCTTCAGCTCCTCTTTACGGATGATCGGCATCGCTCCATCCGAGCGAAAGATTGTGCGAGTATGCTCTGAATGCCGTCTCTGAACGGATTCTCCGATTGACCTGTCCGCTCTGCCCTTTCCATGCAGACGCCGGCAGGCAAGATTCTTTCCTCGCCAAGGCTCAGCGCCGCCCTCGCAGAAGACAGCGCCCGAACCCCGAAGCGAATTTCTTCAGCAAGGATCTCAGACATGCTTCACTTTCTCATCATCAACGCCGGCTGCCAGTATTTCGGCCGCGGCGGCAAGCTTTCGAAGACCTTCGTCGATCTCGCGAAGACGACGCTCGAAGGCTTCGGCCACGAAGTCGAGCTCACCAATCTCGATGACGGCTGGTCGATCGAAGAGGAGGCGAAGAAGCTCGAGCGCGCCGACGTCGTCATCGTGCAGACGCCGGCCTGGTACATGTCGACGCCTTGGCAGATGAAGAAATACGAAGACGAAGTCTTCATGCACCCGATTGCCAGCGCCGGCGGCGACGGCCGCCACCGCGGCGACCCGTCCAAGAAGTACGGCACGGGCGGCGTGCTCAAGGGCCGCCGCTTCCTCATTTCCTCCACCTGGAACGCCCCGCGCGAAGCCTTTGAAGATCCGAGCCAGTTCTTCGAAGGCCGCGGCCCCGACGGCGTCTTCTTTCCGACCCGCAAGGCCTTCGAATTCATCGGCTTCAAGGCCATGCCCTACTTCATGGCCAACGACGTGCTGAAGAATCCGACGATCCCTGAAGACCTGGAGCGCTGGAAGGCCTATCTGACGGCGCATTTCGGCTGCTGATCGCAGGGCTCCCAGCAGCAAGGCGCGCGGCAGGCTTAAGGGCATGCCGCGCGCTTTCTGCTTCAGGCGCCGGCGGGAAGCTCAAAGCCAGCCCGCCTCATGCACAGCCCTGAGCGCCCGAACGCAGGCCTTCATTTCGCCCGGTGTTCCTAGCGTGAGGCGGCTCCAGCCGACAAGCGGCGGGAATGCGCGGCCGACGACGACATGGCGCTCCGCCATGGCGTTCGCGTATTCTCGTCCGCTGCCTTTGACGCGATGAAAGATGAAGTTGGCCTGCGTCGGCACCCATTCGACGGCAAGCTCGCGAAAGGCATCCTCGACAATCTTGCGAGAAAGCTGAATAGCTTTCAGCGTAGCCGCCGCATAGGCCGCATCTTTAAGCGATGCGCTCGCCGCCGCTGCGGCGGCGGCATTGGCATTGTCGATGGCGCAGAAGGCGTTCGTCTCTGCTGCTGCGCTGCGCACGCCGATGCCGTAGCCGAAGCGAAGGCCTGCCATGGCATAGAGCTTGGAAAAGGTGCGCGAAACGACGACGTTGCCGCATCCGCGCCTCACGCATTCGATGACGGTCCTCACGGACGGATCCGTCACAAATTCGGCATAGGCTTCATCGATGAGAAAGAAGATCGGCGCCCTCTTGGCCCCCGCCTCCTCAACCCAGGCATTGATCTCAGAGGCCGGCGACGCGCAGCCCGTCGGATTGTTGGGGTTGCAGAAATAGAGAATCGTCAGGCCGTCGAATGCTTCTGCCGCCCGCCGAAGCGCGGCCGCATCGGCGCGGCAGGTTTTGCCGTCGACCGGGACGTCCGTCACAGGAATGCCGAGCGCACGGGCATAGACGGCCGCTGAATCAAAGGTCGGCACGGGTTCAAGCAGCTGAACCGCCTGTCCAGCAAGGCGCGCCTTGTTGACCTGCGACGCAATGACGGCGCGGATGATTTCCGAAGAGCCGTTTCCAATCGCCACATTCTCAACGCCGACCCGCCAAAAGGCCGCGATGTCGGTAGCCGCCTGCGCGCGGGCGGCATCCGGATACCGGCAGGCTGACGCAAGCGCCGCCGCGGCGGCTGCGCTCGCCTTGGGCGACATGCCGAGCGAATTCTCGTTGTAGTTGAGGTAGAGCGGCCGCGCCGCTGTCGGCACAGGCTCTTCAAGCGCAAAAGACGGAATGGCGGCTTCTGACGATTCGGGAAGGGAGAAGCCGGCCAGAGCGGCCTGAACGCCCGGCTGATGGGAGTTGGAGAGCGTGCAAAGCTGCATATTCACCTGATCCAGTCTGAAACGCCCGTCGGCCGGAAGCCGAGAAGCATGCACTCAGCGAAGCTGAGCAAGGCTTCGCTTTCTCAGAAACCGCCGCCTGCATTCGGCGTCTCGTTCATTTTGGACTTGCGGAGCGTCCCTTAAGCCGCGAGCAGCTAAGCGCTTTGCCCCACAGCTCGAGAAGCCTCGTCATGAGTCTGCGGCGCAGCCTCTCGAAAGCCTCTGTCCAAAGCGCTCGCCGCACCGTCAGGCTTTCGCAACTGCGTGAAAAAAGCCGGCGCTTCATTCAGAAGCGCCGGCCTTGAGCCAGCGAGCTGACCGTTATCCAAGCGGCGGCATCAGCCGCCGCTCAAGGTCAGACGCTACCACGGACACCAGCCGCGCCGCGGCGGTTCGTCATAGCCGCGCGGGCAGTCCCGCGATCCCGGGCCCCAGCCCGGCCCGCGGCGCCCGCGGCCGTCGAAGTACGGTCCGCCCGGGTTGCCGTAGCCGCGTCCGTCCTCGGCATAGGGGCAGTCCGCATTCGGACAGGGCGCACCGCGATCAGCGCGGTACGGACACGGCGCATAAGCGCCTTCGCAGGGCGGCGGGCCTTCGCGCCAGCCCGGACCCCAGCCGTGGCCATGCCCCCATCCGTAGGCGGAGGCAGCGCCGGAAGCCAGAAGAAGAGCGCTCGCAAGCGCTGTGCAGAAAAGTGCAAGCTTCGTCATAGGCATACCTCCATTCGAGAACCTTCTCTACAAATGAGATTACGCCTTATGCGCTCGCATGCCTAGCCCCTCGCGCTAGTTATGCCGACCTATCGGCACCTGCGCTCTGCACCCATACCAAGGTATAAGCGACGTCCTCCGCCAAACTGACTAGGCTTCGAGCAGAAGCTTTTCCGAAGCGCTGCCTGCTGCAGCGCTTGCGACCCAAGAAGCCCCTTATCAATAAAGGAGTTCATTCATGACCTATCAGAAGCAGCTCGCCGCCTTTGCGGTTGCTGCCGCCTTTGTCGGCGCCGCCTGGGCGTCGCCGCAGTTCAAAGCCGGCACCTATACGGCATCGGCAGACGGCATTCACGGCAAGATCGCCGTCGAGGCCTCTTTCTCCGCCGACCGCATTGAATCGGTCAAAGTGACCTCGCAGAATGAAACGCAGGGCATCGGCACGAAAGCGGTCGAGATCCTGCCGGGCCGCATCGTCGACGCGCAGTCGACGAAAGTGGACGGCATCGCAGGCGCAACCATTTCCTCGAAGGCCATCCGCGATGCCGTCGACAGCTGCATCCGCCAGGCGGGCGTCGATCCGTCGACGCTCGTGCCTGTCGTCGTGAAGAAGGCCGGCAAGGACGTCGACCTTTCGACTGACGTCGTGATCGTGGGCGGCGGCGGATCGGGCATGTCCGCAACAATCCGCACCCGCATGAACGGCCTCAATGCGATCCTCGTCGAAAAGATGCCCTTCATCGGCGGCGCAGCCTCCATTTCCGGCGGCCAGGTAGTCGCGCAGGGCTCGAAGCTGCAGAAGCAGTTCGGCGTGACGGACGACTCCGTCGAATCGATGGTGAAGGACTTCCAGGCCAACGGCAATCACCTGAACGACCTCTCGAAGCTCACGCTCTACGCCAAGAACGTCGGCCCGACCATCGACTGGCTCCATGAAAAGGTCGGCGTCAAGTTCGTTCCGAACGACCTGCCCTTCCTCGCCGAGTACAGCCACAAGCGCGCCCTTGAATTCGAAGGCGGCTCCGGCACCATGGCGCAGCATCTGCGCGAAGTGATCGCTCAGAACGGCGCCAAAGTCTTCTACAACACCAAGGTTGAATCGCTCATCGTCGAAAACGGCAAGGTCGAAGGCGTCAAGGCCGTGGACCTCAACACCGGCACGAAGTACACGATCCGCGCCAAGAAGACCCTTCTCACGACCGGCGGCTACGGCAACAACAAGTCGATGCTCTCGCCCGAGATGCAGAAGGTCCTCTACTACGGCCCGGTCTCCTCGACGGGCGACGGCCTGCGCATGGCTCAGGCGCTCGGCGCCAAGACGCAGCTCCTGCAGTACGGCAAGCGCTATCCGAACGGCATTGAAGTTGCGCCGGGCAAGGCCAAGTCGACGATCTACGCCAATGTGGGCGCCTTCGACCAGGCCGGCATTCTCGTCAACATCGACGGCAACCGCTTCGTGAACGAAAAGGCCTCGAACCGCCACATCCTTGAGCCGATGCTCAAGAACAAGAACGGCCAGGCCTACGTCTTCATGGACCAGAAGTCCTGGGAAGGCTTCTACAAGCGCCTGCCTGAAACAGGCGTTTCCCAGGGCGATGCCGACAAGTACCTGGCTAACGACGGCAAGGCCGCGCCGCTCTTCGTCAAGGGCGCGACGATTGATGAAGTGGCCGCCAAGGCCGGCATCAATGCGGCGAACCTCAAGAAGACGGTTGAGCGCTACAACGGCTTCGTCGCTGCGAAGAAGGATGCGGACTTCGGCCGTCCCGTCGAATACATGAAGGCCCAGATCGCGTCTGAAGGCCCCTACTACATCGTCGAGCAAAAGCCTCGCTTCGCAACGACGATGGGCGGCGTCTGCACCGACGACCATCTCAACATCGTCAAGACCGACGGCAAGGTCATTCCGAACCTCTACGCTGCGGGCGAGCTTGTCGGCGGCGTGATGGGCGATGACAGCCCTGCCGGCGCCAATGTCGGCTGGGCGCTCACGTCCGGCCGCGTTGCAGCGGACGCCATTGCCGAAGCCATCAAGGCAGGAAAGTAATTTCGCCGCCTTGAGGCTGAACGCGCTTTCTGCGCCGAAGTGAAAAGCGCCGCGCGGAAAGCCGAACGGCAGATGTCAGCAAACGGGCGGCTCCGAGAAGGAGCCGCCCGTTTTTGCATGCCGCATGCAGACCGCGCGACGCGCAGCGAGTGCGCTCAAGAAAGCGTGCCCTGCGGCGCCTTTCTTTCGCCGAGCGTCAGGCACTTGTCCTTGACAAAGTCCCCGCCTTCTCCCATCGAAAGGTAGCCCAGCTGGTTCGACTTCAAAAGCGTCCGTCCGACTGCCGTCTCCACGCTGGCATGCGAGTGGCCGTAGATCCAGGCATCGACCCGGCTCTGCGCAATCCAGCCGCCGAGCTCGGTTGCAAAGCCGGAAGTGAGCGGGGAGCCTTTGTGCTGGTCCGCTACGGCGGCCCAGCTCGGCAGATGGTGGGTAGCAACGACAATCCGCGAAGCGTCCGAAGCGTTGACTGCGCGCTGAATGAAGACCCAGGACGCTTCAAAGGCTTGATTGAACGCTTCCGTCGTCAGAAGCGCGCCGCCGAAGCGAATTTCATGGAAGTCGAGAAGCACGCGCCCAATCGCTGCGGCAAAGACGGGATCAATCCTCGACCAGAGCGTCGAGCAGACGAAGTCCACGCCGTCAATGCGCTCGACCGCATTGTTGAGGCAGAGTACGTTGGAGCGAATCTCCAGGCGCAGCGGCTGAGCCAGAACGGACGCATCCGGCCAGGCGCCGTACCAGTCATGATTGCCCGGCACGAAAAGCGTGCGGGCAAAGCGCTCCGAGCACCAGTCCCAAAAGGCGTCATAGCGCTTCAAATCCTGCAGCGGCGCAATGTCGCCCGCAAGCAGCAGCACGCCGCCCTTCGGCGTCAAGCCGCCTTCCGAAAGGACATGCCGGAAATTGTCCGGCATTTCGAGATGCAGATCCGAAGCATATTGGACAAGCATGCAGAGCTCCGCAGAGTGCTCGGCAGCCGGCCTCTAGCGCTTCGAAGGGGCTGCCGGGAGAAGCGATCTAGCTTCTTTGAGCCAGAAATTCCTTGGCAGCATTCCAAATGAGGGCGCCGCCGAATCCCACGAAAAGAACGCCCGCCAGCCCGTCGATCCATCGACCGATGCGGCGGTAGCCGCGCCGCAGCTGCGGCATGCCGAAGAGAAGCGCCACGAAGGAGAACCAGGCCACGGAGATGAGAATCACCAGCAGAAAGATGCCCCACCGCACCGAATCAGGAATGTCCGGGGCGAGAAACGCCGAAAAGACGCTCCCGAAGTAAATGACGGCCTTGGGATTGGACAAATTGGTGAAAAGCCCCATGAGAAAGGGATGCCGCATGACTTGACCGGCAGGCTGCGCCGCCTGCGGCTCAGCCTGGCTCTCAGAAATGGAGGACGGCGCCGAAGGCGCAGGCTTCGAGAGCGCGCTCTTCAGCAGCTGCCAGCCCATCCAGAGCAGATAGAGGCCGCCCAGCGCGGCGATGCCTCGCTGCAGCCACGGCGCTTTTTCAAACAAGAGCTGCAGGCCGAGAAAGGAGGCGCCTGCCCAGATGACGATGCCGCCGACAATGCCGAAAACGCCTGCCATGGCTTTGGAGCGGGACTGGCTCACGGCCGTGCGCGTGACGAAGAGAAAATCCGGACCCGGCGACATGACGGCCAGAAGATGAACGAAGGCAATGGTGATGACGAGAGAAAGCATAGGTGCTCCAGTATGCAATGACCTGCGCCCGCCCGGACGCTGAGGAGCCGGACTGCGCGGCAGTGCATTTCTGAAGAGTACCCCTGCGCCCGCTCTTCTGCCAAAACGTCTCCCCGTCCGCAGCCCCGGCTTCTTCGCGCAGTACACTCGGCAGAGGCAGGCTCAGTTCGGACAAAGGAGGCGCCGGCACCCATCATGATCATCTATCGCAATACCAAGCAGGCCTTCATCAGCGATGTGCGAAGCAGCAGCATCGTCGACGAACTGACCGAATCCTTCCGCAGGATCCAAGGCTCGCGGCCGGCAGAAAGCGAAGTTCGCGCCTGGTCGAACTCGCTGCAGTTCGTTGCCAATGCGCTCGACGAAAACGAGCTGCCCTCCGATGCAGGCGTTGCTGTCGAGTACCGAATTCCGGCCACCGCTAAGCGCGTCGACGTTCTTCTCTCCGGCTACGACGGATCCCGCCGGCCCAATCTCGTTGTCGTCGAGCTCAAGCAGTGGTCGAAGAGCACGGCAACAAGCAAAGACGGCATCCTTCTGGCCAACCGCTTCGGCGGCAGCGAAACGGAAGGCGTCCACCCGAGCTATCAGGCCTGGTCGTACGCCGAGCTGCTGCGCGGCTTCAATGCGGCCATTGAGAAGGAATCCATCGAGATCAATCCCTGCGCCTACCTCCACAATCATGCGGCGGATCCGCTGCGTCAAAGCATCCTCAACCCTTGCTACGACGAATATTTGAAAGCGTCGCCGGTGTTTTTGAAGGGACCGGCGGAACAGAAGCGCCTGCAGCGCTTCATTGAGGCGCATATCCGCTTCGGAGACGGCAGCCGCCTCATTGAAGAAGTGGAAAAAGGCGAAATCCGCCCGACCAAGGAACTCGCCGACGCTGTCTGCTCCATGATGGAAGGCAACGCCGAATTCACGCTGATCGACGAGCAGAAGCTCGTGTACGAATCAGTCCTGGCGCTTGCCCTTGCGCAGCCCAAACCGGACGAAAAGCACGTCGTCCTGGTTCACGGGGGGCCGGGAACCGGCAAATCGGTCGTCGCTGTCAATCTCCTCGCCGAGCTGGTGAGCCGTCATCGGCTCAACGCCTGCTATGTCACAAAAAACGCCGCGCCCCGGCAGGTGTATTCGCAAAAGCTCATCGACTTCGGAGCGGCTCGCCGCAAAGACAAGAAAGGCGCACTCAAAGCGCTGGCGAAGGGCCTCTTCAAAAGTTCGGACTGGGCTTGGGAGGCGAAGGAAAATGCCTACCGCTGTCTTCTCATCGACGAAGCCCACCGGCTGCGCCAAAAGAGCGGACTCTATCAAAATCTCGGCGAAAACCAAATTCGCGAACTGATTCATGCCGCCGAAGTCTCCGTCTTCTTCATCGACGATGCGCAGCAGGTCACGACAAAGGACTTCGGCTCATCGCAGAACATCCTGACGGAAGCTACAGACGCAGGAGCGGTCATTCACGAATTCTCGCTGCCTTCTCAATTCCGCTGCGGAGGATCGGACGGCTACATCGCCTGGATCGACCACACGCTCGGCATACGCGAGACGGCCAACCAGACGCTCGACGGCATCCCCTACGACTTCCGCGTCTTCGATCGCGCAGCCGACATGCGCGACGCGCTTCTCGAACGCCAAAGCCGGGGGCTGCCAGCCCGCATCGTTGCGGGCTACTGCTGGAAATGGAATTCAAGCAAGCCCGGGGCGCAGCCCGAACACCGCGACATCGAACTCGACGGCGGCACATTCGCCTTCGACTGGAACTTGAAGGACGACGGCGGCCTCTGGCTCGTTCGCGACGAAGGCCTTGAGCGGGTCGGCTGCATCCATACCTGCCAGGGTTTGGAAGTCCCGTACGTCGGCGTCATCATTGGTCCGGACCTGGTCATCCGAAACGGCATGCCCGTCACGGACTACCGGCAGCGCGCAAGTTCGGACAAAAGCCTGCAGGGCATCAAGACGCTCGCGAAGACGAATTCGGAAGAAGCCCAGAAAATCGCCGACCGCATCATCAAAAACACCTACAGAGTGCTGATGACGCGCGGCACCAAAGGCTGCTTCGTCTATTCGCCTGATGAGGAAACGCGCGAGTGGCTCCGCCGAAAGGCCGGCGTGCGGTGACCGCGCCGTGCGGCGCTTGAACTGCATCGCGAGCATGGCGCGTCAAGCAAGTCGGGACGATGTTTGTTGATCGGCACACGCCATTCAGCTGCGGCCGCCAAAAGCACAGAATCCCCAAAAGACTGATTCGCAGAACTAGATGCTCCGCAGAGCAAAGCAAACCGCCACTCAGTCAGTCTGTACAATCCTGTCATCCCAGTGCAGCCGTACCGAGGGCGGCTGCACGATGACGGATTCGGCGTTCGGCAGCGTTCGCCGAGTCGCATCGCCGCACCGCGGCGATGTTGATAACCCAAGCTGCCAATAGAAAACGGCCGCTCCGTCCTTCAAACAGTAGCGGCCGTTGAGGTAAAGCGATGACACCTAAATTCAATCGCTTTGCTGCTATGTTAACACGAGTACGCTTCCGATTTCGGTTTGTCGTTCGCCTCTGACGAATGTTTGAGCTGGAACTGGATGTTGAAAGCCGCGACTAGCAGCGCGTCATAATCCAACCAGACCCTCGCCGGGCAAGCACGGCGAGGGGACGCGATTCACCGCCGAACGGACGTGCGAACACAAACTTGTGGGGAAGCAGGACGCTCGCGAAGGCAGGTCCGGAAGAGACGCAGCAAATCACCTGCAGCATCATCAAGAACTAGCCGCGAGGCGCTTGAGCCGCATCGCCAGCATGACAATCGCGAGCATGGCGACGCTCGCGAGCGCCGTAAAGCCGCCCGGCGCCGCTGAAAGCCAATACGACAGGAGAAGCCCGGCGATGCCGTCAATCAGACTGAAGGCGATCGATGCCGCAAAAGTCGCCCGAAAGCCCCGGCGAAGCTGGAGCGCGGCCGCCACGGGCATGGCGATCATGGAACTCAGGACGAGCACGCCTACGATGCGGATCGAGACGGCCACGGCCGCTGCGACAAGAAGCGCAAAAAGATAGTTCACAAGCTTGACGCGAACGCCCGCAATGCGAGCCGCCTCTTCGTCAAAGGCGATGTAGAGGAGCTCGCGCCGGAAGCGGAGCACGAGCGCCACGGCTGCAGCAGTAAGCGCCGCTACGAGCGCAAGGTCGCCGTTCGTCACCGTCAGAACAGAGCCGAAGAGGAATGCATCGGCATTGGCATGCAGCTCGCCCGAGCTGATGAGCGTCACGGCAATGCCCACGGAGAGCGCCAGCGCAACGGCAAGAATGAGCTCCGTGTACTTGCGGAAGTACGTTCGGAGCCACTCGACGAAAAGTCCGCAGGCGGACGTAAAGACAAAGGCGCCGAGCACCGGGTTCCTGCCGACGAAGAGGCCTGCCGCCGCGCCTGCGAGCGAAGCGTGCGCGAGCGTGTCGCCCATGAGCGACCAGCGGCGCAGCACGAGAAAGATTCCGATCATCGGACAGAGGATCGACATGCAGAGGCATGCGCCGAGCGCGCGCTGCATGAAGCCGTAGCGAAAGAGAGCCGCCGCGGCGGAAAGAAAGCCTGCGTCTTCCATCATGAAAAGAGCCTCCGGCTGATCGTTTCGCTGGCATAGCGTCGCGGGGCGCAGACGTGCACCTTGCCTGCCGTCACGTGGAGAATGTCGGTGCTGTTCGCCACAGCCGCCTCGAGGTTGTGCTCGACCGAAACGACGGTGAGGCCGGATTCCTCATTGAGCCGCTTCAGAAGCGCATAGATTTCCCGCCTGCCCTTGAGGTCCACCCCCGTTGACGGCTCGTCGAGAATCAGCAGATCGGTGCGTCCGAGGAGCGCGCGGGCGATGAGAACTTTCTGCCGCTCGCCGCCGGAAAGATCGCCGAAGAGCCGAGACTCAAATCCCTTGGCGCCGACGCGAGCAAGCGCCTGCGCAGGCGTCTCCTTCGAGCCGATAAGGCCGGCATAGGCCCCGAGCGCCTCTTCGACAGTAATCGGGAAGCCCTTGGCATCTGCGCCGCCGCCCTGCGGCACGTAGCCGATGCGGCGAGCCGCAATCCGCAGCGTCCCGGAAATGGGCTTCAGAAAGCCGAGAATCAGCCGCATGAGCGTCGTCTTCCCGCAGCCGTTGTCGCCTACGACCGACACGTAGGCGCCGCGCCGGATCTCAGCCGACAGGCCGTCGAGCACCCGCGGTCCGCTCCCATAGCCGAAGGAGAGATCGCGTATCGAAATGATGAAATCGTCAGAAGCCGTCATGCGCCGTCGCGCCGCCCGCCGGCGCTCGAGCGCCCGCCGGCGGCTTCAGAACATCAGAGAGTCAGTCGAACAAGAAGAAAGCGGCCGAAAATGTGAACAATTATCACTTCGGCCGCCTTAATCGCGGCGTTCATACTAGCATGCACCGCAGCGTCTGGATGGACCGGACGCCTGTTCTGCACTGCTCCGAGCCCAATGAAATGACAACGAATCGACCGCCCCTTCCGCTTGAGGCCCTTGCGGCCGCTGCTTCCACCCCGCTCTCCCGCCGAACACTGCTTGCCGGCGCCGCCGCGATTGCCGGCGGCCTGCTCTTTGCACCGGCAGCTGCGCGAGCGGCCGATGCGCCGCTTGAGGCTGCCGCATCCTTTGAAGCGCCCGCCGCCATCCTGCGCGCCGTGGCAGGCCCCCGAGCCCGCGTGGCGACGATCATTGCCGCAGGGAGCGAGCCCCACGGCTTCGAGCCTTCGATCCGAGACCTGAAGCGCCTCGCGCATGCCTCGCTCTTCGTCTGGAACGGCCTCGGCATGGAGCCCTGGGCTGCCGCCGCAGCGAAGGCGTCCGGCAATTCGAAGCTTGTCGCCCGAGCGCTCGCTGAAGGCATCGATATCGATGCCGCCTTTCCGAAGCGCACCGAAAAGAGCGCTCAGGACAGCGGGACTGTGCGCGACCCGCACCTCTGGCTCGCGCCTGCAGGCGCTCGAGTGCTGGCGCGAGCCGCCGCCGAAGCGCTCTCGGCAGCCGATCCCGCCGGCCGCGCGGCTTATGAGGAGAATCTCGCCGCCTTCGAGGCCGAGCTTCAAAAGCTCTCTCAGCGCTTCGAAGACGAGCTCCAGCACGCGCGCCGCCGCGTCTTCTTCTGCGGACACGCCTCATTTGGCTGGCTCTGCCGGGAATTCGGCATCGAGCAGCGCGCCGCCAGCGGCGTCTTCGCCGAAGGCGAGCCTTCGCCGCGACGGCTCGCGCAGCTGATCGACGAATGTCGAGCGCTCGGCGTGAAGACCGTCTTTGCTGAAGCTGGCGAAAGCTCTGCGGTGCTCGACACCCTCGCCGAAGAAGCAGACGCCCGCGTCGTGCCCCTCTTCACCATGGAGACGGCTGAAAACGGACAGCCGTATCTTGATCGGCTTGCCGCCAATCTGAACGCCATCGCCGCCTCGCTCTGTGAATAAAGCGAAGCGACTCTTCGTACTCTCCGTATTTTCCCTAGGTTCAAAACGCTGCGCTGCCCATGCCGCCTGCCCGAACGTCTATCTCCCCGGCAAGGCGTGCAAGGTCGGCGTTTGCGAGCATCCTCTGCATTCATCAGGCCGGAACGCGCCCTCAAGCGTCCTGCCTGATGACAGCCTTTAGGGCTTTTTCTATCTTTTTCATGGATTGAACACATTTTTTTCTATCAAACGGATCGGAAAAAGCGATTTTTCATAGATAAGGCTTTCTCATAGACTGCGAATCGATCGAGCGAATCTATTAAAGAGCTTTCGCCGCTCGTTTTCGCCGGACTGGCCTGCCGCCGCCGGCAGCTGAGCTCTGCAGAACAGGGAGAAACAACGATGACCAAGTTCCATTTCCGCGCCGCGCTTCTCGCGGCTTCGCTTGCCGCAGCGGCTGCCGCTGCGCCTGCCGGCGCCGCCGAGCCGGTGGATCCGATCGAGCCTGTCAAGATTGACAACCCCGCGCTTGTCGAGCTCGGCAAGATGCTCTTCTTTGAGCCGCGCCTGTCCCGATCCGGCTTCATCTCCTGCAACAGCTGCCACAATCTCGCGACCGGAGGCGTCGACAATCTGCAGACCTCGATCGGCGACCGCTGGGAGAAGGGCCCCATCAATTCGCCGACGGTGCTCAATTCCTTCGGCCAGATCGCGCAGTTCTGGGACGGCCGCGCCAAGACGCTCGCCGAACAGGCCGCCGGTCCGATCGCCAATCCGATTGAAATGGCCTCCACCCACGAGCAGGCGGTCAAGGTCATCAGCTCCATTCCGGGCTACGCGCCGTACTTCCAGAAGGCCTTCGGCGACAGCAAGGTCGACATCGGCCGCATCACGGACGCCATTGCCGAGTTCGAACGCACGCTCGTGACGCCCAATGCGCGCTTCGACAAGTGGCTCAAGGGCGATCAGCATGCGATCACGGCCGAGGAGCTCAAGGGCTATCAGCTCTTCAAGAGCTCCGGCTGCATGATCTGCCACAACGGCGCGCAGCTCGGCGGCCAGTCCTTCCAGAAGATGGGCTCGGTGCATCCTTACAAGACGACCAACACGTCTGAAGGCGTGAAGGCGATTTCGGGCCGCGATCAGGACCGCATGCGCTTCAAGGTGCCGCTCCTGCGCAACGTCGAGCTCACCTATCCGTACTTCCACGACGGGGAAGCAAAGACGCTCGAAGATGCTGTCAACATCATGGGCGATGTGCAGCTCGGCAAGCGCTACAAGCCGGAGGAAACGGCTCAGATCGTCGCGTTCCTGAAGACGCTCACTGGCGAGCAGCCTAAGATCGAATACCCGGTTCTGCCGCCGAATGGTCCGGATACGCCGAAGTTTGATCCGTGGGCGAAGAAGGACGCGGCGAAGTAACCTTCAGCCTTCGCTGAATCGTACCTTGGATGAATCCGAAAGGCGGGGCGGCATGCCGTCCCGCCTTTTTCCATGCGTGACGCGGCGCAAGCGCCGAACCGTGAGCGCGCGGACGCCTGCTGCCGCCGCAGCAGCCAAAGAATCCCCGCGGCCATCCGTCCGTCCGGATCGCTGAAATGTCCGCCGGGATTGAGTTCAAACGCGCATGGAACGCCTTCAGCTTCAAAGCGGGCCGCCGCTTCCCGCACTGCCGCTTCTGCCGTCTGCATCAGCGGCTGGCGCGTCTTCGACTCTTTGCGCCCGATCGAGAAGTAGACCGCTCGGGGCGGCCGCTTCGGCGCGCCGCCGCGAACCAGCTCCATCATGCCGGGCACCCAGAGCGAAGGCGATGCGCACGCGGCACAACAGAAGGCATCCGTGCGGTAGAGCGCGTAGAGCGCAAAAAGCCCGGCGAGCGAATAGCCGGCAATGCCGCGCCAGACCGGCGCAGCCGGCTCGCCGAACGCCGCATCAAGCCGCCGCTCCGCTTCCGGGAGCACCTCGCAGAGCAGCCGCGCGAGCCATGCATCGGCATGCCCTTCCTCTGGTTCTCCGCCAGCAGCAAGCGCAGGCACCGTCCAAGGCGACATATCCTGCGTCCACGAGAGGCAGAAGACCTCGACGAGCGAAAAATCGGGCGCTCCTGCGCCGCGCAGCCGCTTCAGGACGCCGCTCGGCTCGCGGCCGTAGCTCTGCAGAAGAATGAGCGGCGCGTCCGGCCGATGTCCCGGATGCACGGCTGCCCTCCGGCCGTCGACTTCAAAAATTTCTGCCATGCTGATCCTCCCTCTTCACCGGTCTGACAAGCTTCCAGCGCATTGTCCTGCAACTGCAGAGACGATTTGACGTCCTCACCGTCCTGAAGGGCGGTGATTCCCTCTAAGGCGGCTTGCGTCGCCCCAAAGGGATGGTTCCTGCTGATGGCCCTGAAGTTCCGTGCTAAGGGCACG
>CAJKSP010000048.1 GCA_905202595.1 uncultured Sutterella sp.
GAGTACCGGGGTCAATTCTTGTCGTTTTGGGGGATCATATTCTGTCGCTCAACATAGAGGCCTTCAACCCCAGCGCCGTCGATTGCTGGCTCTCGGAAACGCTTGAATGGCTCGCGGCGTTGCCGTCACCTAAAGCAAAAGCTCGTCTGAAGGCCCGTGTTGTCGCTATGGCGGAATGCCTCTCAGCGGCGAAGCAGGCTTCGTTCGCCAGAGCTCTAGCCAATGAGCCGTTCTAGAAGCTTCTCACAGATGCATCCGTGACTTTTTTCGTTAGAAGGCTGCAGCCCAAGTTGCCTAGGTCGCAGGACGGGAGGGCTCTTTGTACTTCGCTGCGCCGCATGCACTTGCGTCGATAAGCGACGCTTGAGGACCGATGATGAAAGCGAGGCCGAGCCATTCGGCAGTCAGTAATCTTATTTGAAGCACCATCCCCATCATGGATCCTATCGAAACTTCGCAGAGCTTCGGCTTCGTTGATTGGTTTCTCTTCATCTTGTTCGCCATTATCGGCATTCAGATTTTGACGCTAGTCTTCTGCATCTTTGTAGATCTGATGTGCGGGACGCACTGCGTTCGATGGTTCTGCTCGCTCTATCGCGACAAGAATGATGATTAATCCGTTCTTTTCCAGCTTCCAATTCAGTTTTGCAGGAACACGTGGATGCAGCTCCTTTCAATCTTCGATCTGCCTATTCTGATTTCCTTCAGACATTAATCTTTTCTTCGTGTGCTTTCGGAAATTCAATCGGAAGATGGAGCGAATTTCTATTCCTATCTATTTGATTTCTCAGGATATACATAGGATTTCTCAGTCAAGCACGAGAAGGCTTTCTAGCCTGAAGGTTGGCTTTATTTTTCAAAGATCGATTTCTGTTGAATGCAAGCATACAGAAATATCCGAAATCAATCCGAATTCATAATCCTTGATATCAAAAAAAAAGCCAGAGCACTCGCTCTGGCTTTTAAATTCAAGTCAGCCTCAATGAGTTATTCAGCTCGCGCTCGAAGTTTCAAGAAAAGCACAAAAGCTGATGCTTCCAAAATGATCACGCTGACAGCAACGCCCGTCGATCCAAAGGCATCGTAGAGAATGCCCATGAGGCTGCTGCCGGCGAGAAAGCCGAGGCCGTACACGACATTGAAGATGCCGTAGGCCGTGCCGCGCTTGCGGAATACCGTGAGGTCGGCTATGGCCGAGCGCATGATGGTTTCATGCGTGCCGAGGACGATGCCGTAAAGGGCAAGGCCTGCCGCAGCAAGCCAGGCGCTGCCGGAAAGCGCAAGGAAAGGCACGCCGAGCGAGCAGAGCGGAATGACGAAGAGCGTGCGCAGGCCAGCTGTCTTTTTGCCCGTCCGCGTTTTGAACACGTCGTAGATCTTGCCGATCACAAGCGCTGCGACTGCGTCGACAATCATGGCCACTGAATAAAGCGTCGTGATGGCGCTGTCGGCGATGACGCCCTTCGACTTTAGGTGAAAGCCGATGATGGAGAAGGCGACAAGGCCTGCCGAAGCAAAGAAAGTGAAGACCATGTAAAGCGGGAAGATGTCCGCCGGCTTGGATTTGTCCGCTGCAGCGGCGCCCTCTTCCACGAGCGAGTAGCGCGTGACGATTCTCCAAGCGAAAAGAACGGAAGCCACGACAAGCGCAACGCCCGGAAGAAGCCATGCGTAGCCGAGCTGGTAAGCCGGCAGATCATTGCGTCCGGTTGTGAGGAAGACGGCCGTAAAGACCATCGGTCCCGCAAAGGCGCCGATCTGGTCAAGCGCTTCCTGAATGCCGAAGACCATGCCGGTGCCGATTTTCTTTTCTGAGAGCTGAGAAAGCACGGCATCCTTCGGCGGATTGCGCAGCGCCTTGCCGATGCGCTCAATGAGGAAGAGCGCGCAGAGCGTCGTGAGGTTCTCCGTGAAACCCATGAGCGGCACGACGATAAGAGAGGAATAGCCGGCAATGATGAGCGGCCAGTGGCGACCGGTGGCATCGCAGAGCCGTCCGGAGACGAGGCGCAACGCATAGCCGAGGAATTCGCCGATGCCGTAGAGAATGCCCATGAAGGCGGCGCTCGCCCCCAATAGGCTGAAGTACTGGCCGTTGGCGCTTCGCGCACCTTCATAGACGACATCGCCGAAGCAGCTCACGATGCCGAAGAGCAGAACGACGAACATCACGCGGCGAATGCCGCGCTGCGGATCGCTGGGAGTGTTTTGCGATTGAGTGGACATAAGAGGATCTCCTAAGGCGTTTGGTATACGCGCAGTCGGAAGCGTCCGCAAGAGCGGGCATCCCTACTCGCTCCTTCTCTGCCCCTGCATCAAGGGCCGTGAGGCTTTTCTCCGAGTGGGGCAGCCCGCTGCGCCTCTCCCTCGCATTCAGCTTCGAATGCTCGTATTGAAAATCCCTAATTTTCAATTTCATGAAATTGATCTAGCCCATTGAATGGGTCATCAACAGAAATTCCATCGGCTTTGAAGTATCCGCTCTCGGCTTGACTGGCCGATTTTTGACGCCGTTTCCCAGCAGGAGCACCTTCCAAAGAGGTTTTTCCCGTGTTAAATGAAATTTAAAAGTTTCGTATATGCATAGTTAAATGCATTTTATATGCATGGTATTACTTTTTTAAGCGCAAGAATAGTTCGAATAAAAGCGTTAATAGTCGCTTAGTTTCTTATGTCGTTATTCTCCAGTTTGATTTGATGAACCATCTATTCAACGACCATGGCTGACGCAAGGAGCAGATAAGGGAAGAAAACGTCAGAAGAGAGAAGAAGCAAGCAACATCATTCAACAAACGTTATCCAATGCTTAAACAGCACCATCACAAGATGAAGATAAGCGAAGATGATGCTACACAGTCGTCATGTTAAATGCAATCGGCATATGTTGTAAAACTTGGAAACTAATCAAAGAAACTCTTAAATCAGTTCAAAAAGACAACAGAAAATAATGTGTTTTTTAATCGATATTTATCGCATGTTATTTCGTAAGTAAAATGCTAAAAATCAATTTCTGCAATGTAGCGATTGCTACATAAAGCTATTATGGAAACATCTGGGATTGCCTGTACAGCAGTCTTTTCCAAGATCCTAGAGTTGTTTTCGACGTTTTTAAATGGCCTGTTTGTCGCTAAACGTACGCCGATGCACCTATTTTCGATTTAAATGCGCTGTAGAGCCGTTTACAGTCAACAGCCGGCTTCGAACAGATAACACGATAGAATGTATATTCTCGGAAGTAATCCGCACCGACACGATAGGTGTTATACAAATTTCAGGATTCCGGGGACGGCACTGCTCGATTTTCAAAAATCGGCGAAAAAAATCGGGCAGACCTGCGAAGTGCCTGCTAACCATCGGTCGAGCGATCCGAAGGCCTAAAAATTGGGTTCGAAGGCGTAGAAGAGTCAGAAGCCGTTTTATTCGAGCCCCAGAAGCGCTCAGCTCGGTCGGCACGCAGGGCAAAAAAAAAGCAGTCATCCGACTGCCTTTCAGGTGTGAGACGTCTTCTTCAGCCTGCTGCGCCCGAATGTTCGAAAAATAGGTTCGGTTTCGGGATTCGTTTTGGTCCAGGACGACGCCGCCAAGTGCGAGTCGGCTTGATCAAAGCCGTTGTCGATGGGATGTTGCTGTCGAGAACATCTCCCCGATGCAGACGATCAGACGAGCGAGAGCACTGCTCTCTTCTGCTGCTGCGGTTCAGGCCTGGCCCCTGCTCGTTCACTCGTCATAGGCATCATCTTCACGCCAGGAGGCTGGCAAAACAGCGTGCCCGTTTCGGATAGCCGGCGTGATGATGCTCGGGTGGCCGGCGTTGAATGCACGTCGTGCAGAAGGCCGCACCGAATCCGCATCCGGTACAACAGTCCTGAAGATGCGTTGCGTCAATGAAGATGCTGTGCGTCGGGACTTTTTCCGGCGGAAAACGCGCATTGCGAGAGTCATGAGATTTCCCTGGGGCATCGGCGGTGGCGACCGTTTTGTCTGCAGCAGGAAATTCCGCCCTGCTTGGCATCCAGACAATGAGGGGTTCGAAAGGGCGTAAGCGTGCAAGCGGCTGCGGGAGGCTGTTTGCAAATTGACGTCAGCGATAAAGAAAAACTACGTATTCGTCCTTGACGTCGGTTTCTCGGATGAGAACATTGCCGACAAAGTATGCACCGCCCTGGCCGGAAACCCGGGACGTGCTGATGGCGCCGGAGCCAGAAACCTCTTTCACCTTCTGTGCGATCAAGCGTTTCAAAGCCGCTTCTTCTCCAACGTCTTCAGTGTACTCGCCGTCAATGTATCCGATGATCGTGAACGGCTTGGATGGCGCGCCTTTGATCCATATTTCGACGCCGTCAACGCTGTCGCATGCACCGCCGGAGCCTTGGAGAACCCGCTCGTCTCCGACGAAAGGATGATAGTCAATCGTTGCCGTACAACCTGAGAGAAGCGCAGCAAGACATAAGGTCAAAAACGATCGCTTCAATTCAATCACTCGCTGCAAATACGTCGCCAACACTTGCTTTCCTGGGAAGCATTCCGCTTGACAGGCTCGCTGGGAGGAGGAGTAGAGAACGGTTCCTTCGAGTTTAGTCGCGGCCGCGGAGCCATTGCTACCTAATTTTCTTGAGCTCGCATGTTCTCAAAACTGTTCCGGAAGGAAAGGCATTCCGAACATGGGTTCAATCAGCTTCGATGCCGCCAGAGCCGGCGCTCTGAGTGCGGCATGTTCAAAAAAATGCGCGGGGCTCTTCCGAGCGCCCGCGCGATCTAAGGGCTTTGCACCAGCCAAGCCCCCTTTTTCTGCCGCTTATGTGTCAAATGACAGAGCCTGTGTGCTTCTTCTGCCCTTCTGACAGCGCTTGCGTCACCGCTTCGATCGTCTTGTCGTCCAACGCGCTAATGTCGATCTCGATTTCGAGCGAATTGTTCACTGTCGTCGAGAAGTCGAAGGCGCCGCCAAGCAAAGTGCCGGCTTTATTCAGCGCTTTTTGCAGGAGCGAGCTGTCTTCGCGGCTCTTCTCGTAGCGAATGACCAAGCTTGTCGGATTGTAGTTGGCTGGCTTCATCACCTCGGAGAGGCTCACCTGGGTGCCGTTGAGCTTGTCGGCAGCGAAGTGTGATTCGATGACGACGCTCTGCAGCTCGTCGGTCGGCAGCGATGCGACGAGGGCTTGCACGGCAGCGGCCTTCTCTGCCGGCACGCAATGGCCCGAGAGCAGCCGGCCCACTTGAGACGCACGATTGCCGGACGTCTGACCGTCGATGAAGGTGCAGCTGGTCCGCTTCGCGGCATCGAGCGTGGCGCCGCCTGTCTTGCTGTTCACCACGGTGTAGGCGTTCTCAACCCCGAAAGTGACTGCTGCGCCTGCCGATGCCTCCTTCTTTCCCTCGAGCACTTCGGCTGCAGAGACAGAGGCGGCTACAGATGCGGATGCCTTGAGAGACAAGGTGCCCGCGTAGGTGTAGGTCGTCTCGATGGTCGTGGGCGTTTCGCGCCGCGCTATTGAGCCGGAGATCCGGCCGTCGCTGCCCACCTCGACAGAAGCGGTGGCATCGATCTGCACGCCTGCTTCGCCGCTCGGCATCCCGTACGTCTGGAGCTTGCGCTGGTAGGTCACTTCGGTCGAGCTCCCGTCTTCGTTCTCGCGCGAAGTCTTTACCGTAAGGCTCCCTTTGCCCTCTGTCCGCTTGGTTTGGCTGCCGTCGTCATTCGCAGTGACGGTAACCGTTTCCTCCCGTTCGTTGAACTCTGTCTGCACGTTGAAGCCGATCGCGGCCGAAGCCGAGAGCCCGGCCGTGAAGGAGGCGCTCAGCTCGCCCGAATTGACGACAGAGGCCGAATTCAGATCCTTCCCGGTGATGCGGCGGGAAATGAGGCGGTCGATGAGCGCGCCGCCGACGTCGGTTGAGACGCAGCTCTCGACTTTGAATGTGTACTTCGCCGCGAGCTCTCCGCCCACCTGCGCTTCAGCGCCGACGGTTCCGGAGAGCTTGGCGGTGTCGTTGCCGATCTCGACGCCGGCTTGCGCTGAGGCGGAGGCTTTGGCTCGAGCCGAGGCCCCAAGCGTCTTGGCCACGCTGATCGTCACCGTGCCGTCGGCATTCTTAGAGAAGACAACGGCATCTTCGAGATCGATCCCAAGGCTCGCTTCGGCAGATGCGCCGGCTTTCGCAGTGACCTTTGAGGACTTGCCCTGCGGCTTCTCGGCGCTTTTTTCGAGGCCAAGCTTCCAGCCGAGCACCTGCACGCGGCCCTTCTTGTCGATGGCGATGCTTTGGCCCGGCGCCATGCGCTCCAAACATCCGCCGAGAATGCCGGCCTGGCGCTGATGAAAGAGCATCGAGCGCTCGCTGCGGACAGCAAGGTACCCGGCTTCGCTTGCATAGGCTTTCTGTATGTCGTCGGCAATGCCCTGGAAATATTTGGCGGTGCGCAGCTTGCGGTTTCTGAGGAAGATGCTCGCCGACATGGATCGCACGCCTTTGCCGTCCGGTCCGGCCAGAGACTCGACGTAGGCGTCCGCAGCCGCCTTCGGCATGAAGAGGCTCATGTTGGCCGCTACGAGCTCCTTGAGCGGCACTGCCGTCCGGCCGGCAATTCGCGCCTCAACGGCGGCCTTTTGGTCGTCGCGAAGCGCAAGGTTTGTCGTGTCGACGGCTTCTTCCCAGTTGAAATTATTGAAGAGAAGACGTTCGACCGAGCACCCAAGGGAATCTGCAGTCAGCTCAAGCGCGCAGTGGCAGGCTGTTTGAAGGGCATACTGAAGCTGCGGATCATTGCGCTGCGCGCTGGCGAGGGCGTCGCTCAGCGACTGGTTGCGCACAGCGCCCGATGCAGATTTTGCGATGCGGGTGTTGGAGCCGAGCTCCAGGGTGATCTCTCGCTGAAGCAGCGACTTCAGACGCTCGATTTCCAAGCCGGAAATTTTCGAACTCAAGCTGCTCGCCTTCTCCCAAGCCCGGTCGAATTCGCTCGCCGAGGAACCTTTGGCTTTCGCATGAGCCTTCGTCATCAGCACATAGCGGCCGCGATCGATGAGTTCGGTCGAAACCGCAGAAAAGAAGGCGCGCTTTCGCTCGGCTGTGTCAGGCGAATGAGCGGCGAGGCTCTGCGAAAGTGCTTTCGCTGCTTCCTCGATCGTAGACGAGCCGCGCGTGCCGCCGAGGCGGCGGAAGGACTCTGCGGCGAGCTTTTTGGCCATGACGGAGGCCTGGGCGTCCGAGACGACGCTGAGCGATCCGTTTTGTGAATTCTGCTTCCAGCAGGCATCAATTCGGCTTCGCACGCCATCGAATTCCAGCTTGTCGGCGTCGTAGGCGGCGAGCGCTGCAGCGGCCGACTCCTCGTCGAGCTGCCGAAGCTCGTCATCGTCGGGCTCTCGGGGCGCGAGCGATTCGAGCACATCATCGGGGCTGCTTGGCAGCCCCTGTGCTTTGGCCCGCTCCATGCAGGCGCTGAAGAGGACTGCCGTCTCGCGTCCGTGCAGCGGGCGCGATGCGGCCGAGAAAAGCATCGTTTTCAAGTCGTCATCAGAAAGCTGCCAGCCGCCGGCGGGGTCCGCCGGGGCTTCTCGGCCGAGAAGCTTCCCCACAAGCGACGCATCCATGTCGTCGACGCTGTTCATGAGGCCGTAGGTGAGCATCATGAGCTGCATGCCGTTCGTCTGGCCTTCCATATCTTCGGAAGCTTTCGTCTGGCCTCTGCGTGCACCTTCCATCGCATCGAAGCCGTGCGAAATGCGCTGGAGGCTCGCCTGGTCGATGCCCAGCTTTTCCATGCGCGATGCGAGCACATCAAGCTCAAACTGCGCTGCCGCCGAGACGTCCTGCGAATTCATCTTCGCGAGATGCCCGATGAAACGGGTCTGAGCAAGCTTGTCGCGGAAGCGCCGGGCAAGCGTGCGCACGTCGGACGTCGTGTCGTAGGGCGCCTCGGGATCGATTCGGCTGAAGAAATAGCGGATGGCGCGCATGATGTTGACGTCTGCCGTCGCGTCGAGCGCATCCTGCACGGATGAACGGGACAGATGAAGCCCCGTCGCGCGCATGGACGCTACCGCGAGCGCTGTAGCCGGACTGCCGCTGCTGCCGCGGATCCCCGGACGCATCAGATTCAGCGCTTTCCCCCTGAGGGGCTTCGGCAGCGCATTGACCATCCCTGCGAATCGTGCATTTGCAGGCGACTTGCGATCGATCTCGAGCGGATTGGCCAGTCCTTCCTCGACGGCATAAAGCGCATGCGCGCCGTAGACGAGCGCGGACATTGAGGAATGAAGCGCCTGGAACTGCGCTGCAAGCGCATCGGCGCTCGCCTCAAATTCAGCCTGGATCGCCATGGCCTCCGCCGGCGCCTTGCCGCGCGAAGCCTCATTGGCCTGATGCGCGGCTTCCTCGCGAAGCGCTGCCATGACTGCTGCGGGATCCGCTGTGCGGATGGCTGCGGCAAGCTTCAGAAGATTTTCCGACGATGGGTTCTGATGGAAGGTCCGTCCGGCAGCCAAGATGCCCGCAAGCGGCGAACCGTCCTGCGCCGCGGCGGCTGAGAGAGAAAAGGCCGGCGCTGCAGCCGCAGCTGCCGTTTCATCGCCAAGAGCGGCATAAAAGCGGTTGACGCTGAGCGCATTCAGGTAGTCGAAGGCAAGCGAGAGCCGGTCGAGGCCCTCTTTGTCGGCGCCGGCGCCGCGGCAGTGCTGAACGGCAGCCGTGAATTCGGCGGCAAGGTTCAGTTCTTCCGGCGGCATCGTTCCCGCCTGCAGACGCGATTGAATCCGGCGGCTGAGCGCGCCGCTCTGCGGATCGGCAAGCTCCTTCGCCAGCTCTGCGGGATCGGCTTGAAGGAGCGCCGCGACTTTCTGGAAGTCCGCGCCGGCAGCCGCAGCGCCGGCGGCCAGCCGCATAATGCCTGCAAACGCGGCTTCACGTTCTGCCGACGAGGACGCTCGCATGAATTCCTGCGCCTTCGCGCGCATTTGCGCCGCCGCGTCCGCGAGGGGGCCTCGAGCTTCTGCCCCATGAGGCCCCGCGTCGGGCCTTGCGACCTGTTCAAGGCCGGCAGCCATTGCTTCCGCCGCAAACGCAAATCGGCTGATGCGCTCGTCGCTCTGATCGAAGTCTTCGAATTTGGCGTTCGCGGAAAAGCCGAGCAGGCCTTTGTTGACCGAGCCGAACGGATGCGCTTCGTCAATGCCGTAGGCGCGAAGCACCGTCTGCGCCGCTACGGCCGCATCGAGCTTTGCAATGGCATCTGAGAGGCCGCGTTCAAGCGCCTGCAGCGCCAGGTCGAATTTTTCGGCTCTTACTTTGCTCTCAGCATGCAGCGCGGCGTCGATATGGCCCTGCGCCTCGGCTTTAACATCCTCCGAAACTTGCGGAAGAGCGAGAAGCACTTCGCAGAGCGTCCTCGCGGCAGGTCCCGTTCGGGGGTAGCGCTGCTCAAAGAGTGCCGGATCGGGATCGCCGGCCTGGCCGGATGCACGCACGCTCGAGAGCGCGGCGCTCGCCGCTTCGTCGAGCGTCACGAGGGCGCCCTTCCCTTGTTCAGGCAGCACCCGCCAGGCGGCGAGGCTTCTGAACTGACCGTCCATCGCCGCGTCGGCAAGCATCTTTCCGAGACGAGAGCCGTCGTCAAGCTCGCCCTCGGCATTCTTCGCGTCATATTCGATGCTCTCCGGCTGAATGCCGAGCGCCTGTGCCGTCTGATGCCGGGCTTCAGCGAGAGCTGCCGTTCTCATGTCGGCAAAGAGCGAGGCCGCCGCCTGCCCGTTGGCGCCCCGCACATCGGCGAGCACCGTGCAGGCGGCATCAAGATCGCTGCGGATCATGGCGCCGTGCGCTTCAGCTACGCGCGAGCTGAGGCTCTTCACGGCGGCCGCGGCCGCATTGCGCTCGTCGCTGATGACGCTGCCGAATCGCTCCAGACGGTCTGCGGCATCGCTTGTGGGCGCTCTGCCGGCCGATTCAGCTTTGAAGTCGAGATCTGCCTGCGAAAGGTCTGCACGTCCTTGCGCATCCACAGGAATTTGCTTAAGAAGCGCGAGGGATGCGGTCTTTGCCTGCGCGAGCTCTTTGGCGAAGCGCTTCGCAGCGCCGAGCACTTCGCTCCCTGCCTCATCGGGCGACTGCGCGAGGAGTCCTTCAAGCCGGCTGAAAATCGCCTCGAGCTTCTCCGCCGCCTTGCCCGCTTCTGCCTGGGTCTGAGCCGACATCAGCACGAAGATCCCGGCAGGGAGCTCGTTTGCCGCAGCGCCTTTGAACGCTGGGGTCGAGAGCTCGCCCGCTGCGGTCTGGATGCGGCCGCTCGCGAGCGTCGCCGCAAGCGCCTGCACTTCGCTGCACTTGCCGTTCGCGGCGGCATAGATGGCTTCGAGGTCGGTCTGAAGCCGGCGTCCGGCCTTCGTGCGAAGACTCTGCGCTTCTGGCGACGCCGAATCCTCGATCGTTCCGTTCACGACCTGCTCGAGCACCTTGTTGAATTCAACCGCCTGGCGGGCCCGCAGTGCTTCCAGATCCTGCGCTTCCGGCGCAAGGCCCGCGGGATGCTCCGCCGAGAGCGTTGAAGCTGCATCAATCAGTCGGGAGACGCCCGCTTCCTGCATGCCGGCCTGCGCCTGCAGCCAGGCCGGAATCGCTCGCGCAGCCTGAGGCGCTTCTGAAGCGCCGGCTGCGGCCGGCTGGGCGGCTGCCAGCGCTTCGCGGGCGCCGGCCGCTTGAATGTCGAGTTCTTCAGGGGAGCCGCCGACTGCACGGCTCGAGTCAGCTCTTGGCGTCGGCGCAGCAGAAGCGGTTGCAATCGGCGCAACGGTGACTTTGCACATGATCTGGAACAGAAGTTAGAAATAAATGACAGCATGAAGCCCGATGACCCTTCAGGCATCAGGCGCGCGCCTGAAGGCGATCAGCCCCAAAAGACCTGCTGGCTAGCGATGAAGTCGCTGACCTCTTCGCTAGACATCTTCTCAGGGAGCGCCGCGGACGACGGACTCGCACTTTCTCGAGCAGCGGCTGCAGGCTCGGCGCCGTGTCCTGCGGCGGCTCCATTAATGACATCGATGACGGCGCGCCGAAGCGCTTCGGCATCGCCGAGGAAGGCGGCCAAAGCGTCAGGGAGGCGGTCGTCGCGGCAATCTTCTGCTGAAAGCGTTTGAGAAATCCAGAAGTATCGCAGATCTCGATCGGCGCCAAGCCGCAGATGGGGCCACGCCGATGCCGGCGCTGAAAGAACGGAGAGCGCAAGGAGCGCTTCCGGGCTTTCGCGAACAAAGGCCGTCACGGGCGCAGCATTCGTATAGAGCCGCAGACGTTCGGGATTCTCTTCGGCCAGCGCAAAGAGCGCGCCTCCAGGCGTCCTGTTCACCGAGAGGCCGACGGCGTTCTGCCGTTCGAAGGTCGCGAGCGGCAGTGCGCCCTTCTCGATCATCTGGTTGAGCTCGTTAATCATGCGGGGCCTCCCTCCGGCGCTCGGCTAGAAATGAAGAGAATTTAAAAGATAGCTTTGCAGCGCAGCAATTCTGCCACGTGTCGGAGAAACTCTTCGGAACGCAGGCCCTTTGTCAGCAAAAAACAATCATTCCTCTACCCTTTGAGAGCGAAGGCTTCTCCGTTTTTTTTGCTGAAAACCTCACCGACTCACTAGGGCGAGACGAATGTCAAGGCCTATGCAATCATGTGCGCAAGCACGAATTGAGAGGCGAACAGGCCGTGGAAGACGTTGCGCCGTTCCATTTCTCCCGCATTTGGCGAGTAGCGCAGGATGCGGCGTTTTTCCTGCTTCGCAGTCGATCTCTGCAGAAAAATCGCGCGGAGCGCTTTGTTAAGCGTCCCCGCGATGGCTTTGCCTTGCCGGCAAGCGCCGCCTTTTGGCGCGACCGGCGTCAGACGACGGAGTCTGTGCGGTTCTTCTGGCCCTGCGCCGCAGCTTCCTTGACGGCTGAAAGCGTTCTCTCGTCAAGCGCATTGATGTCGACTTCGATGTCAAGCGACTGGCTCACGGATCTCGAGAAGTCGACGGCGCCGCCGAACACTGTGCCGGCTTTGCTGATCGCATTCTGCAGAAGCGAAGTGTCGCTCTTGCTCTTTTCAAAGCGAATGACGAGGCTTGTCGGGCTGTAGTGGGCTGGGTTCACGAGTTCTGAGAGGCTCAGCCGGCTGCCGTTGAGCCGGTCTGGCTCGTAGTGCGACTCGACGGCGACGCTTTTCGGAACGGCTGGCAGCGATGCAACGAGGGTCTGAACGGCTTGCGCTTTCTCCGCCGGCAGGCCGTGCGCGCGCAGCAGCTGGCCGACTTGCGCTGCGCGGCTTCCTTCCGTCTGCTTGGCGATGAAGGTGCACGTCGTTCGCTTGGCGGCATCGACCGTGGCGTCGCTCAGACGGCTGTTCACAACCGTGTAGGCATTCTCGACGCCGAACGAGGCGGCTCCGCCCGCAGAACGAGCCTTCTTTCCCTTGAGCACGTCAGCAGCGGAAATCGAAGCCGCAGCAGAAGCGGTGGCTTTGAGCGACAGCGTGCCGGAATAGGCATAGGTGGTCTCTGTGGCTGTCGGCGTATTGCGCCGCGCAATCGTCGCGGTCACTTCGCCGTCGATGCCTGCCGCTGCGGTCGCCGTCGCATCGATCTTGACGCCGGCTTGCACGCTCGGCAGCGTATAAGTCTCAATCTGCTGCGTGAACGTTTGGGCCTTCTCATCGCCGTGTTCGTCTTTGCTCGCGATCTTCGTTTCGGTCCCCCGCCAGCTGCGCGTCTGCGTTGTTTCAATCCCGTCCGCGACAGTGGCGACGGACGAAGGGCTTCTGCGCTTCACCACATCGGTCTGCGCATTGAAGCCGAGCGCTGCGGACGCGGAGACGCCTGCCGTGGCCGAAAAGCGCACCTCGCCGGCGTTGACGACGGACGCTGAATTGAGCTCCTTGCCGGTAATGCGGCGCGAGACGATGCGTTCGATCAGCGTCGCGGCTTCGCTGGTCGAGACGCAGCTTTCAACCTTAAACCTGTAGTTGGCGCCAAGTTCGAGGCCTGCATGGGCTTCAGCGCTGAGCACTTCAGACTGCTTTGCCGGCTTGATGCCAATGCCTGCGCCAGCCTGCGCTGAACCCGACAGTTTGGCTCGGGCAGAGGCGCCAAGCGTCTTGGCGACGCTCACTGTCACCGTGCCGTCGGGATTCTTTGAGAAGAGAACGGCATCGGCGAGGTCTATGCCGACGCTTGCTTCCGCAGAAAAGCCGGCTTTGGCGGCGCTTTGAGCGCCGTTCGGAGAAGCGCCGGCGCTCGCTTCTGCGCCGAGCTTCAGGCCGATCACTTTTACCCGGCCTTTTTTGTCAATGGCGATGCTCTTGCCGAGCGGCATGCGCTCCAGGCACCCGCTCAAGATGCCGGCTGCGCGCTGATGGCGGATCCTCGAGCGCTCGCTTCTCACCTCGAGCAGGCTGCGCTGCTCGGACATGACCTTCTGCAGGTCGTCGGCAACCCCTCGAAGATAGTTCGCCTGGCGAAGCAGCCGGTTGCGGAGGAACACTTCGCGGGACATGGCGCAGACGCCCTGCCCGCCGTCGCCCGTGAGGGATTCGACATAGGCATCCGCCGCTGGCTTCGGCATGAAGAGGCTCAAGTTCGCTGCGACGAGCTCCTTGAGCGGCACTTGCCTGCGCCCGTTGATGCACGCTTCGACGACCGCCTTCTGGTCGTCGCGAAGCGTGAGCGACGCTGCATCGATGGGCTCTTCCCAGTTGAAATTGTTGAGGAGAAGCCTTTCCACCGAGCAGCCGGCTGAAGCGGCCGTCAGCTCAAGCGCGCAGTGGCAGGCTGCGCGAAGGCCCTGCTTCAGAGTGGGATCGAGTTCCTGGGCAGCCGCAATCGTGCTGCTGATCGAAGCGTTGCGGATGGCTCCGGAAGCCGATTTGGCAATGCGGACGTTCGACCCCATGTCCGGCACGATCTCCCGCTGAAGGAGCTCTTTAAGATCGACGTCATGCCTGAAGCTCCAGCCGGCGGCTTTCTGCCAAGCCAGCTCGAATTCCGTGTCGGCAGAGTCCTGCGCCTTCTCATGCGCCTTCGTCAGCAGCACGTAGCGGCCGCGATCGATGCGATCGGCCGAGGCAGCTGCAAAGAAGGCGCGCTTTCTTTGAGCAATGTCTGGCGCATTGGCGGCAAGGCTCAGTGCGAGCGCGTGCGCCGCATCCTTGATGCCGGACTGCTTGACGCCGCCGCTCAGGCGTTCGAAGAAATGCTCGCCGAGCTTTTCGGCCATCTTGGCCGCTTCGGCATTGGAGAAGGTCAAGAGACGGCCGTGATTGGAATTCTGGCTCCAGCGCGTGGCGATGAGGTTTCTGAGGGCTTTGAATTCGCTCTTTTGATCCTCATAGGCGGCATGCGCAGCAGCTGCAGCGTCAGGGTCTGGAAGTGCTGCAAGATCCGCTGCGTCGGGTTCATGAGGCGCGAGCGACGCGAGCACCTCTTCGGGACCGCTCGGCTCGCCTTTCGCGCGAGCTCGATCGATGCAGGCGCCGAAGAGCACCGCCGTTTCGCGGCCGTGCATCGGACGGGAGGCTGCCGAAAAGAGCATGGCCTTGAGATCGTCGTCCGAGAGGCGCCAGTGTCCGGCGTCTGCATCCGGCTTGCGGCCGAGGAGCTTTTCGACGAGCGATGCATCCATGTCGTCGACGCTGTTGATGAGGCCGTAGGTCAGCAGCATGAGGCGCATGCCGTCCGTCTGACCCTGCATGCGGGAGGTGGAGATCTTCCGGCCGGGCTGCGCGGCTTCGAGCGCGCTGACGCCGTTTTTGATCAGCCGCAGGCTCGCGCGGTCAATGCCGAGCTTCTTCATGCGATCGGCAATGACCATGCGTTCGAACCGCATGGCATTTGGGATTTCTTCCGGATTTTCGTCCGGCTTCCTGCCCGTATTCATCTTTTTCATTTCCAAGATGAAGGGCGTCTTCCCGAGCTCGTCGCGAAAGTCCTTTGCGAGCGCGGCGAGATCCGAACTTGCCTCATAGCGGGCGTTCGGATGGCATTGACGGAAGTAGTAGCGCATGGCGCGCATCATGTTGACGTCTGTCGTCGCTCCGAAGGCGTCTTCAACCGACGAGCGGGAGAGATGGAGGCCTGTGGCGCGCATGGAAGCCGCCGCGAGGCTTGTGGCCGCACGGCCCTTGCGGCCGCGGATGCCGGGCCGCATGAGCTTGAGCGCCTTGCTTTTGATCGGCTCAGGCAGCTGATTCACCGATGCGAGAAAGCCGCCGTTGGCAGGCGAATCTCTGTCGATGTCGAGCGGATTGGCCAGTCCGGCTTCTGCCGCATAGAGCGAGTGCGCGCCGTAGATGAGGGCCGGCAAAGATGTTCGAAGCGCCTGAAGCTGTCCTCCCAAGGCGTCGGCGCTCTCTGCGAAGCTTTTGGCGATGGCTTCGGCCTGATCCTGCGCCAGCCCTTGCGATGCGGCATCAGCCTGGCGGCGGGCATCGCTCTCAAGAGCCGTCATGACCGCGTCAGGGTCGGCGGCTTGAAGCGCGGCGGCAAACTGCAGCAGATGCTGCGAGGTGGGCTGCTGACGGAACGTCTGGCCCGCGGAGCGAATCCGATCGAAGGGCGAGCCGGCCGGGGCCTGGACCGCGGAAAGATCAAAGGCGGGGTCACCGGCCGCAGGCGCAGCGGCAAGTGCGGCATAGAAGCCGTTTGCCCCTAAGGCGTCAAGCGACTCAAAGGCAAGCGACAGCCGACGGAGCGGCGCCTGATCGGCGCCGGCGCCTTGGCAGTGCTGAAGGACCGCCGTGAATCGGCTCGCGAGCGCCTCGTCATCCGGGGGCATGACG
>CAJKSP010000049.1 GCA_905202595.1 uncultured Sutterella sp.
GGAAGCGCACGGCTATCAGCATTGCCCGCGAGTACGGCATCAGCCGAACGACGCTTCTTTTGATCAACCAATTTGGTCCAAAAAAAACGTCCGCATCCCCTATTGGCAGATACTTCCTTTAGTTTTACAGATTCGACTATCAGACAAAGCATGCTCACGGCATGCTTCCTCCTCCCACCACACGATCGCTTCAGGGCGAGGATCTCTATCAAGGGACAAAACTAATTACCCCCCCCCCCACTGAAGGGGCAGCGAGTCCACGAAGTGGAAATCTTTCGAAACGCACCTCGATCCCGCCAAGATCAAACTGCTCAGCAGTGAGGGACAGGAGGCGGCCGCATCATGCCGCCTCCCTACCCTTTCATGGAGCAATGGCTTGCCCAATTTCAGAATGCATAGCCGATGGAGAGCGAAACCATATCGGCCGACAGATCGCGGCTAGCCCCTCTGCTGACATTGACGTTCTCAAGCCTTGGATAGCTCCGTTCGCGCATCCAAACATGGGCATAGCTCATATCGAGCCGCCAGTTTTCCCATTTGAGGCCTGTGCCTAGGCTGACGCCCGTGCGGCCGCTGCTCGGAAGCGTGAAGTCTGCATGCGCCTCGTTGGCGACCGGCGTTTCGTGCCAGATGCCTGCACGCAGGGCCAGCCAATCCATGGGTTCATATTCCACGCTGGCATTGAAGTTCCATCCGTCGCGCCATTCCTTTTTGTCGGTGGACAGAAAATCGGAATCGAACCGAATATTCAGCGAATCAAAAGCAGACCAGCGGGTGAAGACCGTTCCGACTTCAACGCTCAGATTGTCCAGCGGACGGTAGGTCAGACCCAGCGCAAAGGAGTCAGGAAGCCGTACCTGGCTGTGGATGCCCGTCGGAGCGGCGTGAGGCACTTGGTCCATCTCAGCCAACTGGTTATCATCATAGCGGGAAAAGTCAGCCGAGCCGTCGATGTTGAGCGTCACAGGACTCTTGTAGGCAAAGCCCAAAGACAGCTTGTCGGTCATGCGCAAATGGACGCCCAAGTGCACCCCGACGCCCCACCCCGAACCGTCAAGCGTCATCTGGATATCATCTACCTTCATTATGAAGCCGTGCTCTGGCTTTTGGAGGCAAGGTAGCTGCTCTCCCATGGCAAAGCTCGCGTGCATGACTTCAAGGCCGGCCGAAACGGACAGGGCCTCGTTGACCTTCAACGCCGCCGTGGGCATGAAGGAAAACGTTTTGAACTTCATGCTGGTTTGTTCGTAGCGGCCTAGCCAATCGGCTGGGAATTCATGATTCAGGCCGAAGCGCGAGAACATGCCTAGCCCCAGCCAGAAGCGGTCGTTGAGCTGGCGGGTGAGGTAGGCGTAAGGCAGTGTCAGACTATGGAACTTGGCTGACGCAGCCGTCTGGCTGCCGTCTCTCTCAAAGACAAAAGAGCTCTCAGGAGAAATGGAGGCAAAGCCCACCATGACTTGAGTCCCAGGCAAACGGGTGATGCCTGCTGCGTTGTAGGCAATAGCCGACGGATCGTCCGCACGTCCCACCATGCCTCCTGCCAATGACATGCCTCTGGAACTCCATTGCGTCAGGGAAAAGCCTTCGGCCTTGGCCTCTGTCATCGGGTAGGCGCACAAGAGACAGACTGCTGATAGGACATATAGTTTTGTGATACGCATCTTCGCAAAAACCTAGTCGTAGCAGAGAGTTAGGGCATCCATTTCATGATAGTTGAACACATGGGGATGCGGGGAAAAATTGAGCTAGGCGAGGTGCGGACAGAAGTTGGATCAAGTCCACCGCTTGAAGTCCAAACATGCATCTTCAAACTGGATGCGCTCGAGCGAGAAAGACATATTTGCAACTAGAGGCGCATGTCGAATGCTTGACAGCCTCTCCGCCCTGAAGGACGGCAACTCCACCGGCGCCCTTTCCGGCATAGCCGGAGACGGTCGCTTCAATACTTTTTCCCTGCGGGCCTGCACATCTCTTGCAGAAAGGCCGGCTCACTAAATCTCTATTCGTTCGGCGGAGCTCCCAACAAACTCTGAAGCACTACCCGCGCCAGGGGATATTGTGTGACCGCATCCTGCAGGTCTCACGATATGCCATGACAACAATTCCCGACCTGCGTTGCATCACTGCACGGGATAACCATCATGGGAGACAACGATCGACTGAAAGAAACCAAGAAAATAAGCTCTTAAAAGAACTTTAATTTTTGAGTAGATTGTTTCAAAAATCTGTCGTTTTGTAGCTCACAATCCCTGGCGCTTGACACTTCTGTAGCTTTTGGCAGAGATATGGATAGGCAGACGACATGTGCGCCTCCCGCTTCCTGCCGCCGCACATAATTGACATTCGCCTCGCCAAATGTGTCGGTGAGATCTGCACAACAAGAAGCCAGCCTAAACACCAAGCCGCAACGCAAGAAGGGCCGCCCCGAAGGACGACCCCTGCGATTAACGCTTCTTGCGGAGCATGATCCACAGCACGATCACGATAACGACGGTGAGTCCATCGAAATGGATGCCGCCGTCAATCGAGACCAATACCTGCTGTGGTATGATCTGACACGAAGCAAGGGTTAGGCTTCGCATTACCGTTCCTTGCATCATTGACTCAGCCCGTGTTTGCCGCACGGGCTTTGTCGTATCTACACCCCTTTCGGGGACCTATCCACGGCTTTCGCCATGAATCCTTTCCTTGGCCACCGGTAGGTATGGATAGGCAGGCGGCATCTTCGCCTCCCACATCTTGCTTCCGCACATTATTTATTGCATAGGCCTTGACATTCGCCTTGCCAAATGAGTCGGTGAGGTTTGCCGAAACTTGAAAGCTGTGCAGCTCTCGGAATTGGAGAAAAGATGCGGCACGGCCGTCGCAAAAATCATGGAGAGCTCTGGACTCTTATGCAGTTTGTGCGAGAGCGCATTTTTCATCCTGGCAGAAGACGCCCTCGGTCATCATGTAGTCGAAAGGCTTCTTGCCTTCGTCCGAATGCAGATGAACTTCATGCCGCGGGCTTCCAGCATGCCGCAAAGCTCTTCGGCTTCCTTGCGGCAGGATACAAAACGGCACTGCAGCGCCGGCCGGAAGCTCATTGACAAACGCTTCGCAGCCCGCAAGCCCGAGCTTGTCGTGCTGGTCCGTGCGGGCGCAGAAGGAACATGAATTTTGATGAAATTTTCTAACAGGACAACGCCTCTTCATGCAGACGTCCAAAGCACTGACCAGCGCCCTTCTTCTGATACGAAGTTGCGCAACGCCCTCGTGTATGCGGGTGCGCCCGAAAAGACTCCAAATCATTCAAAACAAATGCTAAGAACGCGAACCTGCCTTTAACTCACCGATAGTATGCTTTGAAGAATACTTATTCCAATTAACAATATAGTTACTTCTGGGTTCTCAAAAGGCTCACCAAATACCAAAATATTCAAGCTGAAATAAGTACACTTATTTGTATACTAGCATCAATTTTGGTATAGCTACTATACCAACCCCCCATCAGAAGAGGCTCTCATTCGCTAAAAGCATTCAGGATTCGCTATGCAATGCCTCCCTGCAAACCTGCTAACAGCCATTGAACGCATGCGGCTGATTGGCTCAGATGCGCAGCGCTGCGAGGTCAAAGCGGCTAAAAAAACGCTTCCTGAAAGCATTGCAGAGACCATCTCGGCATTTGCCAATCGCGACGGCGGCACCATCATTCTCGGGCTGGACGAAAAAAGCAATTTTTCTACGATTTCTGACTTTCAAGCCGGTCCTATTCATGATGCCTTGCTCCGGATCGGAGATGACTTCACGCCGCCTTGCCATCTCGACATCGAACGCTATCCCTTTGAAGGTTCTGAAATTGTCGTAGCCGTTGTTGAACCGGCACCTTTGGATCAACGTCCCTGCTTCATCACCAAGAAAGGACTGCGATACGGTTCATTTGTTCGAACCGGAGACGGCGACAAGAGACTGACCGACTACGAAATCGAACGCCTTCGCGAATTTCACCAGCAGCCTTCATTTGATCGGCAGCCGGTCTGTGAAGCATCTCTGGACGATCTGGATTCGTCCATTCTTGATGCCATTGTCCAGCGCAATCGCGAAATCACGCCTCGAATCTTCGGGAAGATGGATCGCTTGGCCATTTTGACCAAACTAGGCGCCATCGCGCAGGATCCCCAAGACAGCGGTCGATACGTTCCAACGCTGGCAGGCTTGCTGGCGGCTGGAACTTTTCCGCAAGAGTTCTTTCCTCGCCTCAACATTACTTTCACCGTGTATCCCGGCGTGACGAAGGCGCAAGTCGACGGCATTCGCTACATCGATACGCAGTCTGTCAACGGCTCCATCCCCGAAATGCTCATGAGTTCGCTGGAATTACTCAAAAAGCACATGAACAAAGGGGCGCTCATCCAGGGTGCATTGCGAAAAGAAATCACGGACTATCCTCTTCTAGCATGCCGAGAAGCCATCATCAATGCACTGCAGCATCGCGATTATTCGCCGAGCGGCAGAGGATCCCAGGTCCAGATCAACCTGTTTGCAGACAGACTCGAGATATTGAATCCCGGCGGCTTGTACGGGGCGGCATCGTTCAGCAGTCTGCCTCGCGGCATTTCCGCAACCCGAAACGCAAGGCTGTCCCAGCTATTGGAATACACACCCTTCCAGACGCCCGGAGAAGAGCTCGGATACGTTATTGAAAATCGCGGCTCCGGACTACAGCAAATCAAGGCGGAGCTTCAAGAAGCCTTGATGCCGGCAGCTGATCTCAAAGACTTTGTCTCGGCATTTCAAATCACGTTCTTCAAGCGGCGCCTTTCGCAAGAGGAACGCGACCGCAAACTGTGGAGCAACTTTGACGCTGCGCTGCTCTCCGAATTGGAGAAGAAAGGCAGCATGACGGTCTCTGAAATCATGGAAAGCTCCGGACTCTCGCGCAATACCGTATCTGCAAAGCTGCGCGATCTTAAAAAGCGAGGCGTGATAGAAGGCACAGAGAGACCGAAGAGTCCAAAACAGCGTTATCGCTTGGCTGGCAAGGACGCTGCTCAATAAGACCAGCAGCCGCCGGACACAAGCGAGGGCTGCCGCCATTCTCATGTTCCTTGGCGAGGAGCAGAGGGATGTCGGCAGCTCCTTTGTATTGCGAAGCCTCATCGAACCCAAGCCGTCAGAGATCCTCGCCCTCTCAGCTTTATTTTGATCACTCTGTTTGAAAACACTTATTAGCTCTAAAGGGGATGCGGACGTTTTTTTGGACCAAATTGGTTGATCAAAAGAAGCGTCGTTCGAGCATTCTCTCCGCCCTGAAGAACGGCGACTCCCCCAGTGCCCTTCCCGGCATAGCCGGTGACGGTTACTTCAATGGGTTTCTTTCTGCTGCGGACCTGCACATCTCTTGCGGAAAAGCCGTCTCACTAGAGCTCCAGCTCCATTCGTTCGGCGGAGCGCCCTACAGTCTCTAAGCCCGAAAATATTGCGGGAGGCCGCATCGTCCGCTTTCGCTTCGCATCCGCAGCATCGGCACGTGAGCCTACGTCCTGCAGTTCTCGGACGAAATGCCATAACCAGCACCGAGTTTTGGCGGGCGTTGCGGCGAGCTTTACTGGTCCGTCGAGATCGCAGGTAGCAGCCTTTTGAGCGACAGAAATGATGAAAGATTTGATTCTCTCGAAGATGACTTCAGGTGGGATCTCTTTGAGATGTCGTGCTACCTGCAGCTTCCCCGTCTGATTTTGGAAAACGCCGAATTTCGTCGCGTACACGTTGCGAATTTCGGCGAACTCGCGGATCCCGATATCGAGCCCCCAGCAGAAGGTATGCTTCTGCGTGCCGATGAGGTCGTCATCTCGGAAAGCTTTTCGATCGGAAAAGTTTCCCGAAACGCCCGCCATTCCTTGAGTGAAGCGTCGCGTCATGCGTCAACAGAAGTGAATTGCTCTCTGCTCATGATGCACTTCGAATGTCCAGTTTCGATCTGCCCAGTATAGGAAGCTCCCGTTCACCGGGACGGCGCAAATTAACTGCAAAAAGATGCCTTGGAATATTTCCTGATCGATACGGGCGCTTGCTGCTCAGAAATAAGCCTAGTCTCATCCTCCCGTAAAACGGACACTCCCGCCGATTCGAACACCTTTGCCAACAGCAAAGCCGGCCGTTCCCTCCAAAAAATCAACCTCCGCTTCTACGTAGTACAAACTCACAACTAGGACGGATGCATCTCCTTTTTTATGCTTTTTGCCACTATCTCGATGCCAATTTTTGGCAACGAAGCCTGCTCAGCGAATTGGGAGATTTCTCGTGCGTCTTACCTTACGCCCCATTGCCGCAGCCTCTCTGCTGCTTTGTCTGCACCTTGGACAACCTAGTAGCGCCGCGACGGTCAAGATCTACGGCGCCGTCGATAACGGCCTGACTTACTCACACATCGACGGCGCAGGCAGCAGCGTGCAGATGACCGCAGGCAACTACGCAGGATCTCGCGTGGGAGTACTCGGAGAAGAGGACTTGGGTAACGGCATTTCCGTCGGATTCATTCTTGAAGAAGGCTTCAGCGCCGACACGGGCGGTTTCGCGCAGGACGGGACCATGTTCAGCCGCGAGTCGCAAATTCATGCAGCTGGCCCATGGGGTACGATCGGCTTCGGACGCGTCGGCGGCTTTTCTACAGGATCGACTTCGCTCTCCTGGTACTGGGACATGGACCCATTTGACACCGGCTACATAGATGCCGGAAATCAGGCCACGCAGCTCAATGTCTGGCGAGTCAATAACAACACCATCTACTACATCACGCCGGATTGGAAGGGCTGGAAGCTCGGACTCCAATACAGTCTTACCGGCACAAAAACGCAGGAACAGCCAGCTTTTTCTAACAATGACGGCTGGGCCAATGCGGCCATTCGCTTTGACGGCACCAATGCCAAGTGGCTGATTGGTCTGGAGTGGGAGCGTTTCGGCCAAGCACCGGCGGCAGGCTCCCGCAGACAAGACGATGCTTGGAACGTGAAGAGTGCAATTGTCTGGACGCCGCAGACGAATCGCCTGACGCTTTATCTTTCCGGATCTTGGTTCCGCAATCAAAGAAGCATCTCCGACGCCGCTGCAGCAGACGACGTAAACCTCAGCTTCCGCGCTGACAGCGGCAGAGGGCTTGACGGTCTTTCCGCCGCAATCGGTGCGAAGTACACACTCGGCGCCAATGATTGGATCGCGCAAGTGCAATATCTCGACGGCGAAAACAAGGCCGCCGCCGAAGACACGAACCCCGACTACTCGCGCTTCGCAGCTGCTGCAGGCCTGCACCGCCATTTCAGCAGGCGAACGTTCGGCTACGCGATTGTCTCCTACGCTGAAGGATCAGGATTCATCGACGATTTCGACACAGCCGCCTCCAATCGCGTGCAGTGTCATGTCGGCATTTTTCATCAATTCTGATTTCTCAACCGTTGTGTATATCGTCAATTACTTAGTCTAAGAACACAGCTTGGATTTGCCTCAGGGCGCCGCTAGCATCCATTTGAGTCGTTTGAAAACCACCAGCATCGCTTCCTCAGCAAAGGCCTCTCCATGATGAACCGCCGACAATTCATCGCTTTCGGATCGGGATCCCTAGTCTTTGCGCCGAACCTTTCGGCCAAGACCAGAGGCGCCTTTGACGGCGAGCTTCCGGAGCAGGCTGACGTGCTCGTCATCGGCGGCGGCGGCGCCGGGCTCGCTGCCGCTCTCTCGGCAGCTCAGGCCGGGGCAAGCGTTGTGCTCGCGGAAGCAGAAAAAGAATTGGGCGGCAACACACTGCGTTCTGCCGGATACATGAATGCGGTTGCATACAGGCGCGACCAAAATGATTCGACTGCCGAACACGAAGCGCAGACGCTCTGGGCAGGCGAGTACCGCAATCGTCCCGATCTGGTCAGGGTGCTCTGTCGGGAAGCTGCCGAAACGACGGCTTGGCTTGCACGCGCCGGTGTGCGCTTTCTGCCGGGACTTCAACAACCCTACGGGGCAATTTCATGCCGGGCCGTTCGACCTGTTGCCGGGAGCGGCCGCGGTTACGTTGAACCACTCGTCGCCTCGGCGCTGCAAGCAGGCGTGAAGATTTTTTCCGGATGGCGAGCCATCGGCGTGCAGCGCATCGATGCGGACGGACTGCGAGCGCGTGTGAGCTTCCAGAACGCTCAAGGCCAGCGTCGGACGATATTGGTTCACAAAGCCATCGTGGCGGCGACCGGCGGCTTTTCCGGCAATCAAAAGCTTTGCGCGCTCTACGAACCACGCCTTGCCGAACTGCAGACCGTCGGAGCAGCCGCGCTTCAAGGCGACTTCACAGAAGTGCTTTTCCGCTTGGGCGCAGAGACTTTTGGCATGGACTACATCGGGCTCGGCCCGTGTTCGTTCAGCCGCAGCAGCTACATTCTCGGCGCCTGCGGGATCGAACACCTCATCTTCGTTAACAAGCTCGGCGAGCGGTTTTATCCCGAAGACGGCCTTGCGGATATGCTCGCTGAAGCGGTGCTGCAGTCGCCGGACCGCGTGATGTTTGCGCTCTTCGACGATAAAAGCCGACCGCTTTTACTCGAGGATGAACTGCGTGCGCTGCGCGAAGCAGAACACAGCGGGGACGTCATTGTCTCAGAAGAACTCGACGCCTTGGCCGATTTATCCGGCATTCCCGCACGCACGCTCGAGCAAACTGTTGCTCGCTTCAACCAGGCCGTCCGCACGGGTAATGACCCCCTGGGACGAAAGGCTGAAACTATGCGGCACACGCTTGACAAACCGCCTTTCCGGCTGGTGCGTCTCAAAATGGGCATCCAGCTCACGCTCGGCGGTCTGCAGATCGATAGCCGCGCCCGCCTCCGCAACAGACTCGGCGCCGTCATTCCCGGATTCTTCGCCGCCGGCGAGGCTGTCGGCGGATTCCACGGCATCAACAGACTCGAAGGCAATGCGCTCAGCGCGGCCTTCACCTTCGGCCGAATTGCCGGACGAGAGGCAGCAGCCGCAACGCCTCCCTAAAAGCCGTCTATAGCGCACCGGCCTCGCCGGCGCCTTCGACCCTTCCCCTTCCTCTGCGACGACCCTTCCAAGGGCCGCCCATAGGCACTGTCATCCCTGCGAAACGCCTCTGCCGTTTTTGTTCAAAGGAGTAACACTATGGCAAAACTCGAAAAATCTCTCCAGGACGCGTACATCGAAGAACTTGAGAAAAACGCGCCGGTCGCCCATGAACTCAACTATTGGCTCGCCGACCACCCCGAGAATCCGGGGCAGGAGTTCGAAGCGTGCCGCCGATACGTCGACATTTGCCGCGAGCACGGTCTGAGCGTCGAAGAAAACTTCTGCGACCTTCCCACTGCGTTCATCGCGCACGTCACCAAGCAGACAGCGCCCAAGTGCCGAATTGCCATTCTCGCCGAGTACGATGCGCTGCCCAACATCGGGCACGGATGCGGTCACTGCGCCAGCGGCGCGCTTAGCCTGCTTACAGCGCTGTCCCTCAGGAAGTTTGCAGATCAATTCCAGGCGGACGTCGACCTCATCGGTACGCCTGACGAGGAACGCTGCGGCGAGAAGGCCAAAATGGTCAATCAGGGCGCCTTCGATCACTACGACATGGCCATCATGATTCATCTCAACTCGGCCACCACCTACTCCTTCATGCAATTCCTGGCGCTGAGCACCTATATCGTTCGGTTCCATGGCACCCCGTCGCACGCCTCTGCCACGCCCTGGGAAGGCCGCAGTGCCCTGAATGGTCTAATGCTGGCCATTCACGGCATCGACATGCTGCGTCAGCATGTTCTCCCGGACACCCGCATGGCCTACTACATCTCCAAGGGCGGCGAGGCCTCCAACATCGTGCCGAAGTACGCAGAAATGGAACTTTGCCTGCGCAGCGGCAAACGCAAGTACCTCGACGAAGTGATCGCCCGCGTAAAAAAGTGCATCGACGGCGCCGCGCTTGCAACAGAAACCACGGCAGAGATGGAGCTGATCGGCTACCACTTCTCCGACATGCTGCTCAATCAGCCCGGCATCAACGCGCTTCAGGAAACGATGGATGAGCTTGGAATTGCCTGGAAGCCTGACGACGGCTCCATGCTCGGCAGCTCAGACATAGCCAACGTCAGCTACGTCTGCCCATGCTTCCATCCCATGATGGCCTCCTCTGATCACTACTTCTCCATGCATTCGCAGGACATGGTCGACGTGGTCAAAAGCGAAGGCATCAAAGAAGTCATCAATCGAGGCGCCAAGATCATGGGCATCACGCTGCTCAAATTCATGACCGACGAAAACCTTCGAAAGGCCATTCGAGACGACTTCCTCGCCAAACGATAACAGCTGCTTTGCCAATAGAGAGCCCCTAATCGCTGGTGTTCGGCGCGCGGGGGCCTTGATTTGCTGCTACCCACCAGAGGGAATCATGAACATTAAATTCAGCAACATCCTGACGATCATCGTCCTCGGTATGGCCGGAGGCGCGATCTACTGCCTGCCCTATCTGAAATACGTCTTCTACGATCAGATGCTCATCAACATGGGAATCACTGACAGTCAGTGCGGCCTGTTGATGACGGTCTACGCCATTGCGAGCCTCATCGTCTATTTTCCCGGCGGGATTCTCTCGGACAGAATCCCTGCGAAGATCTCCATCGTGGGCTCTCTGCTGGCGGCGAGCGCGCTCACGTACCTCTTTGCCTTCAACCCGCAGAACTATGCCGTCTGTCTGGCCATTTGGTTCACCTTCGCCTTCGGCGCCATCTTTCTCTGCTGGCCGGCCATCATGAAGACGGTTCGCGTGCTCGGCGGAGACAATGTTTCCACGGCATACAGCATCTACTACGCGGCTAACGGAACGACGGGCGGCATCATCAACTGGGTTGCGCTGCAGATTTACGCCCATCACGCCGATACGCATCAGGGCTTTTTCTGGGCCATCATCATGATGGGTGCTTGCACTACCGTCATTCCCTTTGTCCTTTGGTTCCTGCTTCGCAACTTCAAGGATGCGAAGCCGCAGAGCGGCGGCGGCGCGAAGTTCAACCGCAAGGACATTAAGGAGGTGCTGGCCAATCCGAAAATCTGGCTGCTGAGCGCGCTTCTCTTCTGCACGTATACCATCTACACCGCAGTCACGTATTTCACGCCGTATCTGACCGGGATGTTCAAGATCTCTCCTGAACTGTCGGGCAATTTAACGATTGTTCGCCTTTTCGGATTCATGCTGCTTGCACCAATCAGCGGCATGCTCGCCGATCGCGTCTTCCACTCATCCCTCAAGTGGTTCATGGTGGCGCTGACGATCATCGTCGTACCCACCGCCGCACTCTTTATTCTCGGCGAATCCATGTCTGTGCCTTTTGTGTGCGCCATCACGCTCATTCCGGCATTCTTTGCCTCGGGACTGTATTCGATCATGTTCTCCACCCTCAATGAATGCAAGATCCCCGTGCATGTTGCCGGCACCGCTATCGGCGTGGTTTCGATCTTCACCTTCCTGCCCGATATGATCATCCACACCTTTTTCGGCACCCTGCTCGACGCGTACGGCGTGGGCGCATGGGATCTCATCTGGAAGTTCATGGCGGCAGTTTGCGTGATTACCTTCGGGATCGCCTTTACGCTGCTGCGCAAAAATGCCAGCAAGGAAAGTCTGAATCCTGCTGCCGCCGTAGCCGCGGATGACTGAGGCAAGCGCTTGCGTTAATTGCTGCGGCCAATCCGACCGGTATTTTTGACTGGCAATACCTCGGGCCTCCCTCGCATCCGTGCGGCGGAGGCTCGTGCCGTACAGAGAGCAACCGAATCGCTGCACGCGGTACGATAGCTAATTAACTTCCAAACGCTCGATGGACGTGCGCCGTGATTCAAGCGCTTCTCACTGTTTCTCGACACATGTCGTCGCTTCTGCTGTTCTGTCTCGCGCTCATGATGCGGCCGGCAGGCGCGGAAGTCGGCACCGTCAATCTGCCTGCGCTCAACCCTGTCACGATTGTGCACAGCCTCGATAGCTGTCCGAGCGACAAGCTTGCCTTCCTCAAAGAGAGTCTTGTCGGAGCCATTCTGCAAACGGACGGTTGGCCGCTCAAATTCAGTCGGATCAGCGCGCAAGCACTACGAGCAGAGAAAACGCCCAGCGCCGATGTCGTCTTTGCCGATCCGAGCACGGCAGCCGGACTGTACCGCTATGCGGGTTACACGCCGCTGCTCGCGCTTGTGCCTCAAGAAGCCCAAAGCGCCGGCGAAGCCGCAGCTGCCGCACTTTACGTTCGGACTGAAGCTCCGCAGAAAACCTTTCACGCCCTCGCCGGCGCCAAGATTCTCATCAACAACGCCGACGAGATGAACCTGCGCACATTCCTTGCGGCTGAACTGTCGCGGCAGGGACTTGATCCCAAAAGGATCCTGAAGCATGCCTCGAACATGATCGAACCTATCGAAGAAACCGCTCGCCGCCTGCTTCACGGCGAAGCGGAGGCCATCCTTCTGCCGGCATGCGGCGCGCTGCAGCTGCCAGCCGACATTCGCCAGGGCATTCGCATCCTGGAATCCAGGCCATACGACGCGCTTCGCTGCCCCCACTCCACGACCCCCAGCCCCGGATGGATGATCTTGGTCTCCACACGAGCCACCCAACAACACGCCGCATGGCTCAAAGTGCATTTTCTAGCGAGCAACCGCCCCGGTGCAGCGTACCGATGGCTGCCGGCACCGCCGCTCAACCAGCTGATTTCGTTGATGACCAAAGGCAGCGACAGCGCTTTTGAGTCGTTCCATCAGTTCTCGTGGCGGGATATCGTTCAGGAAAACGCCGGCGCCTTTCTGACCGTATTCGTCTTTCTGCTGGCGCTTCTGGGCTGGAGCATTGTGTCGACCCTCAAGCTGGCGCGCAATACCTCGGCGCTGCTGCGCACGCAGGAGCGCCTCGGCAATTTAGAGCGCGTCTCCATTGTCGGGCAAATGTCCTCAATGGTGGCGCACGAACTGCGTCAGCCTATTTTTGCCATCCGAAACTATGCAGGCAGTTTGCGTCGGCGACGCAACCGGGGGGCACTCTCAGCTGACGACTTCAACTGGGCGATTCGACGCATCGTCGAGGAAAGCGAACGTGCAAACGACATCGTCGAGCATGTACGCAACTATGCCAAGGGCGGTGCAGAACAACATCGTCAGCAAGGCGATCTTTCCCTGGCCGTAGAGAGAAGCTACAACGAACAGCGCAGCAAACTTCGTTTTTCTGGACGTTTCTCCGCGGAAATCGCCAAAGGCATCCAAGCTGAATTCGACTCCCTAGAAGTCGCGCTCATCCTTCGCACGCTCATGAAGAATGCAGTCGAAGCCTCGCAGGGCAGCCCGGAGGAAATGATCTGCGTCCGACTGAGCGAAGAACATACCGACGGACAGGGCCAAGCGGCTTCAATGCCTTGTGACCCGCAAATCCTCCTAGAAGTAAAAGACAACAGCAAACTGATGTCTCCCGAAGCGCTTGCCCAACTCGGCACGCCAGTTCACTCTCAGAAAACGGACGGCCTGGGATTAGGGCTCTCCATTATCTGCAGAATTGTCGAGCGCTGGGGCGGCACGATTCGCTTCGCCGCGAATCAGCCGAAGGGGCTCATCGTACGAATTCATCTACCCAAGGAAGCACTGCATGTCGACCGAAACCTCGCTTCATGAGCTGCAAACCCATTGTTTGGTTCGAATCGTCGACGACGACGCCGGCGTCAGGGACTCGTACCGCTTCTTTCTCGAAGGCGAAGGTTGGATGACCAAATGCTTCGAGTCAGCAGAGGCTTTCCTAAAAGACGACAATCCCGACATACCCGGATGTCTGGTTCTAGACGTGCGTATGAACGGGATGAGTGGACCGGAGCTGCACAATCTTCTCATCCATGCCCACTCCACGCATGGCATTGTATTCGTCAGCGCGCACGGCACCATCGCTGATGCAGTGCGCGCCGTCAAGCACGGCGCCGTAGACTTCTTAACAAAGCCCGTCGACGAAAATGTCCTCATTGAGACCGTCGCAAGCGCTGCAGAGAAAAGCTGGCGTGCTGCGCGGCAAAACGAGCACATGCTCGCCTTTAACACGCTCACAGCGCGCGAACGCGAGGTTGTGATGGCTGTTGCTCGCGGACGCCTCAACAAGCAAATTGCCGGCGACCTCAATATTTCCGAACGAACCGTGCAGGTCCATCGTGCCAATGCACAGCACAAAATCGGCGTCAAAACATCGGCGGAGCTCGTCAAATTCATTGTCGAACTCGGTGTACTGAAGCAGTAGCCGAACGCCCTTTTAAACCCGCACGCTAGGCCTCAAGCGAGCCAAGATGAGGCCTTGAAGGCGGCTCGGCGACCGAAAAGCGCTGCTGCAAGCAACGTGTTGCCGACTACGGAATTGCGTCCGTGCACGCCCCCAGTCACGTCGCCTGCGGCAAACAGCCCGGGAATCACGCGTCCTGTTCGATCGAGCACTTCGCCGTCGGCGGAAATCAAAATGCCGCCGAGCGTCGTCAGCATTTCGACTGCCAGTTCTATGCCGATCAATCTCTGCGGATCGAGGGCTTCAGGCATCGTCTCCATGCGTCGTCCAAAAGGATCTGCTTGGCCGGAACGAAGATGCATGTTGAAGTCGTCGATTGTCTGCTTAAGTTCAGCTGCCGGCAATCCCAGCCGTTGCGCAAGGTCTTGCACGGGCAGCGCATCTGCGAGACTTTCCGGATTCATCCAATTGGGCGTGCCAATGAAAAAGAATCGTCCGTTGGTTCGATTGAGAAGCTCTTCGATGAAATTGATGCTTCGAAGATCTTCCTGCAGAAATCGATGACCGCTTGCGTCCACAGCAATGATGTTGGCTGGATTTCTAAAAAAAGGAGGAACCTCCTTACTGTCGGCAGCAGTAATCCGTTTCTGCGAGTACGAGAGATGCAGGCTCTGCGCCCCGAGATTCTCCAGCAGCCGCAGTCCCGTAGCGATGCTGGATGGCGCCGGAATGATCCTCGTTTTGACTAGGCGCGGATCCTCCAGAAAAAGCTTGCGCCGATCACCGGCAAAGTGTCCTGCGGCAACGATCACGCAATCAGCCTGCCAGGATCGGGGGTGCGCGCGGGTCCCGGAACGAACGATATAACCGCTTCTGCGGCGCTGCACGTCGAACACGGGCTCGTTGAAGGCAAAGCGAACGCCAAGCCGCTTAGCTTCCGAATAAAGCGGAGTGATATATCCCGCAGGCGTCCGGCTTTTCGGCAGATGAAGACGCGGGAAAAAGCTGCGATCTGCCATGAAAAGATGATCGTCAAATGCGACCCCGACAGCTTCAAGCCAGGTAATGGTGGCCGACGACTCATAGGCAAGCCGCTCCACGAGCGATAACTGTCCGCGCCGGCCGCCAGCACTGAAGGTAATGGCAATGTACTGTTCGGGATTGTCCTCAAGACCGAACACACGAAGCCGCCTCGGATCAACGCCGCCCATCAGACCGTCCGAGCGAAGCGTCAAGCCGCCGGGCACTGCCTGGGCTTCAAGCACCTGCACGCTCATTCCGCGTTCGGCAGCCGTCACAGCGGCGCAAAGGCCGGCTATGCCCGCGCCTACAACCACAACCTTTTTAGCCAAGACCACTCTCCCTTGTACGCATTAAAGCATTCTATTGTCTGAGACTACGCCTCCCAAACGCCTGCAGGCATTACCAACCGCGCCTTATATCCCCGTCTTTCAAGACGGGGATATAAGGCGCTGCGCGCAAGTGCAAATCAAGCGG
>CAJKSP010000050.1 GCA_905202595.1 uncultured Sutterella sp.
CCCCGCTGTTCGGCCCCTGCGGCGCCGGGGGCGAGCGTTTGCCCCCGCCCCGGCCGCCGCCTCCCCCCCCCCCCCCCCTCAAGGAGCCGCCGCCGGCAGAAAAGCGCATGAGCCAGGAGGAAGAGAAACATGACTTCGCATTTTGATGAGAGCGACATCCGCGCCCTCAAGACCGACACGCAGCTCGTGCATGCCGGCAGGCATCACGACGAACGCTGGATCTTCGTCAATCCGCCGGTTGTCCGGGCGTCCACCGTGCTTCACGATTCGGTGGCGGACATGGATGCGCGCAGCGCTCATGCCGCGGCCGGCATCCCTGACCGCGTCACGTATGCTACGCACGGCACGCCGACGCATGAAGCCTTCTACGACGCGCTCATGGCGCTTGAAGGGCCGGAGGCTGCCGGCGCCTGGGCCTTCTCGACGGGGCTCGCCGCCTGCACGACGCCGCTCTTCGCCTTTGTCAAGGCGGGCTGCCACGCGCTTTTTGCCGATTCCATCTACGGTCCCACGCGCGAATTCGCTGAGGAGATCCTCGCCAAGATGGGCGTGGACGTCGAGTTCTTCGACCCCAAGATCGGCGCAGGCATCGCCTCGCTCTTTCGCGAGAACACAACGCTCGTCATGATGGAGACGCCGGGCTCGCATTCCTTCGAGCTGATGGACGTGCCGGCCATTGCAGCGGCCTGCCGCGAACGCGGCATCGCCACAGCCATCGACAACACCTGGGCGACGCCGCTCTACTTCAAGCCGCTCTCGGTCGGCGTCGACATGGTGATCCATGCGGCGACGAAGTACATCGCCGGTCATTCCGACCTCACGATGGGCGTGATCATCTGCAACAAGCGCGTCTGGCGCGACGTGAAGCGCGTGGTCGAGCAGCTCGGCCAGGCCGCCTCAGCCGACGACGTCTATCTGGCATTCCGCGGGCTGCACACGATGTCGGTGCGCGTCGAGCGCGCGGCGAAGAACGCCCGCGCCGTGATCGACTGGCTGCGCGAGCAGCCTCAGGTCGAGCGCGTCCTCTATCCTGCGCTTCCTGATGATCCGTCCTATCCCATCTGGAAGCGAGACTTCAAGGGCGCCACCTCGCTCTTTGCGGTTCTTTTCAAGCCCGAGTACGCGGGCCGGCTCGCTCCGATGATCGACGCGCTCCGGCTCTTCGGCCGCGGCTATTCCTGGGGCGGCTTCGAGAGCCTTCTCATTCCGGGCTACGGCAAGCGCACGATTTCGCCGATGCCTTTCGAGCGCATGGTGCGCATTGCCGTGGGTCTTGAAGATCCGGAAGATCTCATTGCCGATTTGAAGCAGGCGATGGCCAAGCTCGACTGAGTCCGGCCTTTGTATGAAGGAGACAGTTATGTATTTCCAGACAACGCGCCGCAGCCTTCTCAAGCAGGCAGCGTTCTTCGGCGCTTCGGCCGGCATGCCGGGCCTTTGGAGCCGGACGGCCGCAGCCGCCGGGGCGCCGTCTCCCGCATCCTATGCAGCAGAAGCGGCCAAGCGCATCGAGGCGGCAAAGCAGAAGGCGGGCGCTATGGAGACCCTTCGCATCGGCAGCACGGAGGTGCTCGCCATTCTCGACAGCGCAGGCGCCTTTCCCGTTTCGCTCTTTGCTCAGGCCGATGCGCATCCGGAATGGACGGCCTATATGCCCGATGGCCGCTTCCCGTCGGCTGTGCGCACGTATGTCATTCGCTCGGGCGGGCGCACAGCGCTTGTCGATGCCGGCTACGGCGAAGCGAAGGGCGGACGCCTGATGAAGTGCCTCGCCGCGCTCGGCATTGCGCCTGAGAGCGTGAGCGACGTGCTTCTCACGCATCTGCACGGCGACCATATCGGCGGCCTTCTCCTCGCAGACGGCAGGCCGGCGTTTCCCAAGGCGCGCCTCCATCTTTCCGCGCCTGAATGGGAAGCCTGGATTGAAAAGGGCTCGGAAGGCGTGCCCGCGGCGGTCGAGGCCGCCCGCCGCACATTTGCGGCTTATGAGGCGGCGGGGATCAAGGCGCAGCGCTTCAGCTTTGGCGACGCCGTTCTGCCGGGCGTCGTCGCGCAGGCCTGCTGCGGGCATACGGCCGGACATGCCCGCTTTGATGTCATGGCGCCGGACGGCAAGGCCGCAGCGCTCGTGATTGCGGGCGACTTCCTGCACGTCCAGCCGCTCCAGAGCCGCTATCCTTCTGCGTCGACGCGCTACGACGTTCATCCGGAAGAGGCGGCGCGCACGCGCGAAGCGCTGCTGAAGTCGCTTGCAGCTTCCGGGACCCCCGTCGCCGGCATGCACTTCGCCTTCATCGGCCGCGTCAAGGCGCTTGAGGGCGGCGGCTATGCGATCGAGCCCGCGGCGCTCTAATCAGACGGCCGCTCCGCGCCTCCTCCGGTCGAAAGGAGAAGCGCGGACCGCCGGCCGCTCTTGACTGTTTAAAGACAACCCGCAGGATTCCTCCGCATCTATGCGGAGGCAGATCCCCTGTTTCTACGAAGGAGTATTTTCATGACTCAATACGCCGGCCGCTTCATGCGCTTCTCCGGCTTCTGCTGCCGCTGTCTCGCACTGCTTGCAGCGCACGGCGCCGGCGCGTCGCGCATGCCGGGCGCTGACGGCGAAGGCCTTTTCGGCCTGTCTCGCGCGCCGCACCATGAGGCTGGCGAAGTGGGGCCTGAGAACCCCAAGTATCAGTGTCCGGTGTCGATCGATACGGCTTCCGTCAAGGCGGCGGCCGAGCCGTTTGAGCTTCGCCTTGAAGACGATGCGCTCGAAGTGCTCCATACCGGCCATACGATTCAGGTGTCCTTTGAGGGACGCTCGTCGCTGTCGCGCGGCGGACGGGTCTGGCATCTCGTGCAGCTCCATTTCCATACGCCGTCGGAAACCTGCTTTGACGGCGCGGCCTTCCCCATGGAGACGCACTTCGTCTTTTCTGACGACGACGGACGGCTGCTGGTTCTCGGCGCCTTTGCCGCCGAGTCGGCTTCCGGGACGGCGAATCCTGCGCTCGCAACGCTTCTGGCCTCGGCGCCCGATGAGGCTGAGGATCCTGTGCCGATTCACGGCTGGCACCCCGATGCGCTGCTGCCGGCGGACCGGCATTTCTATGCGTTCCCGGGAAGCCTCACGACGCCGCCCTATACGGAGCCCGTCGACTGGATTGTCTATCAGGCGCCGGCACAAGCCTCGCGCGCACAGCTCGAAGCCATGGCGGCGATTTTGGGCGACAACACGCGTCCTGTTCAGCCGCTTAACGGCCGCCCGATCGAAGAGGGCCGCTGAGCTTGCCGGCCATCCGCGCACAAGAAAAGAGCCCGTCTGACGACGGGCTCTTTTCTTGTCTTGAGAAGGCAGCGCCTTCGGCGTCCTCTCGGGCGCCGGAGGCGGCAATGCGCTTTAGAGCATGCTTTCGAGCGCCTTCGCGATCGATTTCACGCCGGCGATGATCTTTTCTTCCGGCACGGTCACGAACGAGAGGCGGCAGCAGTTGTTGCGCGGATTGACGGCGAAGAAGGCATAGCCCGGCACGAAGCCAACAGGAGTGTCGGAGGCGAGGCACTTCTTCATGAGGTCGGTCGAATCGACGTTCTCAGGGAGCTGCAGCCAGACAAACATGCCGCCGTTCGGGTGCGTCCAAGAAATGTCGTCGCGCTTCGGCATGTAGTCCTCAAGAGCCTTGAGCATGCATTCCGCATGATCCTTGTAGAGCTTGCGCACCATCGGGAGATGGTTCGTCATGAGGCCCTGGTTGAGCACGCGGGCCGTGACGAGCTGCGTGAAGGTGGAGCTGTGAAGGTCCACAGCCGTCTTCATTTCGCAGAGCGCGGAGATGATGCTTTCCGGCGCCATGATGTAGCCGAGGCGGAAGCCCGGAGAGAGCACCTTCGACATGGAGTTGAGGGTGATCGTGCGCTCCGGCGCGAGGGCGCGCATCGAAACCGGCGGTTCGGCGCCATAGTAGAGCTCGCCGTAGGGGTTGTCTTCAACGAGCCAGAAGTCGTATTCGCGGGCCTTCTCGGCGAGGAGCTTGCGGCGCTCGAGCGAGAGGGTGCGGCCGGTCGGGTTCTGGAACGTGGGCATCACATACGCAAAGCGGGCGCCGCGGCATTCTTCGCCCATGGCGGCCGGATTGAGGCCTTCGTCGTCGACGGGCAGTGCCGTGTAGGAGGGCTGCGACAGGTCAAAGGCCTGGAGAGCGCCGAGGTAGGTCGGGCTCTCGACAAGCACCTTGGCGCCCGGATCGATGAAGAGGCGGCCGATCATGTCGAGCGCCTGCTGCGAGCCGGAAGCAATGAGGATGTTGTCGGCCGTGGTCGGCACGCCCTTCTGGGTTTCGCGTTCGGCAAGCGCCTTGCGGAACTCAGGCATGCCCTGCACGGAGGAGTACTGCAGCGCGCGAGCGGCGTCGTGATCGAGCACCCAGTCGCAGGCTTCGCGGATTTCCTTCACGGGGAAGCCTTCCGGGGCGGGCAGGCCGCCGCCGAAGCTGATGACTTCCGGGCGCGCAGCGAGCGCAAGAATTTCGGTGACGGCGGAGTTGCCCTTCGGGGCTCCGATCTTGCTGAAATGAGGTGTCGACGCGGTCTTCTTGCAGTCGCAGTTGCTCATGATGATTCCCTTTTTTTGTTGGAGGGCGCTTGGCCGCGCGCTTCTGACGAGCGGTGCGGCGAAGTGCTCGAAAATTTCGACGATGCAAAATTCATTGTATGCATGGGCGAAGCTTCGACAAACGACCCGCCCGATGCCGCTCCGACAAACTTTCGACTCGGACGGGGTCCGCATAGGCGATTTGACGTAGAGGAAAGCGCTCTGCGGACCTGAAGACTCGTCGGAGAGGCGTGGGCTAGGCTCCCGCTTTCCTAGCGGCCTTCTTGAGCTTTTCGGCTTTGAGCTGCGCCTTTTCGATGGCTTCGTCCTTGCCGGGCCAGCGGCAGAAGTCTGCGCTGAGCGGGCAGTCTGCGCACATCGGATCGCGGGCCTTGCAGCAGTACCGGCCGAAAAGCAGCAGCAGGTGGTGCGCATCGCGTGCATAGTCGGCGGGAATGGCCTTTTCCAGCTTCTCCGAGCATTCAAGCGGCGTCTTCGACGGCATGAAGCCCGTGCGGTTGCAGACGCGGAAGATATGCGTGTCGACGGCAATCGTCGGCAGGCCGAAGGCGACGTTGAGCACAACCTTGGCGGTCTTGGGACCGACGCCGGGCAGCGACACCAGCGCCTTGAAGTCCTGCGGCACTTCGCCGCCGAACTGCTCGAGCAGAATGGCTGAAGCTTCGGCGACGTGCTTGGCTTTGGTCTTGTAGAGGTTGAGCGTCGAAATGTAGGGTTCGATGCCTTCGGCGCCGAGCGCGGCAAGCGCCGCCGGCGTATTGGCCTTCGGGAAGAGCTTCGCCGTTGCGGCGTTGACGGCGCGGTCGTTCGTCTGCGCCGAGAGCATGACGGCGACAAGAAGTTCAAATGGGGTTTTGAAGTCGAGCTCGGACTTCGGGGACGTAATCAGCTTGGCGAGCACCGCCATGAAGCGGCGGCGGGCATCCTCTGTATAGCGCATGGTCTTGCAGGCCTAGAGCAGAAAAATAAAGGAAAAGCGCTGCGCTCAGAACGGCGCGCCTCTACTTTGCGCGCGCTTTGGCCAGAATGTCGGCGAGAAACGACTTGGCGGCGGGCGTGGCGCCGCGCTTCGCATTGAGGCGAGCCTCTTCGGCCGCCTGGCGGCGGACGCGGCGCGCCCAGGCGTCTTCAAAATGGGCCTTGGCGCGCTTGGCGTCTTCGTCCGCCCATTCGCTTCCTGTTTCGCAGAAGACGATGCAGTCCATCGGACAAGCAGGCGCGCAGAGCGCGCAGCCCGTGCAGCGCTCTGTCACGACCGCATGCAGGTGCTTGGGCGCGCCGGCGATGGCGCCTGTCGGGCAGGCTTTGATGCACCAGCCGCAGCCGATGCAGTCCGCAGCGCGGATCTTCGCGACGGCAAAAGGCACTTCCCGGCCGTATTCCGGATCGAGCGGCACGATCGGCAGACCTGTCGCTCGCGCGAGCTTGGCAATGCCGCGGGCGCCGCCGGGCGCGCAGCGGTTGATGGCCGCTGCGCCCTGCGCAATGGCTTCCGCATAGGCGGCGCAGCCGCCGAAGCCGCACTGACGGCACTGCGTCTGGGGAAGAAGCGCATCGATTTCATCGGCGCTGACAGGACGGGGAAGCGGCTGACGGTTCTCTTGAGTCATGAGCAAAGCGGAGAGGGAACAAGACGGACGTGGGAGAAGCGCGCCGCGCTCTGCGGGCGCGCTTCGTTTGAAGAGTGCTTCTACCAGAAGTTCTCCACGACGAGCTGGCCGGGCTTGCCGAAGCGGGGCGACACGATGCCGCGCGCCTTGAGCGCTTTGCGCGTCTCGTCAATGAAGCCCGGGTTGCCGCAGAGCAGCACGCGGGCGTCTTCGGGAACGAGCTTGCGGCCGGCGGCAGCCTCGAGCGCGCCGCACTCGATGAGGGCGGGAATGCGGCCCGAAAGCTCGCCGTCTTCCCAATTGATTTTGGGCTCGCGGGTGAGCGCGAGGAAGACGGCCGGCTTGCAGCCGGTCGGCAGCGCGCCGAGCTCGCCCGCAGCGAGCATGCGTGCGGGCGCTGCGTCTTCGCGCGTGCGGGCGCTCAGCACGAGCACGATGTCGTCCCACGCGGAGCAGGAAGCCGGGTCCTTCAGAATCGACACGAAGGGCGAGAGGCCTGAGCCGGTGGCGAGGAGCCAGAGCGTGCGGCCGCCCGGAATGCGATCGGGCGTCAGGGCGCCGGCGGCTTCGCCGTCAAGCAGCGCTTCCTGGCCGGGCTCGAGCGCCGTGAGGCGCGGCGAGAGCTGTCCGCCGAGCACGCACGTGATGAGAAAGTCGAGCGTCTTTTCGTTGGGCGCTGAGGCGATGGAGTAGCCGCGCCAGATGAATTCGCCGGGCTTTTCCGGGTCGGGCAGTCCCAGGCGGGCAAACTGTCCGGCCTTGAAGGTGAAGCCTTCCGGCTTTTCAAAGCGCAGCCAATGCTGGCGCGGCGTGAGCGCGCGCCGCTCGATGAGATGAAGCGTCTGCATGAAGATGGCCTTACAAAAGGTCGAAAGCCTGCGATGCGGCCTTCGCCGAAAAAGAATCAAAAAAGCGTCTGAGATTCTAAGGCGCAGGCCATGCGCCGCTAAGGTGCAAAGCGTTCTCCGAAAGACGTAGTCGAGTCCTTGACGCAGGCAAAAAAGAAGCGCCTCTCGGAGCATGCAGTCCGTGAGGCGCTTGGGGCATGAGGGCTGAATCAGCCGGCGGCCGATTAGTCCCAGCTGCGCTTGAGGTACTTGATCTTGCCCTTCACGCCGCGCCATTCGTCGGCGTCATCCGGCGCGGGCTTGCGGTGCGTGATCGACGGCCATTCGCGGGCGAGCTCCGCGTTGAGCTGAATGAATTCCTGCTGATCTTCAGGCACGTCCTCTTCGGCGTAGATCGCCGCTTCAGGGCATTCAGGAATGCAGACGGCGCAGTCGATGCATTCGTCCGGATCAATGACGAGGAAATTGGGGCCTTCCCGGAAGCAGTCGACCGGGCAGACGTCCACGCAGTCGGTACGCTTGCACTTGATGCAGGCTTCGCACACAACGTGAGGCATGGTTATCGGATCTCCTGAAAAGGATCTTGAGAATTCTTGAGAATTGAAAATTGTAGCGCGCGGCTTCGTCGTGCGACTAGCCGCGCTCGATGCTTGGCCTTCAGACGAGGGGCTCCGTCATGCGGTAGTAGCGCATGCCGCCCGCGAGCACGAAGATCGGCGCGCGTCGGCGGCCGTCCGTCATGAGCGCGCGCGCCGCGGCATAGGCGCGCACGCCCGCGCGGCAGACGACGACCGTCAGGCGGTCGGCGGGCACTTCGTCCAGGCGCTCGCGCACTTCGCCGGAGGGAATGTGAAGCAGCGGCCATTCGAGGCTGTCGCTGCTGAGCTCTTCATCTTCGCGCACGTCGAGAATCGTTGCCGGGCCGGTCGTGTCCACGCCTTCGCCGAGATAGGGGGCCTTGCCCGCCATGAGGTCGCGAAGCTCCTGCGGCTCGATGAAGCGCACCAGTCCGTCGAGCACATTGAGCGCCAGATGGCCGGCGATGTTGACCGGATCCTTCGGCGCGCCGGTCTGCGGGCAGTAGCAGAGGTCGAGCTCCGCCAGATCTGCGGCCGTTGCGCCGAAGCGCATGGCGGCGCTGATGACGTCGATGCGCTTGTCGGCGCCGTCGCGGCCGAGCGCCTGAGCGCCGAGAATGCCGCCCTTCGCGTCAAAGAGGAGCTTCAGCACCAGCTCGGCGCTTCCCGGGTACCACGAAGCGTGGCTGCGCGAGAGGACGGTGGCGCGGAAGAAGTCGCGGTGCGGCACGAGGCCTTCGTTCACGAGCATCTGCTCATGGCGGCCGGTCGTCGTCCAGAGCATGCCGAAAAGAGAGACGCCGTTCGTGCCGAAGCCGCCGGCCATCGGCGCGCGGCTCAGTCCGGCGAGCGCGTCGGCGCAGGCGCGGGCTTCCTTCACAGCCGTTCCGGCGAGCATCATGGGACGCTCGTCCTGCTTCACCGGATCCCAGGACGTGGCAACGTCGCCCACGGCATAAATGTCGGGGTCGCTGGTGCGCATGAAGCGGTCGGCCAGAATGGTGCCGCGCGCGCCGAGCTCAAGGCCCGCATCGGCAGCGAGCTTCGAGCGGGGCTGCACGCCTGCGGCGCTGATGAGGTCGTCGATTTCAATCGTGCGGCCGCTCTGCAGCGTGACGAGAAGGCGTCCGCCTGCGCCCGCCTCCACCTTGGCGGCGGAGTCGCTCAGGTGGATAACGAGGCGCTTTTCGCTCGAGGCCGAGCGCAGGAAGGCGTTTGAGAGGCCCTGATCGTTGCGGCCCATGACCGTCGTGCCGTTTTCCATCAGATGCACGATGCCGCCGCGGCGCACGACGTTTTCAGCCGTTTCGACGCCTACGGCGCCGCCGCCGATGATGCCGACGACGAGGCCCGGGTGCTCGGAGAGCTTCTTTTCGAGGCGCAGAGCGTCTTCAGGGCGCCAAAGGGGATGCGCAAATTCCTTGAGGCCCGGGATCGGAAGCATGCGCGGCTCAGCGCCCGTGGCGAGCACGAGCTTGTCGTAGGCGAGGCTGTACTCTTCGCCCGTGGCAAGATTCTTCGCGAGAATCTGCTTGGCTGCACGGTTGATCGAGAGCACCTCTTCGCGCTCGCGAATGTCGATGCCGTAGAGCGCTTCAAGGCGTTCGGCCTTGGCGGCATAGAGCGCTTCCGGCCGAATGACGCCGCCGGCGTAGTAGGGCAGCGCGCAGTTGGCAAACGAAATCCGGTCGCCGCGCTCAAAAAGCACGACCTCAGCTTTTTCGCCGAGAAGGCGCTTTGCGCGGGTGGCCGCGCTCACGCCCGCGGCAACGCCGCCGACGATGACGATTCGCATGTTTCGATCCTGATAGTGGGATTAATAACAAGCGGGAGATTCTACGCGGGGGCGCTCTGAGAGGGCGGCGGCGGCAGGCCCTGAGCGTGGTAGTGTGCTTGGTTGAGATGCAGGGGATGCGCGGCGCGCTTCGTGCGCTGCCTCTGCAAGCTGCGCGGACAACACGAAAGAATATGACAGGAATCGAGCCGAGCTTTCCGAACGACACTTCCCGGCGCATTCTGCACATCGATATGGATGCGTTTTATGCCTCCATCGAGCAGCGCGACCGTCCGGAGCTGCGCGGCCTGCCGATTGCAGTCGGCCATGCGCAGAAGCGGGGCGTCGTCGCCACGGCTAGCTACGAGGCCCGCGTCTTCGGCGTGCACAGCGCCATGCCGAGCGCGCGGGCGCGCGAGCTCTGCCCGCAGCTCATCTTCGTCGAAGGCCGCATGGAGCACTACAAAGCCGTGTCGGCTGAAATCCGGGAGATCTTCGAGCGCTATACCGACGTCATCGAGCCCATTTCGATCGACGAGGCGTTTCTTGACGTGACGCACAACAAGCTCGGCCTCGAATACGGCGTGGAGATTGCCAAGCGCATCAAGGCGGACATCCGCCGCGAACTGAATCTCGTCGCATCGGCCGGCGTCTCCTACAACAAGTTTCTCGCCAAGGTGGCCTCCGACTGGCGCAAGCCCGACGGCCTCTGCGTCATTCACCCGAGCCGTGCGCTTGTCTTCATCGATGCGCTGCCGATCGAGGCGTTCTGGGGTGTGGGGCCGGCGACCGCCCGGCGCTTCCGCGAGATCGGCGTGACGAACGGCCGCGAGCTTCGGGCGCAGTCCTTTTCGGATCTGCTGAGGCGCTTCGGCGCGGCGGGCCCCGTCTTCTACAAGTTTGCGCGCGGCATCGACGACCGGCCCGTGCGGACGACGCGCGAGCGCAAGAGCGTCGGGTGCGAGGCGACGTATGCTGAAGACCTCAGGGCGCCCGAAGCCATCGAGTCAAAGCTTGCTGAAGTGGCAGACGATTTGATGCGCCGGCTCGAGCAGCACCGGTTTGCAGGACTGACGCTGACGCTCAAGATCCGCTTTCACGACTTTACGACGAGAACGAAAAGCCTGACGGCCGCAGCGCCCTATGTGACGCGGGAGGCCGTCTGGCGGGCGGCGCTGAGGCTGCTTGCGGGCGTTGAGATTCCGCCGGACGGCGTTCGGCTTCTGGGCCTCTCGGTCAGCACGCCCATCGTGCCCCGGGAGCCGGACGATCCGCAGGGATCGCTCTTTTGAAAAGAAAGAGCCCCGGCGCTTTGCCGGGGCTCTTAAGGGATGCCGCGAGCGGCTTGGGGCCGTCAGCTGCGGCGCGAAGCCGCCTGCGGACCAGGCCCGTCCGCCTCCACATCCCCGAAGATGTCGCGGAACATCGTCCAGACGCCTGCTTGGCTCACGGTCGTCGCGACGGCCATCACGATGGGGGCGAGGACGGCGACGGCAGCTTCAAGGCCTGCGGCCGCAAAGAGCAGCTCGAGCGCCGCCAGCGCAGCGCCGAAGACGGCAATGACGATGACGAGGAAGAGAAGCACCGGCGCGAGCGAGCGCAGCGTTCCGAAGAAGGAATAAAAGAGGCTCTTCCCGAAGCGCTGGCGGCCGTAGAAGACAAGGAGCGGCGAAAAGGCGGTGAGCAGCAGGAGCGGGATGTAGAGCGCAAAAGCGGCTGCGGCGGCGCTCGTCGGGAAGTGGCTGTAGATCGAGGCGAAGTCGATGCCCTCGGCTGTGATCTTCCACTGGGAGAGCTCTTCGCGGCCAAGCATTTCAAAGACGAAGATGTCCGCTTCCACCCAGACGGCTGCGAGCAGGCCGATGCCGGCGAGCGCAGGGCGCGCGGCTTGGTCTCGAAGCGCCGCAATGAGCGCGGCGTACTGAGGCGGCCGGCCGGCGAGCGCGTCTCGGGCCGCCGTCGCCGTGAGGATGGTTGAATAGGGCATCCAGAGGCTGGCAAGGAGCATGCCGAGAAAGGGCACGGATGAAAGGAGTCCGCTCACAAGCAGCGAAAAGACGACGACGCCCGTGAGCGCGATCGGCTGGCGGCGCAGCGCGTGCAGGGATTCCTTGAACCAGCCGAGGCCGGCGGAGAAAGTAGGCTTGGCCATGTCGGAAGAGGACGGCGGGACTGAAAGAAGAGTCGGTGCGCGAAGAAGGCGCATTCGGAGCCGTTGATGATACGGGATGCGGCGGGCAAGCAGTGCGCTCTGCAAAAGTCGCTTTCCAAAAGAAGCAGGCGCTTGACCGCAGGTTCTGCGGTCAAGCGCCGTGCTTGCCCTCAAAGAAGCCTTCTGCGAAGGCTGTTCGGTAGGCTACCAGCCGAATTCAATGAACTTGGGCGTGCCGAGCGTGCCGCTCGGATTGCCGCCAGGCGTCGTGTCGATCGGCCGCTCGGAGCGGTTTTCGATCGTATAGGGAATCTGCGTCGATCCCGGCGTTACGACATAGCCCTTGACGCGGTTGTTCTGGTCGCGGACGGTTTCGATCTGCGTGCGCTTGCTTTCCCGCTTGGGCTTGATGCCGCGCTCGCGGTCGGCGCGCGCCTTCGCCATGTCGGCCTCGGTCGGCGCGAGCGACATGCCTTCATCGGGCGCCTTGGGCTCGATGCGGCGGGCCGGCTGCGGCGCACGGGTTCCGGGAGCCATTTCTGCGTCTCCCGCGTAAGGCGGAGGCGGCGGCACGTCATTCGGCGCGGCGCAGAGGGCGTTGGACGCGAGGAGAGCCGTTGCAGCGGCTAGGGCAGCGATTTTTGTCTTGAACATGGATGAATCCTGAAAATTCGGCCGCGCGCGAGGCCGAGCCGGCATTGTCGGCTCGGGCGCAGAGGTGCGCTGCGCCGAGAGGCCTTCCACAATGCTATTGTGCCATGCTTGGCCGAGAAGAGGCCGCTTGAAAACCAAGCTGCCCCGCTGAGGCGAGACCTGCTTCTTTGCTGGCGGCTTCGACTCGGCACCGCTTCCGTCCAAGGCTTCATCAGTTCTTCTGCGCCATCCGCTCATGTCCAAGATTCTTCTCATTGACGGCTCCAACTATCTCTTCCGCGCCTTTCATGCCATGCCGGCGCTCACCACAGCGGCGGGCGAGCCGACGGGCGCTCTCAAAGGCTTTCTCGGCATGCTCGGCCATGTGGCGGGGCTCGCCAAGGCTGATCACGCGGCAGTGGTCTTCGATGCGCCGGGGAAAACCTTCCGGCATGAGCTCTTTCCTGAATACAAGGCGCAGCGTCCGCCCATGCCCGAAGAGCTCCGGCCGCAGATTGCGCCGCTGCAGGAGGCGGTGCGGCTGCTCGGCTGGCCGCTTGTGATCGTGCCCGGCATTGAAGCTGACGACGTCATCGGCACGCTGTCGGCGCAGGCGGAGGCGCTCGGCTGGGATTCCGTCATTGCTACGGGAGACAAGGATCTGGCGCAGCTCGTCAATGAGCGCGTTGTGCTTCTCAACACGATGAACAAGAAGTTCTATGACCGCGAGGGCGTGATCGAGAAGTACGGCGTGCCGCCTGAGCGCATGATCGACTACTTGGCGCTCATGGGCGACAAGGTCGACAACGTGCCGGGCATCAAGGGGTGCGGACCGAAGACGGCGGCCAAGTGGATCGAAGCCTACGGATCGCTCGACGGCGTCGTCGAGCACGCCGGCGACGTCAAAGGCAAGGCGGGAGAAAACCTGCGGGCGGGACTTGCTCATCTCCCGCTCGGACGCGAGCTCGTGACGATCAAGCGCGATGCCGTCATTCCGGGCGTCGATTCAGTCGAGACGCTCGTCTTCGGCACGCCGGATCTAGCTGCGCTCAACAGCTTTGCGCTTCGCTGGGAGATGGGGCTTGCAACGCTCTTGCGCGCAGCGCCCGCGGGATCGCGCGGCGCCGCGTCGGCCGCGCCTTCAATGAAGGACGTCCAGGCGGCGCTCGTCGGCCGCGCTGCGCAGAGCGCGCCTGAGCAGGGCGACCTGTTCGGCGACGCGCCTGCGGCCGTGCCGGAAAAGCCAGCTGCAGCCGCCTCGCCCGCCGCGCCGCTTGCGGCGGCTCCCGCAGAAGCCGCTTCCGCCCTTCAGGACATTCCGACGGACATGCCTTTTGCGGCAGAAAATCCCGACGCGATTCCCTATGAGGCCCCGTCGTCCCTCATCGAGCTCGCGGCGCTCCTTCCGGCGCTTGAGGCGCCTCGCGAAGAGCCGGTCGGCATTTCGCTTCTTTGGGACGGCCATGAGGCGCGAAGCGCCTGCGTCGAGGGCATCGCGCTGGCGCTTACGCCCAAGGACGTCTATGTGCTGCTCGCTGACGAGAGCCTGCCGGCGGCGGATCTTTTCTCCGCGCTCGGTCCTTGGCTTGCCTCCGATGCGCCCAAAGCCTTTCATGATGCGAAGGCTTCTCTGCACGCGCTGGCGGCCGCCGGCGCCGCAGTGGGCGGAGCAGTCGACGACACGATGCTCATGGACTACGTGCTCGAAGCGCATTTAGGGCACGAGCTTCCCCGGCTGGCTGCGCGCATGCTCGGACGTCGGCTTCCGACCCGAGACGCCGTGCTCGGCAAGGGCGCCAAGCGCCTTTCGTGGCGCGAAGCAGATCGAGCGGCCGTGGAGGCGCTGCTTGCCGAAGAGGCAGCAGCCGTACGCGCGCTTTCGTCCGTCATGCGCGAAAAGCTTTGGAGCGACGAGAAGCTCAAGCGGATCTACTACGAGATTGAGCGTCCGCTTCTGCCGGTGCTCTTCCGCATGGAGCGCACGGGCGTGCTTCTCAATTCGACGCTTCTCCTCGAAGAATCGAAGGAGCTTGAGATCGAGGTGAAGCAGCTTGAGACCGATGCGGCCGCAGCGGCCGGACGCGCCTTCAACATGTCGAGCCCCAAGCAGCTCGCTCAGATTCTCTTTGAGGAGCAGGGCATTCCGGTCGTGAAGAAGACGGCGAGCGGCGCGCCTTCCACGGACGAAGAGGTGCTCTCGGAGCTCGCGCTCGACTATCCGCTCCCCAAGATCATTCTGGAGTATCGGCGCCTGACGAAGCTTCGCAGCACTTATCTCGAGAAGCTCCCGAAGATGGTTGACGCCGACGGCCGGATCCGCACGACGTTCGGGCAGGCGACGGCGGTGACGGGACGACTCGCCAGCGCCGAGCCCAATCTGCAGAACATTCCGGCGCGCACGCCTGAGGGCCGCCGCATTCGCGAAGCCTTCGAAGCGCGCCCGGGCTGGGTGATCGTCGATGCGGACTATTCGCAGATCGAGCTTCGAATCATGGCGCATCTTTCGCAGGATGCGGGACTGCTGGCCGCCTTTGCCAAGGGAGAGGACGTGCATCGCTCGACGGCCTCCGAAGTTTTCGGCGTGCCGCTTGCCGACGTCACGCCTGATCAGCGCCGCATGGCGAAGGTGATCAACTTCGGCCTCATCTACGGCATGAGCGCCTTCGGCCTTGCGCAGCAGCTCGGCATAGACCGCAAGGTGGCGTCTGCCTACGTAGACGAGTATTTCCGCCGCTTCCCCGGCGTGCGCCGCTACATGGACGAGACGCGCGAGCTCGCCGAGCGCCAGGGCTATGTTGAAACCTGGTTCGGCCGGCGGCTGTGGCTGCCGGACATCCGCAGCGGCCGGCGCACGATTCGCATGGCAGCTGAACGGGCGGCCATCAATGCGCCCATGCAGGGCACGGCTGCCGACTTGATCAAGATGGCCATGATCGCCGTGGATCGGTGGCTTGCCGAAGAAAAGCTCGAGGCGCGCATGCTGCTGCAGGTGCATGACGAGCTGGTGATCGAGGCGCCGGAAGCGGAGGCGCCCCGCGTGAAGGCGATGCTCCCGAAGCTGATGGCCGGCGTTGCATCGCTCTCCGTGCCGCTGCTCGCAGAAGTGGGCGAAGGCCCGAACTGGGGCGCGGCGCATTGACCCTGCGGCTGCAGGGGGAAAAAAAGGTTCTTAGTCAAAGTTGGTGAAAAGCGACCGATGCCTCCACACACTTCGTAAAA
>CAJKSP010000051.1 GCA_905202595.1 uncultured Sutterella sp.
GATGGGCCTTATATCCTCCTCCTGAAGGAAGAGGTTTTACGGCCCTTTTGATAAAAAAAGACCGTCCTGCGGACGGTCTTGGATAGCGCCTCTTGAATCAAGGCGGCGCGCTTAGTCTGCAAGGGAGGGACAGGCAGAAAGCACGCCGCCCTGAAAGCAGCGCGGAGCAAGCGCTCTGGCGTTCGATCCCCGATAGTCTGAGCCTTAGAAGCGGTGAATCATGCCGAAGCCCGCCTGGAAGCCCTTCGACGCTTCGCTCTTGCGTTCGCCGGCTTCCCCGCTTTCGAGCTCGCGCTTCATGTAGCCCACGCCGCCGTAAAGGCTCGTGCGCTTCGAGAGCTCGTAGGTCTGCATCGCCGCGGCGCCCCACGTCTTGATGTCGATCTTGGCGCCGTCGTCCTTGCCCGTTGCGCCGCTGACGACATGGCCGTCCGCATCAACGTAGTAGACCGAGAGCTGCAGCTCGCCGCCGAAAGCCGGAATCGCCGCGCCGACGTGCCCGACCCAGCCGTCGAAGTTGCCGGCTGCATGATCCTCCGAGGCGTCAAAGGCCCCGAAGCCGTTCTGATGCTTGCCGTACTGCACGGCAATGAAAGGCTTCACCGCGCCGAAGTCGTAGCTGCCGCCGAGGCTCACCGATACGGCGTCATCGAGATCCTTGGCATAGCCCGCCTCGTTGGCGCGGCTCTTCATGAGCGTGTCAACGACGAGCACCGTCGAGAGATTGCCGCTCGAAAACGTAGCGGCAGCCGCTGCATAGCGATTCTTGCTTCGGGAGCGGCGGGCATCGTCCGAATCCGTGCCGAAGGAATACTGCGCATAGAACGTGACGCCGCCGAATTCCGGCGACCGATAAGTCACCGTATTGTCGTAAATGCCGCCGGAAGCCGCCCAGTAGCCGGCGCCTACATAGTCGCCGTAGCCGCCGTCCATGGCATCGGCGTTCGCGAGAAAGAGGTCGTACGTGCCTTCTCCGGCCGTGAAGGTGCCCATGCGGCCGAATGACAGAGCGCCCCATGCACCTGAGACGGTCAGCTGCGCTTCTTTGTCAAAAAGGCGCTTGGAGCCGCTCTTCGTATCGTCGCCAGCGAACGCGCCGTCGTCCGAATTGAATGAATTCTCAAGGCGGAAGCTCACGGCGCCGCTTCCGATCTGCTCCGTCCCCTCCAGTCCGAAGACTGACGCCGTATTGAAGCCCGAAGCCATGCCGAAATGATTTTTGCTTTCTGCGCCTGACTCCTTCTCGTGCGTATAGAGCAAGCTCGTGTCAATCGTGCCGTAAAGCGCAACTTCGCCTGCAGCGGCAGCGGTGGAGAGAACGGCGATGACAGCGAGCGCCGCCGAAGATTTCTTCATCATGATCTTGTTGTCCTGCTTGGAATGGCCGAAGCTTTCCGCTTCGGACTGGAATGGTCTTTCATATGAACGAGAACGATTCTCGTTTTCATATTTGTAATCAAATTATATGGTTTACAGATTGGCGCTTTGGCAAGACCTTCAACATCATCCGCTCAAATTTTTCACGGAAATCAGATCAAACCCTTTGATATTTCGGTTTTTTAAAGTGCCTCATCATGTTGCTTCGCAACTACGAATGTAAATCATTCTCATCTATTTGAGCTAAATCAGAACCGCCAAGCAGAAGCAGAAGCCAGCGACATCGACAAGTGCGATGTGAAGATTTTTGACTATTGCTAACGAGAATCTTTCTCGTTAGCATTTGCGGAAAACAACTTGATCCCAGGAACGCCTTTATGCCGACCCGCAAAACTATTCGATCCCTGGCTGAACTCGCAGCTCGGGAGAACGCCACCGTCGCCAAGCTCAAGCTCCCCACGGCTGAAGCCGATCGCCTGCGCGAGCTCGGACTTCGCGCCGGAAGCGCTGTCCGCGTGCTTGAAGGCGCCGCCGCCTCAGACGGCGGACCGCTTCTCGTCGGCGTAGGCGACGGCCGCATCGCGCTCAGCCGAGACGCCGCCCGCGCGATCTACGTTTTCTAACTTCAACGGCTCCCGGCGTTTTCCGCTTCTCAGATGAGCTTCGACATTTTTGCCTGATTCACTCATTTTTTTGAAGCGCTACGCCGTCCGACCCGCCTCTCGCACTCCTTCTCTCGAGGACCTTCATTCATGCAGCTTAAAGACCTCCCCGTCGGCGCCAAAGGCCGAATTGCAGGCTTGGCAAAGACGCATCCGGAATACCGGCGGCGCCTGGTGATGCTCGGCGCCACTCCGGGCGCCGCATTTGAAGTGATTCGCATCGCTCCGCTCGGCGATCCGATCGAAATCCGCGTCCGCGGCAGCTGCATCAGCGTGCGGCGCGACGAAGCTGAAATCATGACGGTGGAGCGCCTCGGCTGATGCGCGCCGCACGTCGGACTAAAAAAGGCGCCCCCGCCTCAACACGCTTTTTCCTCTGCATTTTTCAACCATCGCAAGCATGACATTGCTTCTGCCGGCGCAGCGCCTCTGCAGCGCCCCGCCGGCAGCTTCCGGACCGCAAAGATCCTGAATGACAACTTTCAAGGAACAGGAAGAAAACAACATGGCAGAACGCATCGTCTGCGTGGTCGGCAATCCCAACTGCGGAAAGACCACGCTTTTCAACGCCCTCACCGGCTCCAAGCAGCGCGTCGGCAACTGGCCGGGCGTGACCGTCGAAAAGAAGACCGGCCGCTTTTCCCACGCCGGCCACGCGATCGAGCTCGTCGACCTGCCGGGCATCTATTCGATCACGCCCTCGTCATCCTCCGGCGAAGACGAGCGCGTTGCGCGCGACTACATTCTCACCGGGGAAGCAGAGGCCGTCATCAACATCGTTGATGCCTCCAACCTCGAGCGCAACCTCTACCTCACATCGCAGCTCGTCGAAATGCGCGTGCCGATGCTTGTCGTCGTCAACATGCTTGACATTGCGAAGCAGCACAAGCTTTCCATCGACCTCAAGAAACTTTCCGAAGCCCTGGGCTGTCCCGTCGTCGGCCTCGTTGCAAACCGCGATGCCGGCATCAAGGAATTGAAGGACGAGCTCGTCCGCTTCCTCGAGCATCCGACGGTGCCGCCCTTGCAGACCGCTTTTGAGCCTCGCATCGAAAGCGCCATGAAAAAGCTCGAAGGCCTGATTGAGGAAGCGGGCGTGCCCCACGCATCCTGGATGACGGGTCAGCTTCTCGAAAAGGCGCCGGGCATTGAAGAGAAGCTCGACGGCGTCGATCTGGCTGCAGTCGAAGCGATTGTGAGCGCGCTTGACCGCGAATTCGACGGCGACCTCGATCTCGCCATCGCCAGCGCCCGCTACGAAATCGTGGGCCGAATCGCTGAAGCCTGCATCAGCCGGCAGGGCGAAGTCTCCGCCACGATGACCGACAAGATCGACCGCATCGTCCTCAACCGCTGGCTCGGCCTGCCGATCTTTCTCGCCGTGATGTACGTGATGTTCCTCTTCACGCAGAATCTCGGCAGCGCCTTCATCGACTTCTTCGACATCTTTGTGGGCGGCGTGCTCGTCGACGGCCTCGGGCAGCTCCTCGAATCGATCGGATGCCCTGAATGGCTCCGAGTCTTCCTCGCCAACGGCGTGGGCGGCGGCCTGCAGACGGTCTCGACCTTCATTCCGGTCATCTTCTTCCTCTATCTCTTCCTCGCCGTTCTGGAAGACTCCGGCTACATGGCGCGCGCGGCCTTTGTGATGGACCGCCTCATGCGCGCGCTCGGCCTGCCGGGCAAGGCCTTTGTGCCGCTCATCGTAGGCTTCGGGTGCAACGTGCCTGCCATCATGGCCACCCGCACGATGGACCGCGCCAGCGACCGCATCATCACCGTCATGATGTCGCCCTTCATGAGCTGCGGCGCCCGCCTGCCGGTCTACGTTCTCTTTGCCACGGCCTTCTGGCCGGCGAACGGCCAGAACGTCGTCTTCGGGCTCTATCTCATCGGCATCGCCGCAGCGATCCTCACAGGCTTCCTCCTCAAGCGCACGGCGCTTCCGGGCGCAGCTTCAGCCTTCGTCATGGAGATTCCGCCGTACCACATCCCGACCTTCAAGGGCGTGATGATCCGCACGTGGGACCGCGTGAAGAGCTTCGTCTTCCGCGCGGGCAAGGTGATCGTCGTCATCGTCGCCTGCCTTTCGTTCTTCAATTCGCTCGGCACTGACGGCAGCTTCGGCAACGAAGACAACGACAAGTCCGTGCTTGCGGAAGTCGGCCGCACGATCGTCCCGGTTCTGCATCCGCTTGGCGTTGAGGAAGAGAACTGGCCGGCCGCCGTCGGCGTCTTCACGGGCATCTTCGCCAAGGAAGCAGTGGTCGGCACGCTCAATTCGCTCTATGACGCGCTCGCTCAGAAGAGCGCCGCCGAGTCGGCGCCGCCTTCCGAAGGCGCTCCTGAGGCCGCTGCGCCGGCAGATGCTGAAGCCGATGAAGGCTTCTCTCTCACGGGGAAGCTGAGCGAAGCCGTCGGCGCCGTGCGCGACAATCTCGTCGAGCTTGGCGGCGCCCTCGCCGATCCGCTCGGCATTTCTGTGGGCGACCTCGAAGACGAAGCGGCCGCCGCAGAAGAGCAGGGCGTGACGGTCGGCACGGTTGCGACGATCAAGACCCTCTTCGGCTCGAGCTCCGCCGCCTTCGCCTACCTGCTGCTCGTGCTTCTTTACATGCCCTGCTGCGCCGCCATTGCGGCGGTCTACCGCGAAGTCGGCCCTGCCTGGACCCTCTTTGCCTGCGCTTGGACGACGGTGCTCGGCTACTCGGCTGCAACGATCTTCTATCAAGCGGCGAACTTCGCTGCCAATCCGGTCTATGCCGCCACTGCCATCGCCGCATGCCTTGCAGCGCTCTGCCTCATGTACTTCGCGCTGAAGCGCTTTGCACGCCGCGATGCGGGCAAGGGCCCTCGGGTCATTCCCATTGCCTCGGTGCGCTGACGAGCGCTCTGAAGCGCAGAAGCGGCCAGGCGCCCAAGCGCCTGGCCGCAGCAGAAAAAGTCTTTTCTCCTCAGCGAGCTGCCGCCGGATCCCAAAGGATTCGGCGGCTTTTTTGCGCCTATTCGGAATGTGGAGAGCGGCAGCCCTGCTCCCGCCCTCAAGAAGGCGCTAGGACCAAGGCTTTTCCGATGCAACGCTTTCGCCTGCCACCTGGCCGAAGACGAGCGACTCGGCATTGTTGCAGGCGCCTTGATAGACCGGGCCCCACATCGAGCCGAGCTCGCCCGCGGCATAAAGACGCGGAATCGGCTGATTCAGGGCGTTGAGCACCTGGGCCTTTTCATTCTTGCGCGGACCGCCCTGGGTATTGACGAGCGTCGGATACTGCGCCATGGCATAGAAAGGTCCCTTTTCAATAGGCGCAGAGCGCAGCGGCGCATCAAAGGCATAGGAGCGGGCCTTTGCCTTGATTTCGCGGCCGAAGAGCGTGTCCTTTCCGGCCTTGATGTCGGCATTCCACTTGGCCACAGTCTCTTCGAGATTCTTCGCCGGCACGCCGATCGCCTCAGCGAGCTGGCCGATGGTGTCGGCCTTGCGGATGACGCCGAGCTTGATTTCTTCAGCCAGATCGTTCGTCCAGCGGTGATTCTCGCGGTTGATGGCGTAGCCGGAGCCGAGGCTGCTGCCGAGCGGTCCCTGATTAAGCGTCGCCTGATCGAAGATGAGATAGCTCGGAATGCGCGGATAGCGGTGGTTGATGGAGTCAAACTGCTGCACGACATAGAGCTGGCAGTGGCCGTCCGTGAGCTCGTTGGCAAAGCGCCGGCCGTCCTGATCCACCCAGATGTAGCCCGCGCCCTTGACCGACGGCGAAACAGCCGTCTGGAGCCCCGGGAACTTCACGCCGAGGCAGCACGAATACGCCTGCATGTGCCAGAGCTTCGCACCGGCAGACTGCGCGAGCCGCAGGCCGTCGCCGGTGTTGCCCGGATTGCCTAGCGCAAGAATGTTGCGCCCCATCGTGAAGTTCATCAGGCTTTCCTTGTCGAACTCATAGCCGCCCGTGCAGAGAACGACGCCGAGATTGGCGCGCACGTTCACTTCCTTGCCGCCGCGGCGGACGACGGCGCCGAGCACCTCGTCGCCGCGCTTGATGAGGCTCACGGCCGGCGCTTCAAGCCAAACGGGAATGCTGCGCTTCGCAACCGCCTGCTGCAGAACATCAAAGAGGCAGTCGCCGGCGCCGCGCCTCGGCGCATTCTTCTTGCGCTTTACGCGATAGCGCTTGATGACATCCGCGCCCTCAAGGTTCTTGAAGCCCGCATAGCCGTAGACGAACGTGCCGGCTTCAGGATCGAGCTTCTTGATGAAGCGGTTGAGATCAAACGAGCGCTTGGCGAAAAGCTCGACGAGCTTCTCGTCCATGTCGGCTTCGCAATAGGAAAAGGTGCCTTTGAGATACGCAAGCGCCTTGCCGATGTCGTCCGGGCACATGAAGCCGCCGGCCGACACGGCGGTATTGCCGCCCGGCGCAGGCATCTTCTCGACAATGAGAACCTTCTTGCCGAGGTCTGCGGCCGTAACGGCCGTCACAGCGCCTGCGCCGCCGAAGCCGATGACAAGTACATCGGTCGTCTCATCCCAATGCAGGCTAGGCGTGAATTCCTTTGCGGTCGCCCGCGCAGCAGGAAGCGCTGCCAGTCCAGCGAGAGGCGCCGCCTTCAAAAGAGATCTCCGGCTTTGATTGATGGTCATTTAAGCCTCCTTTCGATAAAAGCAATCACCCCTCAGAATCGAGCTCGGCGGAGCCCGGCGCTGCGGGGCGGAGACATTCAAGCAAAAAGGCGTACGTAGGTAGTTTGTCTTAATCTCATAATCGCCCGAATAGGCCGAGCGTCGGCCAGACGCCTTCTTGAGCGGAGGCTGCGCCCATTCGGCGCCGCATTTCAAAGAAGCAGCGCATGCGCTTTCGCCGGATGGAAAAGCTGTATACACTTCATGCATCCCGCTATCCGCCAGCTTCCTTCATCCCTGTCGGCGCTGCGGCTCAATGCAGCGGCCGGCGGTTCGGGAAGCCGGCGTTTCAAGCGCCATTCAACCTCACTAGAGAATCCGCTCCATCATGATTTCACGACGACGCTTCGCCGCCATGCTGCCGCTTGGCGCCGCCTGCTTCGCAGGCTCCGGATTTTTCTCTGCCTCTGCATGGGCGCAGAAGGCAAGCCGCTCGCCCCTCCGACTGGTCGTCCCGTTTCCGCCCGGCGGCGGCGGCGATGTGCTCGCCCGCTTTGCGGCTGAACACCTCTCTCGGCGCTTAGGCCGAAAAGTATGGATCGACAACCGTCCGGGCGCCGGCGGCACCATCGGCGCAAAAGCCTCCTCAGCGGCCAAGCCCGACGGCCAGACGCTCGCCTACGTGACAAACGGCATCCTCTGCGTCAACCCGCTGCTTTACCGATCCGCCAACTTTGACGCGGCTGCATCGCTCGCACCCGTTGGGCAGCTTTCGTCCATCGGCCTCATCGGCGTGCTCAACCCAGACGCCCTCCCAGGCGTCTCCGATCTGCCAAGCCTCATTGCCTACGCCAAAGACCGCCCCGGCGCCGTGAACTTCGCCTCTTCGGGAAGCGGCACCACGAGCCATCTTGCCGGGCTCTTCTTTGCTGAGCGCGCCGGCCTCAAGCTCGCGCATGTGCCCTATAAAGGCGGCGCCGCAGCGATTCTCGACGTGCTCGCCGGCCGCATTCCCTTCATGATCGACGTTGCGCCCAACGTGATCGGACACATTGCCTCGGGCAAGCTCAAGGCGCTCGGCGCCGCCTCGAAGGCAAGACTTGCCGTAGCGCCCGACGTGCCTACCTTTGAAGAAGGCGGACTTTCAGGCTTTGAGCTTTCTGCCTGGGACGGCATCGCCGCGCCGCTCGGCACGCCAGAAGCAGTGCTTGATGCGCTTTCCGAGGCGCTCGCCGACATGCTGGCCGAGCCTGACGTTCGAGCGGGACTTGCCCGCAAGGGCGCGGAACCGGGTACAGGGCGCCGAGCCGACTTCTCGGCCTTCATCGCCGCCGAACGGCCCAAATGGGCATCGCTTGTCCGCGCCGTCGAAGCCTCAGCCGGCTGACCGATGAAGAAAGCGCCGCAGAGCAGCGGATGCTGCCGGGCGCCGCGGCTACAATGCCCTTTCGGCAGCGTCCTGCACGGCGCTGCCTCTTTTTGCCACCTTCTTACTCAGCGAGTCCGTCTCCACCATGAAGAAGCTCAGTCTCCTCCTCGCCGCTGCGGCATCGAGCATGCTCCTCCTCGGCTGCGGGGCCACGGTCATCACCAATGTGCCTCAGCAGCAGGCCAGCGCCCCGAGCGCGAGCGCCATGCGCAATGCCATCCGCACCGCCGCCGTCGATCGGCGCTTCCGCATCGTTTCCGACAAGCCCGGCGTCATGCGCCTCGCCTATCCGAATTCAGCGAAGGCCATGAAGTTTGAAGCGATCTTCGACGTCAAATACAGCGCTGAAGGCTTTGCCGTCGAGTATGTGTCGAGCCGAGGCCTCGACGAGAAGCCCTGCGGCGAAAACGCCGTCTGCGGCCACCGCAACATCAACAAGTGGATGCGCACGCTTTCGGGCGACATCCGCACCGCGCTCGCTCAATAAAATCCGAGCATTCTGTGGCCCGGCGGACAGCCCTGCAACAGACGCTTGCATTTTGACCGCCTGCGCTTGCTTTTTCTAACGATCTGCGCTTCATCGCCCGAGTAAAGTAAAAGGCATAGGGACGGGGGCTCCTGTCCTGCTTGGTCACTTTTACTCGGGCGGAGCGCGCAAGCTTCGCCCATTTTTTTGCTGCGGCTTCCTGCCGGGAGCCCGGCCGCAAGGAGAGGCTCCGACGCGGTCCTGCGGCCGCAAGACGTCCGGATGCCAGAACAGTCATGAGCAAAGAAGAAGAACTGCCGTGCATCACGCCGGCTGAATTTGCAGAAGCCGTGAAGGATGCGCCGCTCATTCAGCGGCTCGATCTGCCGCTGCCGGTGCTTAAAAGCGGACGCACAGTCTTCGGCCTCATGGTGAACGAGCTGCCGACGCCTTGGGGGCCTGTGATCGGCGCCTTCCCCGTTTCCTGGACGGAACACTGCTTCGACGATCCCACGCCGGAGAAGCCTGCCGAGGTTGAAGTGCGCTGGCTCGCCAAGGTGCAGGTCAAGTCTGACGATCCGGAGGCCGCCGCTCGCATCCTGGCGCAGCACGGCCTCTATGATGCAGAAATCCGCCCAGGCTTTGAGGACACTCGCACGCCGGGCTTTGAAGGCCGCACGAAAGATGCGCCCGATGGCTGGGCGCGGCTCGTCTTCGAAGACTCGGGCGAGCCGGTGAAGGACCTCTGCTGGGTGCCGCCGCTCATGCGCAACGCTTTGCGCGCAGAGCCCGACGGCACGCTTGCCGCACCGCTGCAGGCGCTTGACGAAAACGACATCTTCTGGCGTTGAGCGCTCGCTCGAAGGCAGACGCATCAGCCGCCTGTCCCGAAGCCAGTCATGAAAAAAAGCACGGAAGGCATCATGCCGCTCCGTGCTTTTTCGTGTCTGAGCCGCTTCTGAAGCGCGAATCAGTCGCCGTTCACCGCCTTCTTGAGAGAAGCGCCGGCCGTGAACTTCGGACGCTTGCCAGCCGGGATCTGGATCGTCTTGCCGGTGGCAGGATTGCGGCCGGTGCGGGCGCCGTACTCGGACACTTCGAACGTGCCGAAGCCGATGATCTGAACGCTTTCACCCTTGGCAAGGGCTTCAGTGACCGTGTCGCTGAAAGCCATGAGGACGCGGCCGGCTTCGGCCTTGGAGACCTCAGCCTTCTCAGCGATGGCGGCGATGAGTTCGGACTTGTTCATAGAAGTCTGCTCCTGATAAAAGCCCCTTAGGGGCTTGGTTGATAGGCGGGGATTACTATAGCGGAGCGCTGACAAAACGCAAACCGTCTGTTCGGCTCAATTGCCCTACGCGGCCGAGATTTCTGGCTCTCCGGCCCGTTCGGAGAGAACCGATTAAGATCATTAAATGATCCCTATGAAGACAGCTCTTCGACGACAGAAGACGCTGTCCGCTTCAAACGCCATCTCAAGGCTTCCCCCGGCAGCAAAGCCTGTGCCGTCCTAATTCTGAAGCAGGTGCTCTCCTATTCTCAGGCGCTTTCTATCGCTTTCATAGAACTAGTTCTTCGCAGACTGTCGCGCTGCGCCCTTTTTCTCGAAGCGGCAGGAAGCCGTCTCTACCGGAATCTCCCTAAAGCGGCAGCTGAAATTCCCTATCGCCAAGCGGCTTGCAGCCAGCAGGTCCGCGCCATTGAACCCTTGCCAAAAGCGGCAGTCCAGACAAATGCAACAATTTGTATCTTGCTTGAAAAATCTCTCCTTCCGGAAGCTTTGACAGCGGGCTTCAGCCGATAGCAAGGGTCATGTCGGCATTGACGGCATCGGCCGCCGTTGCTGTGAAAAGCCGCTTGAAAAAGCCATCGCCCAAGCGAAAAAAAGCCCGGCTGCAGGCGCCGGCTCATGCCGGCAAACTGCTGCTCGGGCTGCTTGCACTAGGGCTTTGGGTTTAGCGCAGGCCGTCGCGATTGAGCGCGCCCTGCTGCGAGAGAATGAGCTCCTTCAAAAGCTGCGCGAGCTCGCGCTGCTTCTCTTCGGGCATGCCCTTCATAAAGTCGTTTTCAACCTGCATATGGCTCGTGACGGCTTTGAGAGTGAGCTCCCGCCCTTCGGGGGTCGCCTTGAGAATGACGCCGCGCCGGTCTATCGGATCCGGCGTGCGCGTGACGAGGCCCTTCTCCTCCAGACGGCGGATGCGGTTCGAAAGGCCGCCGGACGTAATGAGAATCTTCGTCTGCAGAATCTTGGGCGTGATGTTGAGCTCAGGATTGCGCACGAGAACGGCGAGCACTTCAAATTCGCCGCGCGAAAGATTGAAGCGTTCGAAATTGGCATCTACGCGGCGGGCGATGTAGTAGCCGAGGCGCACAAGCCGAGCGACGACCGGCAGTCCCTGCGCTGGGAGCTTGGGATCTTCGGCAAGCCACTCCTCTTGGAGCGAATCCACGAAGTCCTGCAGGTCGTTCAAGGGATCCGCGCCGCGCGGCGATGGAGTTCCGGCGCTGCGGCTGGCAGCGGCCGGACGATTTATCTTCTTGGAAAGCATTTGGAGAATGTAGCAGATCGGCGCAGAGCCGGAAGGCTGGAAATGCCTGCGCGTCCGGCAGAATCCCAGAAAAAGCGAAGCCCTGCCGCAGCGCAGAGCCGCAGCAGGGCTTTTGGAATCCGCCGCGTCAAACGGCGTCAGGCGAATTCATCCGTTCGTAGCGCATCAAGCGGCAGGCTTGAGCGTCACGATGCGGTTGCCGTCGATCACTTCGAACTGATCGCCGTCCTTCACGAGGCCGCGAACGTCCTTCAGATCCGCCGGCAGGCCGAAGACATCGGCAACGGATTCCGTTGCGAGGTCGATCGAGAAGATGACGTTGTAGTTCTTGGAAGCCATCCAGAGCTTGCCGCCTTCCTTGACCATGCCCGTGACGTAGAGCTCGCCGAGCGAACGGCCGTCCTTGAGCTTGGCAGCCGGCTCGAATTCGCCCGAAAGGAGCCAGTCCTTCTGCAGGGCCTTCATGACGACGAACTTCTTGTGGTTGCGGTTGTCAGGCAGCGTGGCGAGATAGATGTACTTCTCGTCCGAAGCGAGCGAGCCGACGTAGCTGAAGCGGGCGCGCGGGCTGCCGACGCGGGCGCGGCCGAAGCCGCCGCCGACGGCTTCGACTTCCGTGCGGCCGGCCGTGAAGTTCGGCCAGTTCTTGACGTCGTCGCCGTTCGGATTCTTGCGAACGCGCAGCAGCGACTTGTTCATGCCCATGAGCACGACGGAATCGCCTTCGCCGGCCGCAGCGCCGACGATGTCGAGAACGTTCGTCGAGAACCACGGATCCATCGCCGCGTGCACGGCGGGCGAGAGCTCGTCATTGAGGAACCAGAAGTCGTACTTCGAGGTCACGACGTATTCGCCGCGGATCTTCGAGAGCGTATTGAGCTTGGCGCTGATGCCCTTTACTTCGCGAGAATTCGCGACGGCAAGCGAGCCCGTAAGCGCCATCGGCGCATTCTTCGCGTCATGATCGAACGCAATGCCGAGCTTTTCCGCATTGGGCTTGTAGGCGAAGTCCGGATCCTTCACGTTGAAGTTGCCGAGGAAGTTGATGCCGCTCCACATGCCCTTCCAGGAGCCGTCGTCCCAATGGACGTACTTCGGATCCCAGGAGAAGCGGTACGGATCGCCCTGGCCCCAGTTGGGCGGAACGCCGGTGGACCAGAGCGCCTGGAAGGCGTTCGAGCCGACGATGAAGGCGACGATGCCGAAGGCAACCTTCATGAAGCCCGTCATCGGACGCCACGGACGGCCCTTGAGCTCGGCGATGAGCGCATCAAAGCGCGGCGCAAAGAACGTCGCCAGGCCGAAGAGCATCACGACGCACCAGAAGACGACCTCAGCCCAGAACTGGGTGTGAAGGCCGAAGATGTCGAGGCCGAAGCCCTGACCGACGTCGCGCCAGGCGTGATTGCCGAGATGGCGGAAGGAGGAATAGAGGCCGCAGGCCGCCATGACGAGCATCATGGCGAGGTACTTGGGCTTGAAGCCGTAGCGCACCATGAAGAGCGCCACGACGCCGATGCAGGCCATCTGCTGGCGCTGACCCCAGCAGAGCGTGCAGGGGCTGTCGCCCATGAAGTAGCCGAGGATGATGTTGGCGATGCCGACCGGAAGCAGCACGATGAGGAGGCCGCCCCAGCAGACAATGTCGTACCAGGTCTTGGCGCGCTTGATGTCGCCTTCGACGAGAGGCTTAGCGTAGTCAACCATCTTCTTCTTGCTCCTTTAGAGATTGAGCTGGCCGAGGATGGCCGTCGAAACGTGGCCCACGTACATGAAGACGACGACGAACCAGCCGCCGACCGTCAGCCACCAGGCAAGGCGCTCCTTCTCCGGCTTGAAGATGAGGAGCAGCACCGCAATGCAGAGCAATGTAAGCTGTGCAAATTCCATTTGGGATTTCTCTCAAGATTGAAAGTAAGACGCAGATCCAGCTGCTGACGCCGCTTGCGTCAAAGCGCGCAGCGCTATATAGAGGCCGATCAGCGTTCGGGCCCGCTCGAACCGCACGTCGGCTGAAGCAGGCGCCAAAGAGGGAGCAATTCTGCTTGAGAGAAAGTGCCTAGGCAATAAATCGTAACGATTTCCGGATGTTTTTCTTGACTCAATCGATATCAATCGTTTCTATTTACCGAACAACCATATAGTCGATTCCGATATACCGGAAACCGCATACAACGTCTATTGTTGCGGATCCTCGCTTGCGTGACTCAATCCAGCGCACAGGTTCAAGCGGAGTCAAGAGGCAGCTCTAATCGGATTTATGGAGACCCCCGCTTCGTTTGACGAATGCCTAGCAAGCGTTTTTTTAAGGCAGATGACGGCTTTGAAACTTCTGATTTGCGGGTTCTGAAAAAATATGAAAGCGACCAAAACTTGGCGCGACATGCTCGGCGAATCGCTCCAGGAACCGACCTTCCGCAAGGAATGGAAAGATGCCAACGCAGAACTTGCCGACCTCGACAAGAGACTTTTCCAGAACGCGCAGAAAAACGGCCGGGTGTGACCGC